>NZ_JBFTLJ010000015.1:0-169795 GCF_056396385.1 Variovorax sp. 05T418 | reverse complement strand
CGACTCTTGCAGCAGGCCGTGGTCACCCCACCGGTGACCTATCAGCAGGTGATTCAGGCGGGTGCAAAACAGCGCCGAAAAGGATAGGATAACTGTATATTCATCCAGTCACTCAGACCTTCTGGAGCTAAGAGGATACCCCTTATATTCATACAGGTGTACTGCGAAGTATTTAGATACCTGTTCGAAGGTCAGGCGCTTTCCAGCAAGGAGGCGGTGAAGCTCACGCGCCGCGTGGGAGAGCTGGTCTACATGCCGCGGATCCATGACCCTCGGCCCGGCCGCAGCTTGATGATTGCGATGCTGCTCGCGGACGACCAGCAGAGCTACGTGATCCCGCTGCTCAACCGCGCATGCATGCTCGAGGTCCGGGGCGGCTTCTTCATCGAAGGCACCGAAATCAATCCGCGCGGACGGGCGCTCAAGAACATCCAGGCCGACATCTACCCTCAGCGCTGGTTCTGCCGGCCGGTCGCGCGGCCCGCGCCGATCGACCCCAAGGGCGCCCGCCTGGAGGCGCGGCGCCACGGGGAAATGATCGCCAAGGCCCTGCAGCGCTGGCCAACGCGCCGCGCCATTCCGATCCGCGTGGAAATGCCTAGCGCCTTGCCGAACTCGGCCGTGTTTCGCCCCGTCGGCACCGATGAAGCCTCGGACGTGCCGCCAGTCTGAGCAGCGGCTGATCCTTCGAGGCGAACGGTGCACCTGCTCTTCCAGTTGGCAAGCCGTGTAACGAGCGCGGCTCGATGCGGGTGACCAGCAACCGATCGGTGGCCGAGTGGGGCAAGCCACGTCGCCACGATCCGCGGCGACAACTACCGGTTTCGCTTCAAGCGCCGCGCGGGGCTGATAGGTCAGGCGGCCACCGCATCCGAACTTACCCCGCAGGAATGACCGGTTCTTCGTGTCGCCGGGGGCCGTTGCTGATGTCGCTTGCAGCGGACGGGCGCGGCGCGGTTTCGACCGCGCGCCCTGGGAGACCAGGAGGTTCGCGCAGGACGGACCGAGGAAAAAACATCAAAAACGATCAGAACTGGTGCGCATGACCGTGAGGCTGTCTCGATGAGCCCACATACCGGGCAGAAATTCGCACAGGTTAGTATTTTCCACATACGTGTCTGTTTGTAAGAAAAGTTTCAACACGTGATGATCTGAGCTTCTGTACCAAGGAGTTTTCAGATGACATCGTGCGACGGCAAAGCGGGGCTCAAGCGTCTCGTCTCCATCAAGAACGAACGCCCCGCAGCCGCACCGCGCCGCGCGCCATCGGCGAGCGTCGCCGCTTTTCCGGTTTCGGCCATTGCCCTTGCGGTGGCGTTGTTCGCGGCATCGCCGCAGATGGCGCGTGCTGCCAATGAGTGCGGCGTTGAAGCAGCCGGGCAAGACACGCTCACCTGCTCGGGCACCAGCTATCTCAGCGGCATCACCTACACCCTCAGCAATGGGCTCACGCTCAACCTCGACAACCCGAACATGGTGATTTCGGGAAAGGGCGTATCGCTTTCTTCGCCGGTCGGCCCGGTGGGTGCGACCCTCCACGTCAACGTGGCCAATATCGGCTCGATCACCACCACCGGCTCGGCTGTGTCGGTGGATCACAACGGGACCGACGGGCATGCGGCCGTGACCATCAATGGCGGAACGCTCACCAGCACGGGGTCGGCCGCTACTGTGCTGGTGCAAGGGGGTGGAACCAACAGAACGGACGCCCTCGTGACGATGAACGGCGGCACGGTGCTGAACACGGGCTCGGGTGTTGGGCTGAGTGCGACCGCGTCCGGCGTCAATAGCAACGTCATTGCGGCCGTCGTGATCAACGGGGGCACGGTTGACACAATCAATACCGGTGTCTACACGACCATGTCGGGCCTCAACAACTCGGGGGCGTCGAGCATCACCATGAATGGCGGATCTGTTCTGTCCAGAGGAGGAATCGGGCTTTGGGCGCGCCACGGCAGTGTGGGGCTGGCTCAGGTGCAGATGACTGGCGGCCGAGTCGAGTCCAAGGGAATCAACGGCGACGCCATCCTCGCTTCGAACACCAACGGCACCTATGCGGTCGAGGTGACCGGCGGCACCCTCATCGGCAGCAGCGGCTTTGGCGCGGCAATCCACACCGCTGCCAAGGCCGGTGGCACCGTCAACATCGGCGCAGGCGCGGTCGTCGACGGCAGCGCTTCCGGCGTCGCCCTGCGCGACGGCGACTTAGTCCGCGACGGCATTGACGAGGTCGGCGGCAACGCCATCATCACCACCGCCGGCACCCTCACCGGCGCCGTGCTGCTCGGCGGCGGCACCGACACCCTCAACATCGCGGGCGGCTCGATCGCCGGCAATCTCACCGGCGACGGCGTCGACGCGCTGAACTTCAACCTCGGCACCAACAGCTTCACCCACGGCGCAGCCTATGCCATCAGCGGCATGAACAGCGTCACCATGAACTCGGGCACCGCGCAGATCGACAGCACCATGGCCGGCAACACGCTGACCGTGAACGGCGGCGCGATGACGCTCAGCGGCGCCAACAGCTACACGGGCGGAACCTTCCTGAACGGCGGCGTGCTGTCAGTGTCGAGCGACGCCAACCTGGGCGATGCGGCCGGCGCGCTGAGCTTCGACGGCGGCACTCTGCGCACCAGCGCGGACTTTGCCTCGGCGCGGGCCGTGAGCCTTGGCGCGGGTGGCGGCACCTTCCAGGCGGATGCCAACCTCGCGCTCTCGAGTGGCATCACGGGCGCCGGCGGCCTCACCAAGACCGGCGCGGGCACGCTCACGCTCTCGGGCGCGAACAGCTTTACCGGCAGCACCACCATTTCCGCGGGCACGCTCGCGCTTGCCGGCGCCGGCTCCCTCGCCGATTCGAGCCAGGTCATCGCCAACGGCACTTTCGACATTGCCGGCGTGAGCGCGGCGGGCACCAGCGTGCGGCGCCTCTCGGGCAGCGGCGCCGTCACGCTCGGCGGCAAGACCCTCACGCTGACCGCCGCACAGGACACCTTCAGCGGCGCCATTGCAGGCAGCGGCAGCTTCGTGCTTGCGGCCGGCACGCAGGTGCTGACGGGTACCAACACCTACACCGGCGGCACGACGATCAACGGCGCAAGCACGCTGCAGCTTGGTAGCGGCGGTACGTCGGGCTCCGTTGCGGGCAATGTGGTGAACGATGGCACGTTCGTCTTCAACCGCGCGAACCGGCTCGATCTTGGCGGCGACATCTCCGGAAGCGGCGTTATTCGCCAGATCGGTACGGGCATGACCAACCTCACCGGCAACAGCGCGGCCTTTGCCGGAGCGACCACCGTCGAAGCCGGCACGCTGGCGGTCAACGGCGCGCTCGGCGGCAGCATGAATGTGCTGGCGGCGGGCCGGCTCCAGGGCTCGGGCTCGGTCGGCGGCACCACGGTCGCCGGCACGGTCGCACCGGGCAACTCCATCGGCACGCTCAGCGTCAACGGCAACTTCGCGCAGCAGGCGGGCTCGACCTACCAGGTCGAAGTCGATCCGGCCTCCACGGCTTCGGACCTGCTGCGCGTGAGCGGCAGCGCGAGCATCGCAAGCGGCGCGCGCCTGCAGGTGGTCCGCACGGGCAACGGCAGTTTCGGCATCGGCACGCGCTACACGGTGCTGAGCGCGGACGGCGGCGTCATCGGCACCTACAACCTGACGGGCGACACCGAGAGCGCTTTCGTCCGCGTGACCGACAGCTACGACGCGAACCATGTCTACCTGCTGGCCCAGAAGACACGCAGCTTCACCGAGCCCGCCACCACGCCCAACCAGGTGGCCGTCGGCGGCGCATTGGAGAGCCTGCCGGGCGCCAACCCGCTGTCCACCGCCGTGGCGTGGCTCCCCAACGACTTCGCGGCACGCGACGCGCTGAACCAGCTGTCGGCGGACATCCATGCCTCCTCCAAGACCGCGGCGCTGGAAGACAGCCGCTTCGTGCGCGAGGCCGCGATCGATCGACTGCGCAGCGCGGCGTGCGCACCCGGCAGTGCGGCGCCAACACCGCAACAGGCCGGCACGGCCTGCACGCCCGAGGACGGCCAGGCGCGATCCAGCTGGGGCCAGGTGTTCGGCTCCTGGGGCCGCATCGACAGCGACGGCAATGCGGCCAAGCTCAAGCGCGACATCGGCGGGTTCTTCGTCGGTGCGGACACCGGCATCGGCGCCGGTTGGCGCGTGGGTGCGCTCGGTGGCTACAGCCGCGCGAGCGCAGACACCAGCACAAGCAACAGCAGCAGCAAGACCGACAGCTATCACCTGGGCGTCTACGGCGGCACGCAGTGGGGTGCCACGGCGCTGCGCCTGGGCGCGAGCCACAGCTGGAGCAAGACGGACACGAGCCGTTCCGCCGCGTTTGCGGGCTTCAACGACACCTTGACGGGCAAGTACGACAGCACGACGACGCAGGTGTTCGGGGAAGTCGGCCATCGCCTCGCGATGGGCAGCGCCACGCTCGAGCCCTTTGCCGGGCTCGCCCATGTGACGCTCAAGAGCGACGCCTTCATGGAGCACGGCGGCTTCGCCGCGCTCTACGGCCATGGCGGCAGCATCGATGCGACCTTCTCGACCCTGGGCGTGCGCGCGAGCATGCAGGCGAGCGAAAGCATGAAGCTGCGCGGCATGCTGGGCTGGCGCCATGCGTTCGGCGACACAGTGCCGACAAGCACCCATTTGTTCGGCGGCAGCCTGCCGTTCACCATCGCCGGCGTGCCGCTGGCGAAGAACGTCGCCGTGCTGGAAGCCGGCGTCGAGACGCAGCTGCGTCCGAACCTGGCGCTGAGCGCCTCGTATTCAGGCCAGTTCGGGGACGGGCTCAGCGATCATGGATTCAAGGTCAACCTGAACTGGGCGTTCTGAGATTCCGAGGGGTGCCACTTGCCAGGAACGAAGCAACAGCCAGCCGGAGAGAAGCGTCGAAGTTCGCCCCGGCGGCCTCGAAAAACCCCGCCACCGCGGGCCTGAGAATCTGGCGCTCGAGCAGAAGGGCATGCACGTGTGGCCGCGCAGCATCGGCCTCTCAGAACACGCCCGGCGTGCGGTGCACTGCGGGAGGTCGCCTTCGCCGATGAACGCGGGCGAGGTGGCCGAGGCGCTTCAACTCGATCCGATGAAATGGATCCTGGTCTCGGCGCTCGAAGTACAGCGCAAGAACGCCTGCAGATCGAGAATGGATCCCATACTTTTCAGCGCTTGAGCTGCTGGAGCCGCGATCACAGGCGCAGGTGCACACAAGAGCGTGGGCGTCGGCATGCCGAACATCCAAGGAGCCTGCAAAATGCCACGCCTATTTGTCCATGGCACGGTGTCTCCGCGCGCGAGCGCAGCAGGGAAGGAAACCTGCACGAGCCCTCCGCCAGCGAGCGCCGTCAGGTGCGGCCTCGATCTTTCCTATCATCCGCGACGGTCGGCCTGCTGCACTCACCGGACACTTCCCCCGCATCGAACTCCTTCGCCAGACGCATACGCACGGCCACAGCCGGCGATCCCTTGGGAGGTCGCCTCGCGCGTCCTGATGGAGCGACGACCAGGACAGCCCAATGACCCCGTCGCAGGAGAGCCTGGAGCGGTTGGCCACCAGGTCCATCTTGTTGCAGCGCAGCCGGATGCAAACGGTCTGTTGGCGCGCAAGAAGACGCCCCTTGCGTCGTTCGCCCCACTCCGATCGCAGGCGACAAAGATCGCTCACGGCGGCGTTGAATCGAACATGGAGCCCCCGTCCTACGGCACATCATCAAAACAGAGCCCCGTAAGGTCATTAAAGAGCGTACGGTCGGGAGACGTTCACAGTCCTCTCGCAATCGCGCGGCAGCTCGAAGTCGTAACACAGGAGCCGTCGCCATGTCGCTACCGCAGTCTCTCACTCATTCTCAGATCGATTTCATCGGGCGCGATGTCGAAGCCCTGGCCTCCCACATGCGCCATTGCGCACGCGCCCACGGGCGATGGTTTCCGGTGCGAAGCCACATGCAGCGGGTGCGCGCACTCCTTGCAGGCCGGGTCGTCACGATGGCCTGCGTTGCGGTTGCCTTCGTTGGTATGGGGCTGCTCGCCCTTGCTTGAGGGTGGCCGCGCCTGAACCGACCCGGGCTGCAAATTCGCCCGAGAGGGGGCGAACAGGCGGCACCCCCTTCGAATTCCGGACAAAGGCGGCGCGATGAGCGCCGCCTTTGTCGTGGGTCGGCTCGCAGATCTCAGCAGCTACGCGCGCACGCTGCTCCTTGCTCCCCATGAGTCGGTGGCACCGCCGATCCGCGCCGAATTCTTCGGAGCCCAGCGCTTCGAACAGCACGGCCACAGCCTGGCCCGCGCCCAGGCGATCGAACTGGACCCGCACCACGCACGCGAGGGAACGCCCTTTTTTCCGCGCGTAGACGAGAACCTCGAATCGCTGCGCAACGCCTTCGACTACATCGCGCTGATCTCGCAGAGCGGGCGCTATGTATCTCCCGCGGCCGAATGGCTGCTCGACAACTTCCATCTGGTGGAAGCGCAGCTCCAGCAGATCCACGACGGCGTGCCGCGCAGCTACTACGCGCGCCTGCCCAAGCTCGCCACGCCGCCGCTCGCGGGCCTGCCGCGCGTCTACGGCATGGCGTGGGCCTACGTGGCCCACACCGACAGCGTGCTCGACAAGACGCTGTTCACCGCCTTTCTCAACGCCTACCAGGACATCGACGAGCTCACGCTCGGCGAGCTGTGGGCGCTGCCCACCACGATGCGCGTGGTGCTGCTCGAAAACCTGCGCCGCCTGGCCGAGAGCATCGCGGAGAACAAGGTGGCATGCGAAATAGCACATGCGGTGTGGGACGCAGCGCCGCACCTGTCGACGCAAGACCTCGGCACGCTGTACCGCGCATTGCAAAGCCACAACCTGCAGGACGCCTACCTCACGCAGCTCTGGCAGCGCCTGCCGGTGGAGCATGGCGAGAACGTGCCGGCGCTGGTGCGCTGGACCGAACAGCACTGCCCCAACGGGCCGGCGCTGATCGGCGAGGCGCAGAACGCGCAGGCCGCGGCCAACCTCACGGTCGGCAACATCATCACCACGCTGCGCATGATCGGCCAGGTCGAGTGGAGCGACCTGATCGAACCCGTGAGCCGTTCGCTGCGCGTGCTGCGCGAGCTGCCGAGCTTCGCAGGCGAAAGCGAGCTTACGCGCCAGCAGATCACGCATGCGATGGAGCGGATCGCGCGCGACAGCGGCCGCTCCGAGCGCGAGGTGGCGCAGGCCGTGGTGCGGCTCGCGGCCGCTGCGCCGGCCGACGACGCAAGCGCCGGCAGGGATCGCGCCGACGGCACCGCCGGCTGCTACCTGTTCGGGCAGGGGCGTGGCGCGCTGCTCGCGGCACTGCAATCCGACGCAGCGATGGGCCGTGCCGGCGGTCCGGCAGGGGTCCGGCCGCGCCGCAGCCGCCACGGCTGGCGCCTGCCGGCCTATGTGCTCTTCATCGTCCTGGGCACCGCGTGGCTGCTGGCAGCCGTGGCGCACGGCCTGCCGCAGCCTCGCGGCTGGACCACGCTCGCAGCGATGGCGCTGCTCGCATGGCCGCTCTCGGAGGCGTTGATCGCGCTGGTGCAGCGCATCATGGCCGAGTCGGTGCGGGTGCAGGCGCTGCCGCGCCTCGACTTCGCGGCCGGCATTCCCGAGCGGCATCGCACGCTGGTCGTCATTCCCACGCTGCTGGGCTCGCCCGCGAACACCGCGCAGCTCGCCCATCGGCTCGAACTGCACTGGCTCGCCAATCGCGAGGCGCACGCCCAGTTCGCGCTGCTGACCGACTGGGCCGACGCGCCCCAAGCCTCGCTGCCGGAGGACGCGCCGCTGCTCGACGATGCCATTGCGCGCATTGCCGCGCTCAATGCGAAATACCCGGCGCCCGCCGGCGCGGCCTCGCGCTTCCTGCTGCTGCACCGGCCGCGCAGCTGGAGCGGTACCGAGGAACGCTGGATGGGCTGGGAGCGCAAGCGCGGCAAGCTCGAAATGCTGCTGCGCCTGCTGGCCGCCGGCGACGCCAGCGGCTTTCTGCCGCTGGCGTCGGGCCAGCAGCTGGCCCCGGGACCCACGCCCTATGTGCTGACGCTCGACAGCGACACGGGCCTGCCGCCGGGCGCGCTGCGCGAGCTGGTGTCGATTGCCGCCCACCCGCTCAATGCGCCCGAGATCGATGCGGAGAGTCGGCGCATGGTGGCAGGCTTCGGCATCCTCCAGCCGCGCATCGTGACGCCGTTCCCGATGCGCAGCGAGCGCTCGTTCTTCCACTGGATGTTTGCCGGGCAGTGCGGGCTCGATCCCTACGGCAGCGGCGCGTCCGACATCTACCAGGACGTGTTCGGCAGCGGCTCCTTCACCGGCAAGGGCCTGCTGAACGTGCGCGCGGTGCACGCCGCGCTCGACAGGCGCCTGCCCGACGGCGCGGTGCTGAGCCATGACCTGCTCGAAGGCACGGTCGCGCGCTGCGCGATGGTGAGCGACGTGGTGCTGATCGAGGACCACCCGCACCACGCGGGCGTGGCCGCATCGCGCGTGCACCGCTGGGTGCGCGGCGACTGGCAGCTGCTGCCGCTGCTGTGGCGCGCCAGGCACTTCGGCATCGACGCGCTCGGGCTCTGGAAGATGGGCGACAACCTGCGCCGCTCGCTGGTGGTGCCCGCCTCCTTCGCGCTGCTGGTGCTCGTGGTCTTCACGCAGGCCATGCCGCTCGGATGGGCGCTGGCCGCGGTCGCTTCGGCGCTCACGCTCGGGCCGCTGCTCGGTGCCTTGGCCGGGCTGGTGCCGACGCGCCGCGCCATCGAGCTGCGTCACTTCCTCGACGTCGGCGCGGTCGAGTTGCTGCGGGCCACGGCGGGCGCAGCCTGGCAGTTCGTGCAGTTGGCGGCGCAGACGCGCCTGCTGCTCGATGCGATGTTCCTGGCGACGTGGCGGCTGACGGTCAGCCGCAGGCACCTGCTCCAATGGACCACGACAGCGCAGGCCCAGGCCCAGGCCAGCCAGCAGCTGCCGCCCTTCCTGCGCAACGCGGCCCTCAGCAGCCTGCTGTGCCTGGCGCTGGCCGTGGTGGCGGCGCGCTGGAGCGCCTATCCGGTGGCCGGGCCGCTGATGTTCGTGGCCTGGGCACTGGCGCCGTTCGCAGCCTGGTGGAGCAGCCGGGTCGATGCGCAGGTGCCCGATCCGCTGCGCGCCGAACAACGCAGCTACCTCGAGAAACTGGCGCACGACACCTGGCGTTTCTTCGAGCACGTGGTCGGCCCGGAAGACAACCACCTGCCGCCCGACAACCTGCAGCTCGAGCCGCAGCCGACCATCGCCCACCGCACCTCGCCGACCAACATCGGCATGTACCTGCTGGCCGGCTGCTGCGCGCGCGAGTTCGGCTGGATCGACACCGCAGTGCTGCTCACGCGCATCACGGCCACGCTCGACACCGTCGACCGCATGCAGAAGCACCAGGGCCATCTCTTCAACTGGTACGACACGCAGACGCTGCAGCTGCTGCCGCCGGCCTACGTGTCCAGCGTGGACAGCGGCAACCTCGCGGGCCACCTCGTGGCCGTGGCGCAGGCCTGCCGCGCCTTTGCTGCCGAGGGCTGCCAGGGCCATGAGGAACCCGCGCTGGAGGCGCTGGCACAGCGCTGCGATGCGCTGCATGCCGGCATGGATTTCAGCGGCCTCTACGACCCCAAGCGGCACCTGTTCCACATCGGCCTGCGCGTCGAGGAGAACGTGCTCGACGCGAGCTACTACGACCTGCTGGCCTCCGAGTCGCGCCTCTTGAGCTTCCTGGCGATTGCGAAGGGGGACGTACCCCGCCGCCACTGGATGGCGCTGGGCCGGCCATTCATGCTGGTGGGTTTCCAGCCCGGGCTCAAGTCGTGGTCCGGCTCGATGTTCGAGTACCTGATGCCCACGCTCGTGATGCCAGAACCGGACGACGGCCTGCTGCAGGTGGCCAACAGCGCAGCCATCGCCGAGCAGCAGGCCTTCGGCCGCTCGCTGAACATGCCGTGGGGCGTTTCCGAATCGGCCTACTTCGCGCAGGACCATTCGCTGGCCTACCAGTACTCGCCCTTCGGCGTGCCGCGCCTCGCGCTGCGCCGCACGCCGCCCGCCGACCGCGTGGTGTCGCCCTATGCGAGCGCCATGGCCGCCGTGCTGGCACCGGCCGCGGCGGTGGCCAACCTGGAACTGCTCGAATCGCTTGGCGCGCGCGGCGAGTTCGGCTTTCACGACGCGGTGGATTTCACCATCTCGCGCCAGGCCGAGGGCCAGGACTTCACCGTGGTGCGCAACTTCATGGCGCACCACCAGGGCATGTCGCTGGTGGCGCTGTGCCATGTGCTGCGCGCAGAGGCACCGCGCCGCTGGTTCGGCAGCGCCGCGCTGGTGCAGGCACACGAGTCGCTGCTGCACGAACGCACGCCGCGGCAGATCATCGGCAGCGCCGATCCGCGCACGCCGCCCGAACCCAGCCTGGCCGAACTGGCGCCGCTGTTCCAGCCCCGCTCGGTGGACCCGAAGGTGTCCGGCTTCCAGCCCACGCACCTGCTGTCGAACGGGCGCTACACGGTGGCCCTGCGCGCCAACGGCGCAGGCGTGAGCCGCTGGCACGCGTTCAACGTGACCCGCTGGCGCGACGACCCGCTGCGCGACGGCCACGGCACTTTCTTCTACCTGCGCGATATTGAGAAGGATGGAAAAAAGCACGAACTCGTCTCGCTCACCGCCCTGCCCGCGCCCGGCACCGGCTGGACCTACCGCAGCCGCTTTCTCGCCGAGCAGGTGCAGTTCGATGCATCTGGCGACGGTTTGCAGGTGCGCACCACGGTGCTGATCAGCCCCGAGGACGACACCGAGCTGCGCAACATCACGCTGCACAACGCCGGCAGAGAGACCCGCACGCTCGAGCTCGTCTCCTGCTTCGAGCCGGTGCTGTCGTACCCCAAGGCGGACGAGGCGCATCCGGCCTTCGCCAACCTGTTCGTCGAATCGCGCTGGGAGCCCGCGTGGCGCGCGCTGCTGCTGACACGCAAGCCGCGCCTGCATGGCGACCCGATGGTGGCGGCAGCGCACTTCCTCGCCTCGGTCGATGCCCATGTGCTTTCCATCGACTGCATGACCGACCGGCGCGCCTTCATCGGGCGCAACCGCTCGCTCGCGAACCCCGCGCTCGATGCGCAGCCGCTGGCGGCCGACGGTACGCCGGTGAACGGCCTCGATCCCATCGCCTGCCTGCGCGTGCGCCTGTCGATCGCACCAGGGGCCACAGCGCGCCTGAGCTTCGCGACCGCCGCCGACGAAAGCATCGAGGCGCTGATGCCCAGGATCGACCGCTACCTGGAGCCGATGCATGTGGAGCGCGCCACGCGCATGGCGGCCACGCTGGCGCAGGTGCGGCTGCGCGACCTGAGCATCGCGCCCGCGCAGACCTTCGCGCTGCAGGACCTGACCACCATCCTCACCTACACCACGCCGCGCGGGATGAAGGACCGCGGCCTCGTCGACCTGCGGCAGATCTGGCGCTTCGGCATCTCGGGCGACAAGCCCATCGTGCTGGTCGCGATCCATTCGATGAGCGGCATGGGGCTCATCAACGCATTGCTGCGCGCACAGCCGTGGTGGGGCTTTGGCGGGGTGGCCTGCGACCTGGTGGTGCTCAACAGCGAGCCGAACTCCTACCTGATGCCGCTGCAGCGCGAGATCGAAACCCTGCGCCTGCGCGTTGCGCACCAGACCCAGAACAGCTTTCCGCGCAACGACACGGCGGGCTTCCACCTGCTGCGCGACCACGAGGTGGCGCCTTCGGAGAAGGCCGCGCTTTCGAAGCTGGCACGCGTGGTGTTCACCGCCGATGGGCGCTCGCTCGAAACGCAGGTGGCGGCGCTGCACGAGGCGCGGGTCGACACCGGCGCGGACGCCGAGACCCCGGCCGCAGCGTCGCGTGCCGCCCTGCTGGCACGGCCCGCGGCGGCGCCTTCCGCGGAAGCGCCCGTGGGAAGCTTCGATGCCGAGAGCGGCGAGTTCCGCTTCGAGGTCGGCGCCGGAACCCGCACGCCGCGCCCGTGGATCAACGTGATCGCCAACGCCGGCTTCGGCTTCCAGGTGTCCGAATGGGGCACCGGCTTCACCTGGGCCGGCAACAGCCGCATGCACCAGCTCACGCCGTGGTCGAACGACCCGGTGCAGGACCCGGCCTTCGAACACTACCTGCTGCAGGACCTGGCCTCGGGCGCGCTGCTGCCGCTCACGCCGGCGGGCCAGGGTGCAGGGGATGGCGGCGAGGTGCGCCACCGCGTGCGGCATGGCCAGGGCTACACGGTCTTCGAATGCCGGCAACAGGAACTCGCACTCGAGACCACCTTCTTCGCGGACCGGGACGACGCCGTCAAGCTGGTGCACGTGCGCGTGCACAACCAGGGCGCCGGCCCGCGGCGCCTGCGCGCGCTCGGCATGGCCGAGTGGCAGCTCGGCGCCGCGCGCGGCGAACGGCGGACCGTTCATTGCTGGAAGCCCGAAGACCAGCCCGCGGTGTTCGGCCAGCAGCGTGAATCGAGCGCGGGCTTCGGCGGCAGCACGGCTTTCCTGCTGCTGGCGGGTTTGCCGGGCGCCACCCAATGGACCTGCGACCGCAACGAGTTCTTCGCCGGGCGCGGCATCGTCGAAGTGCCGGACACGCTGGCGCGGCGCGCCGGCGGCGGGCTCGACGCCTGCGCGGCCATCGGCGGCGAGCTGGTCGTCGGCGCCGGCGAGAGCGCCAGCTTCAGCTTCGTGCTGGGCCACGCCGACAACGCCGATGCGGCACTCGCTCTGGCCCGCCGCTGGCGCCAGCGCGACGTGCCCGAAGCCCTGGCGCAGGTGCGCGGCTTCTGGGACGAGCTGCTGGGCCGCCTGCAGGTGCGCACGCCCGATCCGCTGTTCGACGCCATGGCCAACCGCTGGCTCATCTACCAGACGCTGGCCTGCCGGCTCTGGTCGAAGGCCGGCTTCTACCAGGCCGGGGGCGCCTTCGGCTTTCGCGATCAGCTGCAAGATGCGATGGCCTTCGCGCTCACCGATCCCGCGCGGCTGCGCGAGCAGATCCTGGCCAATGCGGCGCGGCAGTTTCCCGAAGGCGACGTGCAGCACTGGTGGCACATGCCTGGCGGCGCCGGCGTGCGCACGCATTTTTCGGACGACCTGCTGTGGCTGCCCTTTGCGACGGCGCACTATGTCGAAGTGACCGGCGATGCAGCGCTGCTCGACCATGCGGTGGGGTTCATCGAAGGCCCCGCAATTCCCGAGGGCGCCGAAGACGCCTACTACGCGCCGCAGCACAGCGGCCGCACGGCCACCGTGTTCGAGCACGGCGCGCTGGCCATCGACCGCAGCCTGGCGACCGGCGTGCACGGCCTGCCGCTGATGGGCACCGGCGACTGGAACGACGGCATGAACCGCGTCGGCCACGAAGGCCGCGGCGAATCGGTCTGGCTTGCATGGTTCCTGTGCAGCGTGGTCGAGCATTTCGCGCCGATTGCGCAGGCGCGCGGCGAGCACGGCCGGGCCGCGCGCTGGAACGAGGCGCGGCGCGGCTGGATCGCTGCGCTGCACGATGCCGGCTGGGACGGCGCCTGGTTCCGCCGCGCCTTCTTCGACAACGGTGCGCCGCTCGGTTCGTCGGCCAGCGACGAGTGCCGCATCGACCTGATCGCGCAAGCGTGGTCGGTGCTCTCGGGCGCATCGGACGATGCCCACACCGGCCCGGCGATGGCCGCCGTGAAGGAGCATCTGCGCGACGAACCGGCCGGCCTGCTGCGCCTGTTGACGCCGCCCTTTGCCCGTTCGGCCAACCATCCCGGCTACATCCAGGCTTACCCGCCCGGCGTGCGCGAGAACGGTGGCCAGTATTCGCACGGCGCCGTGTGGGCACTGATGGCGCAGGCACTGCAGGGCGACCACGAAGCGGCATGGCAGAGCTTCGAGGGCCTGAGCCCGGCGCACCGCGCGATCCATCCCGGGCGCGGGCCCGCCTACGAACTGGAGCCCTACGTGATGGCCGGCGACATCTACGGCGCCGCGCCGTATGTCGGGCGCGGCGGCTGGAGCTGGTACACCGGCTCGGCCGCATGGCTGCACCGCGCCGCGGTCGAAACGCTGCTGGGCCTGCGCGTGAAGGGCCGCATGCTTTCGCTGACGCCGCGCGTGCCCGCGCACTGGCCGGGCTTCGAGATTGCGCTGCGGCTCGGGCATCGGCGCCTGACGCTGCAATGGGGAGCGCCCGATGCCGCCGCAACGCCCACGCACCATGCGGCCGTCGGCGAATGGCTCGATTGGCATTCACTGCCCCCCGGTGCGATCGTGCGGGTCTTGGCGTAGCCTGCATGTCGCGCGTTCGCAGGGACTTCCTGACCATGCGACAGGCGGGCCTCTTCGCCTTGCGAGCCTGCGAAGGGACGCTCCACACGGCAGGGTTCTGCGCGTGCGATGACACGCCATGCAGCTGCGCCAGTCACTCGCAGGCCCCTGTTCTGAAAACGAGCGGGGCGCAATCTTGCGTAGGTCGTCCAAGACGGGAACGACCGCGTCGGCCGCTCAAGTCGGCGGCGGCCCATCCACCGTGGCAGCACGCTCGACCACATTCAAGGGGAAGCCCACGCGGGACGACGGCAAGAAAGGACAAAAACGCAGCGGCGGCTGGTCGGACACGCCGTAGGCCCGCTGCACAGGCGAGACACGTCGCACGCGACTTCGCGCCGGCGCTGCTTCATGTCATGGATTGGCGAGTGGAACGGGCTCGCCGGCGGCGGCGCGATGCTTGCACCGCGACGCGACCGCGCCATGTCCAGGCGCGCCGCCAGGCACGTTCGCGGGCACCGAGCGAATTGCCCGCGATGCAATGTGCGCGCCCCCCGGTGCGCTGGCCCCTCTGCGCCCGCAGGGCGGTCCTTCGAACGGGCAATTGCGTCCGATGCAAGCATTGCGCACGCCACGAACCTCCCCGACGATTCGCGCATCACAACGATTCGTCTCGGAGACAATGTCCATGCGCTTCCACGCTTCGCTTCCCGGCTTGCTTCGCCGGCCCCTCTGCCTGGCGCTCTTGTCATGCCTCTGCATGGCCGCAGCCAACGCCGAGGGCAGCTACCGCATCGCGACCGAAGGCGCGTACCCGCCCTGGAGCTTCAAGGACTCGCAGGGGATGCTGCAGGGCTGGGACGTCGACATCGCACGTGCACTGTGCGAGAAGATGAAGGCCAAGTGCGAGATCGTCGCGCAGGACTGGGATGGCATCATTCCGGGCCTCGTCGCCCGCAAGTACGACATGATCGTGGCGAGCATGGCGATCACGCCGCAACGCCGCGAGCGCGTGGCCTTCTCGGCCAAGTACAAGGACACGATTTCGCGCTTCGTCGCGCGCAAGGGAATGCCGCCGGACGTCAGCCCCGCGGCACTGAAAGGCAAGAGCATCGGGGTACAGCGCGGCTCGGTCCAGGCGGCCTACCTCGCGCAGAACTACCAGGCCGCGAATCTCAAGTTCTACGACACGCCGCAGGCCGCCGAACTCGATCTCGTCGCCGGCCGCGTCGAGTACATCCTCGGCAACATGGTCACCTACCATGTCGGCTTCCTGAAGACGCCCGAGGCCAAGGACTTCGCGTTCGTCGGCCCGGAGCTCAAGGGCGGCATCCTCGGCGAAGGCAACGGCATCGCCGTGCGCAAGGACGATGGGCAGACCCTGGCGAGGATCAACGCCGCGCTGGAAGCGATCCGGGCCGACGGCACCTACGACCGCATCACGGCGAAGTACTTCCCGTTCAAGCTGATGTAGGCGCCGCGACCCCCGATGAACATCCTCCATGGTTTTGGCGGGCAGCTGCTCCTGGGCGCGCTCGCGACGCTGCAGCTCGCGGCCGCCGCGTTGCTGCTCGGCACGCTGTTCGGCGCCGCCGTCTGCGGCCTGCAGCTCTCGGGCCACCGCGTTCTGCGGGCCGCCGGCAACGGCTACGCCGCGGTGGTCCGGGGCATTCCCGACCTGCTGATCGTCTTCGCCGTCTTCTTTGGCGGCTCGCTCACGCTCGCCGCGCTCACCGGCCGCTATGTCGAGATCGATACCTTCCTCGCCGGCGTGGCCGCGCTGGCGCTCTCGTTCGGCGCCTATGCCGCCGAGATCGCGCGGGGCGCGCTGCTGGCGGTCCCGAAAACCCAGCGGGAGGCCGCGAGGACGCTCGGACTGTCGCGCGCCCAGGCGCTGTGGACCGTCGTGCTGCCGCAGGCGGCCCGCTTCGCCCTCGCCCCGTTCGGCAACCAGTCGATCGTTCTGCTCAAGCAGACCTCGATCGTCTCCATCGTCGGGTGCGACGAACTCATGCGCAAGGCCGCGGAGGCCTCCGGCGCGACGCGCGAGCCGTTCACGATGTACCTCGCCGCCGCCTGCATCTATCTTGCGCTGACCGGCTTCGCCACGCTGTGCCTCGAGTGGGCGGAGCGCCGAGCCGCCCGCCCGCTGGCCGCCTGATCCCATGTTCGACATCACCCTTCTGTGGTCCGTGCTGCCCGCGCTGGTCGAGGGCGCCGGGCTCACGCTCGCACTCACGGCCTGGGTCATCCTCCTGGGCACGGCCCTGTCGATCCCCGTTGCCCTCGGCCGGAACGCGCGGGCCGCCGGTCTGCGCGCGGCGGCCCATGCCTACGTGCTCTTCTTTCGCGGGACCCCCGCGCTGGTCCAGCTGTTCCTGCTCTACTACGGGGCCGGCCAGTTCGACCTGATCCGGCATTCCGTGCTCTGGCCCGTGCTGCGCGATCCCTACTGGTGCGTGGTGATCGCCCTGGGACTGAACTCGGCCGCCTACACGGGCAAGACACTGGGCGCCGCACTGGCCGCGATCCCGCGGGGGACGCGCGAGGCCGCCCGCGTCCTGGGGCTCGGCCGCGCCCAGGCCTTCGGCCTGATCGACCTGCCGCTCGCGGTGCGCGCGGCGCTGCCGGCCTTCGGCAACGAGATCATCCTGACCTGCAAGGCGACCTCGCTCGCCAGCACCGTCACCCTGCTCGAGCTCACGGGCAGCGCCCGCCTGCTCACCGCCGAGACCTACGCGCCTTACGAGATCTTTCTCGGCGCGGGCCTCGTCTATCTCGCCATCAACTACGTCCTGCTGCGCGGCGTGCGCGCGCTCGAGGCCTCGTTGCATCGTCCCCACTGAACCCAAGCAAACGCATGAAATTCCTCACCCTGGGCCCGGCAGGCAGCAACCACGAATTCGTGGCGCGCCGCTACCTCGACTTTCACGGCCTTCGCGACACCGCGATCCTGGACCTGGTCCCCGATTTCGAGCGCGGCGCCGGTGCCGTGCTTCGGGGCGAGGCCGATTTCATGATCCAGTGCGCGGTGCATCCCGCGGCCGCCTCGACGGTCGCGAAGTGCTTCGTCGGCCTCCACCTGATCGACACCTTCATCTCGCCGAGTCAGGATCTGGCGATCCTCCAGCGCCACGATGCCGCGCAACCCACGTCCCTCGCGGTCATGCGCCCCACCCTGCCGTACATCGACCGCCGCCAGTGGCCGCAGATCGAATTCGTGGAGACCGTCGCCGAGGTCACGCAGGGCGTGCTGGACGGAAAGTACGCGGTCGGCCTCGGCTATGCCTCGGCCGCGGAAAAGCACCCCGAGCGCCTCTATGTGAAGCAGTTCATCGGCACGGTCGACGATGCCTGGATGGTCTATGGGCGCACCCGCGTGAGCACCGGGGAACTGAGCGCCTGGCGCGACAGCCCTGCCGCCCTGCTCTATCGGCGGGGAGCCTGAGCATGGGCACAGCCATCTGCTCTCTCGACCCGATGGTCTCGGTCGCGGGGCTGTCCAAGCATTTCCACGCGCACCAGGTGCTCAGCGACGTCCATCTGAGCGTCGCCGCCGGCGAGCGCGTGGTCGTGTGCGGCCCCTCGGGTTCGGGCAAGTCGACGCTCGCGCGGTGCATCAGCGGACTCGAGGGCTACGGAAGCGGCACCGTGACGGTCAACGGCGTCGCGGTCTCGCCGCGCATGCGCCATGCCGATCTGGTACGCGCCAACATCGGCATGGTGTTCCAGCAGTTCAACCTGTTTCCGCACCTCACCGTGCTCGAGAACTGCACCCTGGCACAGCGCTGGGTCCGGCACCGCTCACGGCAGGAGGCCCGGCAGACCGCACTCGCGTACCTCGACAAGGTCCGGCTCGCCGAGAAGGCATCGGCCTATCCGGCCCAGCTCTCGGGCGGACAGCAGCAGCGCGTCGCCATCGCGCGGGCCCTCTGCCTGAATCCTTCCGTCATGCTGTTCGACGAGGCCACGTCGGCACTCGATCCGGAGATGGTCAAGGAAGTGCTCGAAACCATGATCCTGCTGGCGCGGGACGGCATGACGATGATCTGCATCACCCACGAAATGGGCTTCGCGCGGGCGGTCGCCGACAAGGTCGCGTTCATGGACGGCGGGCGCATCGTGCAGGCCGCGCCGCCCGGCGAGTTCTTCGGCAACTGCGCGGACCCGCGCATCCAGCGATTCCTCAGCAAGGTCTTCTGACCCGAGGTCCTTGCCGCAAATTCGTGCGCTCACTCGGCGCACACGCGTGCCAGGCCGCGGTCCAGCCCGGTCGCGAACAGCGCAGCGGCGACGGCCCCTGCGCATCGACATGCCGCGCGCGATGCGAAGGCCCTGCGCCGCGGCGCCCGCGCATCGGCCGGATGACTGAACCAAGTCCCGGCCTTCGATCGAAGGCATAAAAAGAATCAGCCCCGAAGGGACCTTGAAGAAGGTATTGGCTCGCTCGGCCAGGACACCAGACCCATTCAGCACAAAGCGACAGAGAGTCGTGTGCTACCACTTCAAACCCAGCAATGGCCTGCGCGAAGGTCGATCTCGCACTGTCCGAAACTACATGCTGACCAGGAACTCCCCAACGACGGTCACGCAATGGTCGAAGCCCGGCGTGTAGTCCAGCGTGGCGATGGCGTCGAACGCAGCGCGCAAGCCGGCATGCGGCTGCCGAATCTGAGACAGGAATGCCTCCCGGTGGCGCAGCAGGAACGGCGTTGCCGCTCGGAGCTGGGACGGCTCGCGCTCGATCACGAGCGCAAGGTCGAACAGATCGCGCGCCGTGGCCCGGTCGCCACGGTGGTACATCTTCTTGGCAATGATCTCGGCGGCCGTCTCCACCTTCACGGAGCGGCCACCGATGTCCCAGGTTTCCCAAGCCTCGGCCAGCAGGTTGGGAGCGGCCACGAAGTCGATTTCGCCTTCCTCGAATTGCAGCTTGACAAAGGTGCCAGGCTGCTCGGTGTAGTCCTGCGTCAGGTCCGCCGCCGTGTCGCTCAACCGAGGCGTGACAAAGCCGAGGTACTGCGGATCGGGCACGAAGATGTCTATGTCTTTGCTCAACCTATGGTGGTAGCGGAACATCAGCACAGTCCCGCCGCCGAAGGTCCAGAACGGATCGGCGATCCCACCGTATCGGCTGATCTCGTCGATCAGCGCCAGTGCCCGCGGGAACAGCTTTTCCCAGGGACCGCCGGGCAATGCCTCGGGCTTCATGCCCACAGCGCCCGCCGGTGCACGGACAAGGATTCGGCCAACTTCGCCACGTTGCGCCAGATCTGCCGCGGCGGCAGGTGCGCGCGCGAGGCCGTCTCCTCCACTGCCATCACGATGATCGGCACAGGCGCTTCGTCAAGCAAATGAGTCAGGTGCGGGGCGAATGGAGGCGGCACGTCGCCGCTCGCCAGGGCTTGCTCGAGCGCCTCGGGCGCCATTTCACTCGCATAGCTGACACTGGCCGTCTTGGCCGCCATCCACAGGCCACGCTTCTTGCGCCGCGCCAGCGTATCCGGCTTGAGACTGTCCAGCCCCAGCACTGCCATCACCTGTCCCACGCGATTGACACCCAGATCGCCCAGGACGCCGGTTTCCAAGCCAACCAGGGTTTGCCGGGACAGGCCGCTCAGGTGCGCCAACTGCGCTTGGGACAAGCCCAGTTCGGCACGTCGGGCTCGTACGGCATGGCCGATGTCGATGAGGTTCATGGCAGAGCACAGCCAGATGTTGTCTAAAATATTAGACATATTACGCCTGCCATCCCCACTTGCAAGAACAAGGGCCATGTCTTCCCCGCCTCCTGACGCGCATTTGGAAATGCACTGATGGGGGAACTCCCTTCGATTCACTGGCAAATGCCTTTCAGCTTTGTTGCTGAATGTTTACCAAATCCGCTGATCGGCGGTTTCGGAGGAGGGGAATCGATGGCGAGACGGCGCAAGTCCAGCGCGGCCGAGGATCTCATGGACCTCATGCCTTGCTACTCGAGCTTTCGCGCGGTCGGCTTTACGGGTTTCTCGCCTCGCCCTCGAGCAGCCAGATATTTCTTCGCGTCGTCCCAAGGCACGGAGCTCCCGGTCGCCAGCAACTTGGCCCAGTGCGTATTCCGGTCCGACGTGGACACTGATTCCGATCCGAGGTGGTCACTGATTCCGATCCGAGGTGGTCACCGATTCCGATCCGACGTGGTCACCGATTCCGATCCGACGTGATCACCGATTCCGGTTCGACGTGGTCACCGATTCCGGTTCGACGTGGTCACCGATTCCGGTTCGACGTGGTCACCGATTCCGATACGACGAGGTCGTCGGTTTCCGTCGGAGTCGGTCACCGATTTCAGCCTTAACTAATTACCGTCTCTGTTCTGGGTTGGTCAAGCATGACGTATTAGGTTGCGTCCTCAACCTTCTAGCAGCTTGCGCCCCCGCAACTTGCGCATCGACTCACCTTTTAGCTGTATGCGGTGCGCCTGATGGACCACACGATCGAGGACGGCATCAGCGATGGTGGGATCAGGGAAGAACGAATGCCACTTGTCTGTTGGGTACTGCGAAGTGATTAGCAGGGAACCGGTCCGCATCCGACGATCAACGACATCCAACAACACCTGAGCCGCGGTTGAAGACATTTCACCGATCCCGAAATCATCAAGGATGAGCAAACTCGGCTTGGAGAGCGCCAGTCGGAGCTTGGGCAACGAGCCATCATGGGTTGCCTCGCCGATAGAGGAAAACAGATCGCTGGCTCGATAGAAGGCCGCTGGGATCTTCAGGCGACAGGCTTGATGACCAAACGCGCACGCCAGCCAAGTCTTTCCGACACCAGTTGCTCCGACGATGATCAGATTTTGCTGATGGCGGATCCAGCCGCAACTAGAGAGCGAAGACAGAAGTGCCTTGTCCATTCCACGAGTCGGGCGATTGTCCAACTCCTCGAACGCTGCGTTCTCTGGCAGCGAAGCCCCACGTACAAGGCGGTTCAGCTTCCGACTTTCCCGCGCCGCTATTTCTGCTTCTACCAATAGTCCAAATCGCTCGTCAAACGTTAGCTGATGAAGCTTGGATTGCTCCGCCTGAAGCTCATATGTCTCCGCCATTGTCGTCAGGCGAAGCTCGCGCAACCGGGAAGTCGTCTGTTCTGTCGTGCTCATGATTCGTCTCCAAAGTAATGTGGGCCGCGAAGGTTGACGTGTTCAGGGCGAGGTGTGGCAGCCGGCAGAGGCCGGACCCGCAGATCCGCCTGATTCGACAGGATTGAGGTGATGCTGCGCAATGCGGTGATATTTAGCGGAAGCGCATACGCGCAAACCGCTTCAAAGCGCTCTTCGCCGTACGTCCGTGCCAAGTCGCGCATCCGGCGAGCGGCTTTGATCCCATTGGTTGCGTCGCTGCGTTCCTGCAAGTGGTAGCGAATCATCTTGGCGGCGTTTGGCCCGACAGACTCGGCCCATGAACTCAAGGCTTTGGGCTCACCTTCGAGGACGTGCATGTGAACAATCGGGCGATGATCTTGTACCGTGCTGACTTCACCGTCCGTCTGGAGGAGCGCGTGCATTGCAATGCGGCGCCCCTTGGAAAATGCCTCGATCACGGTAGAAGTGATGCGCAGGTCGACACGATCTCGGGCGTAAGCAAATGGAACCGAGTAGAAACAGCGAGCGTGTTCGAAGTGATGATCCTCACCAACACGCACAGCGTAGCGCCACTCGCAAATTTCGAACGGCTGCTCTGGCAGCGGTTTTAACGCGGGCCTATCAGTTGATTCAAACCGCTCGCGGCGGCAACCCGACATCTTCTTGAAAGGGTGATCATTGAGCGAAACAGTGAGGTGCCGGAGGTCACTGTTGAGTTCTTCTAAATTGAAGAACACGCGATTGCGCAGCTTGAAGAGAATGATTCGTTGCGCGATCTGGACACCGACCTCGGCCTTCGCTTTGTGTTTCGGTTTGCGGGGTCCCGCAGGCTTCGCCACACAGTCGTAGTGGCGAAGCATCTCGCGATAGGCCGGATTTAGGGTGATGTCATCCCGGGTACGCCGCACGACTGCGGCCTTAAGGTTGTCGCACACGACCCACTTGGGCACCCCACCCATCGCCTCGAAGCAGTTGATGTGGCAGAGCAGCCAGTCGGCCGTGGTCTGACTCGCTGTGGCTTGCACGTAGGTGAAGTTGGAACAGCCGAGTACGGCGACAAAGATCTGGGCAAACTTCGAAGGTCCACCCGCACGATCTCGGATTTCAACCGTCCGCCCCGCAAAATCGACGAAGAGCTCCTCTCCGGGGCGGTGCGTGCGCCGCAACACGATGTGTTGCGCCTTGATCCACTCTCTGTATTTCTCGGTGAACTGTGAGTACTCGATTCCATCCGGGCAAGTCTCTTTCCATTCCTGCCACAGTTGATGCCTCGTGGCATCAGGGCGCCCCATCTCCTCGTGGATCCAACTCCAATCCGGGGTGGCCTTCTGGCGCTGTACTGATCGGTCGGCTGAACCGATGGCGCGACACCATTGCTCGTCGTCGAGCTCTTTCAGCGCGTTCCAACCGAGTGTTTGCGCTTTCAGCAAGGTCCGTACGCTGGCGACGGCGCCAGGAGATATGCCGACGCTCTTTGCGATGGCACGGTTCGACTGAGACGTGTCGTAAAAGTGCAAGCGCGCGACTTCGCGCTGCAGACGAATGTCAAGCCTCATTGGGCTTTCCTCCGGCGATTAGGCCACCGGAGGCAGGTGGCGAGACGAGCTTAGCCCTCAGCATCCGCGGGTACTTGACTCGCGGAATTCGCCGACCGATACTCCTGCCATACATGTTTCACCTTGTCTGGCTCGGCCGGACGCTTAAGCCCGTGGTTGCCGCCTCGGGCTTTTGCGTTTAGGACGGATGTTTTTTAACTCGTCTCTATAGGCTGTCCTTTCTTGGACGCAGGGGCGCCGGTGAGGCGTGCTCTTGCGAGCCATGCCGCGACATCACTCGTGAGGGCGAAATACCCCCGTCGATTGGGCAAGTTGAACAATGCAACCGGCACCTGCCCACGTTTCTGGGCTTGCCGCAGGCCCGCCGAGGTGTTGTGACCCATAGACGTCACCAGTGCTCGCCCGCCCAGCAGAGGACCATGCTTCGCCTCGAGTGCTTCCCTTAGTTCCATGTGAAGTGCCTCGAATGAAGACGAGTCCAGGGCGGAAGGCGTCATGAGTTCTTTTCTAGTGCGGCGAGGTCTCGTAGTGTTCGCCGGAGTTCGTTTGGAGTCCACCTCGCTAAAAATCCGGAATTTCTGTACGCTTCCGGGATGGCCTCTAATCCTGAGCGGACACGTGTTGGGCGTCCTTGCCGCGATCCGGTGGATCAGGTGCGCACACAGTTTTGGCTTGGAGGGACCCTGATAAAGAGCGGCCTTCCGTCCTCCGACGCCCTCGAGCGACGGCTGCAGCCAGACCTCGTCCGCCCTCGCGAAGACGGAATGCTTCGTCCCAGCAAATATTGTCGGTACCAGGATGGCTCGCGAGTCCCCAGCAGGATCGTTGGAAAAAGCTACCCCGTCGACCTGGCTGAAGAGGCCTTCCCCGGAACGGCCTTCTTTTTTGATTCGGTCATTTGGCCCCTACTCAAAGGACGTGCGCTCACAGTCGCCGAGGCTGACGATCTGCTTTGGGCCATGTCTGACGACATTCGGCAATTGATTTTCGAGTCGAGGGCCGTCCCGGGCCGGCCACACCGCCAGTTTATTAAACGGCTGTATTACCTCGACGGCAAGGTTGCGAAGGCTCTTGCCGAGGTGGGAACTTTCGAAGCGCTGACAGCGGTCGTGGTGCTGCTGGCTAAGGCCGAGGCAAAGCCACCTTCGATCGGGCTTCGAAGAGCGGCGCACGCCTGTTATTTCATGATGCAAAACTATCTGCTCAAAAACCCGGAAATCCCTCCCGTGATTGAGGCGGTCATCGAGCTTATTGACGAACGATATGAGCAGTGGGTAGGAGTCCACGATCAAATGCAACTAGCCTTGCCAGCAAAATCCAAACTTCTGCGTGGAAGGGATTTTCAGTGGGTTGGGATGTCAAAAAGCACTCCTCTCGACGGACCCTTTTCGAGCTGGTATCGCGGTGCTCTAAGGCAGCGATGATCAATCTGTGGCTCCCGCCGCGACGAGAACGGCCCGAAGACATTCGTTGGCAGACCGAGCGAACTCTCGCGCAGCTTAGGCGGGAACACCGAAGGCCCAGCGCCGTCTCAGACCCGTTCATGCGCGATGTGCTCGGCCGAACCTGGAAGGGCAATGCCAAGCAACTGCGTTGTTACCTCGAGCAAGCGGTCGCGCTGGCGATGAAGGAATTATCGATCTCCCGATCGGAGGCACGGGCTCGAGCGCTGAAGAGCGGTCTGGTGAACTTGGCGGCGCCTTCGCACCCTTGCAAACCAGGATCGAGGAGGCGGAACGGCTGCACATTCAACGGGCACTGGAGCGCACAGGCGGGAGCATCTCCGAGACTGCCGATCTCCTCGGCACCAGCCGCAAGACACTCTGGGAAAAGATGAAACGACTCAAGATGAAGACGGTTGAATTCGAATTGAGTCAGCCTGGGGCAGAACGCTGACGACTTGAGCACAGTGAGAGGCTCGAGCCCGAAACAATCTGCACCAGAACTTTAGATTGCCATCGACTTTGGGAGTTGATGGGAGTACGCGGGTTGAGACTCGTCAAGCTGCCGGTGCGATGGAGATCGTCTGGCAGTCCGAGTCCCATGTAGCCACCTAGAACGAAAAACAACGAGCAGGCATGAGGTAATGAATCAAGAAAAATTTGAGCGAGGCTCCGAGTGGCGGCAGTGGGATCTGCATGTCCATACGCCCGCCTCGTTTCATTGGCGAGGAAAGAGGTTCAATGCCGACCCCAACTCGGATGAGAACCGCTTGCTCATCGACGAAATGATCGCTGCGTTCAATGCCGCAGAACCAACGGTCTTCGCGTTGATGGATTACTGGACCTTTGACGGCTGGTTTGCACTGCGACGACGGCTCAAAGAACCAGGGGCTCCCAAACTCACGAAGACCATCTTTCCGGGAATCGAACTGCGGCTAGTAGCTCCGATGCCGGGCCGCCTCAATGCTCACGTTCTTTTCTCTGATGCCGTTGCAGATCAGGTTCTGCACGATTTCAAAGCGGCGCTGCTCGTCGAAGTCGTGGGTCGGCCGCTGTCGGATGCATCCCTTGTGCTGCTAGGGCGCGCCGCGTCGGACGACAAGCTGAAGATCCATGGTTTCAAGAAAGTTGAAGTCGATGCCGACGATGAAAAGGCGCTCTTGGCCGGCTCCAAGATTGCGGAGATCAACTGTGACAGCTACAAGAACGCAATCGAGAAGGTGCCACACGGGCATGCGATCGGGTTCATGCCATGGGATACAAGTGACGGTCTCGCCGAGGTCAAATGGCATGAGCACTATGCGTATTTCCTAGGCCTGTTCAAGACTTCGCCTATCTTCGAGTCTCGGAACATCGACCTCCGCGGCGCTTTCGTCGGTGAGGTCACGCCCGGCAATTCGAAGTTCATCAAGAGCTTTCAGAACGCCCTATGCAACGTTCCCAGGCTTGTCGTCTCTGGAAGTGACGCCCACTGCTTCGTGGGCGTGAAGGGGGACAACGACAGACGTGGCTATGGGGATTACCCGTCCGGAAAGGCGACCTGGATCAAGGCTGACCCTTCGTTTCATGGTCTTCTTCAGGCCATCATGGAGCCGGCAAAACGTTCCTACATCGGCGAGCGCCCGGAAAAGAAGACCGAAATTTCCAAAAACAAGACGTTCTTCATCGACAGCGTCTCAATCACTAAGATCCCGGGATCCACAACAGGTGGAGCGTGGCTTGCTGGCACCAATCTGCCGCTGAACCCTGATCTGGTGGCGATCATCGGAAACAAGGGCAGCGGGAAAAGCGCGCTCGCTGACGTGATCGCGCTGCTTGGCAACTCGCGACAGAAAGCTCATTTCTCCTTCTTGAAGAAGGAGAGATTCAGGGGGAAGTCTGGGGACCCTGCAAAGCACTTCACCGCAACGCTGTCATGGCTCGATGGCAGCACGGAGGATCGAAACCTTAACGACGATCCACCGGAGGAAAAGGTGGAACTCGTCCGATACATTCCCCAAGGTCATTTCGAAGAATTGTGCAACGCGCATGTCACTGGTCGTTCCAATGCCTTCGAAAACGAACTGCGAGCAGTCATCTTCTCCCACACAGATGCTTCAATCCGCCTTGGTGCACTCGACTTTGACCAGCTTATCGAGGAGCAGGAGAGCAGCTTTCGACATCAGCTCAACGAATTCAGAAAAGACCTGCGAAGAGTGAACCAGGAAATTGCGGGCTACGAGACGCAGCTTCAACCTGAGGTTCGAAGTGCGATCCAAGAGCAACTGGCCATCAAGAATCGCCAGATTGAGGAGCACATCAAGATCAAGCCAGCGGTGATGGAAAAACCTGCCGTCGAGTTGTCGCTCGAGCAGCAGCAAGCGGCGGCCTCGCTGGAGGCCATCTCGAACCAGATGCAAAACCTCGAGAAATCCGCGGCCTCGAATGCCGCCACCGCCCTGGCACTTGCCGGCAAGCTCAAGGCAATCCAGAACGTGCGCGAGCGCTTGCGCCTACTCGACCGCTCTCGTACGCAATTTCTCGAAGACACGGCGACGGATCTCACCACTCTCGGTTTGCAGGCGTCTGACCTCGTGACGATTGAACTGAATCACCAGCCACTCGACAAGATTTCGGTTTCGATTCCTGACGAGCAAGCAAAAACTGTGGCGTCGGCTGGCGATGTCGTCACTCAGCGAGCCAATTTGCTTGCGGAGCAGACAGCGCTCAACGCAAAACTCAATGCGCCGCAGCTTCTGTACCAGCAAAACCTGAAATCCTTGGTCGACTGGGAGGCCAAACTCGCAGAGCTGACTGGTACACCTGATGCGCCAGAGACATTGAAGGGGTTGCAAACGCGTATCGCGCAGATTGATAGCCTGCCCGACCTTCTGCAAACGCACAGGGAACATCGCGCGACGTTGGCTGGAGAGATTTTTGACATTCTGGATGCTCAGCGGAAGGCGCGCGAGTCTCTCTTCAAACCCGTTCAAGACTTGATCCATAGCAACAGCCTGATCCGCGACGAGTACAAGCTCCAGTTCCAAGCGACACTGGGTGGCTCAGCAGACGGAGTTGCGACGTCTCTCTTCGACCTAATTAAACAGAACTCAAAGGAATTTCGGGGCGAAGACGAGAGCTACGGCACCGTACGAAAACTGGCCGAAGAGTACGACTTCAACACGCGAGCAGACGTGCTCAGCTTCGTTGAAGCGCTGCACGGAAAGATTGTCGTGGCTGCGTCCGGCGGTAACAAGGATACCGTCGGCATCGGCCCTGTGTTGAGAAAAGACAAGCTGGCAAGCGATGTTTACGATTTGCTCTTCGGGCTTTCATTCCTTGAGCCGCGTTACTCGTTGCTTTTCCAAGATGCACAAATCGAGCAACTGTCACCTGGTCAACGCGGCGCGCTACTTCTCATCTTCTATTTGCTGGTCGATAAGGGGCGCAATCCGATCATTCTGGATCAGCCTGAGGAGAATCTAGACAACGAGACTGTGGTGAGCTTACTGGTCCCAGTCTTGACCGAGGCTAAGAAACGTCGGCAGATCATTATGGTCACCCACAATCCGAATCTCGCGGTCGTCTGTGATGCGGAGCAGGTTATCTGGTCGGTATTCGATCGGAAGAATGCATCGAAGATCTCCTATCTCGCCGGCTCCATCGAGAACCCAGCCATCAACGGGCACGTCGTCAATGTTCTGGAAGGCACGATGCCGGCGTTCAACAATCGCCGCATCAAGTACCACTGAGCGCGCGCAGCTGCCTGTTCAAACTCCCAAAAAACCGCCGATCTCGACCGCGGTGCTTCTGGCCGCGCGCATGACTCCGATGAGCGTTGCCGAGGCCGGGCCGGTCCATTCTCCATAACCCACCAGCCACAGGCCGGGCACGTCGCGCGAGCGAGTTCCTGCGACCGGGACCTTTCCGTCCCCGACAGCGTCGAGCGATATGAGATGGTCCAAGGCCGCGCGAAAGCCTGTGCACCAGATCACAGCGTCGAATTCGCGAGCGGTGGCCGAGATGCGGCCGCACGGCTGCAGCCCTGGGTGCTACCACCTGATCGACAGCACCGCGTGTTTTTACGCGCGAAGAGCGCCGGGCTCTTGAAGAACGCTATTCAGCTCTGACTCGCGCGAGGATCGCAGCAGGGAGTTGGCCCCTAGGCCTACCGTCATGGGAGGGCCGGCGTGCGGCATCCGCCCATATATAACCTAAGCGCGAAGAACATGATCGCCAACTTGGATCTCACTCAGTGGGCGCAATTTTTCGTCGCCTGGAGTGATCAGTTCCGTGACGGTGTCTTGATTTCCAAAAATGTTACTCAACCCGCCTGCGCCACGGCCCGTTACCTTCTTGATTTCTCGACTGTCTGGTGATCTATCCCATTCGATCGACCGCAATGTCGCAATCGAAGGCTGGGCATGCTGCACCCCGACTTTGCCTCGAACAATTTCGAGCCGCTCGAGTTCTTTTCCTGTAGTCGGGTCGACTATCAAATCCGCAAGCCCAACTATTAAAAACTTGCTGTCTGGCTTTACGCCTTGATCTGTGCCTATGTTGACTACCACCGTGAAAGGATCGAGCACCTTGACAACTTGTCCTAAGTATCGGGTCATGACGTGAGTGTTCCGGTGAGAAGAGGGATTGCGTCGGTTGGTATCACGGATCGGAAGGTTAGATTGCGGAGTTCTTCAGTCGTACTTGGCAATTTCGTAAGCAGACCCATGTCCTTCACAACCTTGATTTGGATGTACTTGGCCTGAACGTGATGGACCACGGCTATGTACGCGAGCCTCTCGATCTCGTCGGATTCGATATAGCCGCCCACCACGATGCTTGTCGCGAAGTTTTCGTTTCGGTGAATAAGAAATATTTCTTCCGAAGCGATTGATTTGAAAGGCTTCTCAAAATTGTCAGGGATGGTGTTTTGACTTGAGATGTCAAATATCACCTTAAGTAAGATGACAATTATCGTGCCGAGTACAAGCAGCAAAAAGAGAAGCCATTTGACGGAAATACTTGAGTTCACGTCTACAAACATTCCCGTTGCAGCAGACACAAATCCGAGGACGCCGATCACTACCGACGCGCCGGAGAAGCTCAAAAAATTTCGCAGGAGATGGTCTTTCATTTTCGATGATCTGCTGCGTGAGTCTTGTTGAGATGGATTGTGCAGCAACTCGTAACAAAATGGTGTACTCGGGGGTTGCGACAGTGCGAGGAACGGTGACTGCAAAAGGCTCTCGGACAATGCCGCATCAGGAGAATCTCGAACATGGTCGCTACCGCAATCACCCTCATCGTGCTGAACCTCATCGGCATGGCGTACCTCGTCCTACGCAGCTTCGGCACAGGATATGGAACGAAGAAGGGCGGAAACGCAGCGGATCGCGAAGACTTGCCAGAACTCACGCGCATCGTCGAAGACATCAAGCACCAGAACGCCCAGTTGTTGGAGTCCTTGAAGTCGCACAACCAGCTTCGCGTGGCCGCGATCGATAAGAGGTTGCAGGCACATCAAGAGGCGTTCACGCTGTGGAGAAAGCTGGTCGGCGTTCTATGGAACGGCGACGTCAATTCGGTGGTGGAAGAATGCCAACGATGGTGGGACGAAAACTGCTTGTACCTCGAGCCTGAGGCGAGAAATGCCTTTTCGATCGCCTACTTCCTTGCGCCTTCTGTCCGGCAGGATGTTGGGGGTATGAGAAACCATGGAACCGGGCACACGCCAACCATGGAAGCTCGCCATCAAGAGATCATGCGAGCGGGGGATGTACTCGTGCAGGCGGTGCAGTTGCCCGGACTGACTCAGGCAGAAGAGCGTTCAATGAAGCAGACCAACGAGTTGAAGGCCGGGGAAGGTGCAGAAAATGGATGACGATGACAAGATCCGCCGCAACCTCGTTGTCACCAGCGCCATCATCATCGGCGTCGCCTGGTTCGATGTGTCACTACCTGATGTGCTCGAACGGCTCTTCTCGGTCAAGAGCCAAGCAGGAACGCCCGGAGCCGTGGTGCAGCTATCGACCTGGAAAGTCTGGGTTGCTGCGCTGGTGGTACTCGGCTACATGAGCTGGCGGTATCGATGGTCTGATGAGGTCGAGCAAGCGACAAGACTCTTCACAGAAAGCGTCGTGTCGCGGTACAAGAAACTCTTTGGCGATGTTTACATGACCGACGTCACCAAGTGGTTCCAGAGCGGGGCTTTTCCGGCGGACGTTCACCCGCAACTCTCTGCCGCGTACGCGCAACTCGTTCCGCACACCTTGGCCCAACAGCTGGGCCGTGGACCCGAGAAGGTGACCTTCACGGGACCCATGCCTGCGATCAACCAAGGTAATCACATGATGACTATGACGGCTGAGTGGCTGCCGGGCGGCGGGGGCGTGTACGTGAATCAGCAACAGGTGAACATCTATATCGACACGAGGCGGCTGAAATCGATGATTTGGAGCGCGCGCCGGTTCGCCTTGGCAAACTCGAAGTCATCAATGTCGCTGGTGTGGCCGGTAGTCATCGCCGGCAGTGCAACAGTGGTCGTGCTGTACAAGCTCGGCCGCGCCGTCTTCGGCTAGCTCGATTCAAAATGAAGACTTCCAATCTCGCGGGCCCGCCGCTCGAGGCGCTGACTGGTCAACGCCCCTGGCTGAGCTTGCAGAGGGCGATCCCGGCTCGCGCTGAACCACGTCGCGCTTGGAACCGACACTCTTTTCAAGTTCTGGGACGCCGATCCACGCCGCAGACCTGGACAGTACAACCGCTGGCACGAGTACAACATGCCCAATCGGTCCTGCCAGCAACGTCGATAAGTGCGAACGACCCTAATGTGCTGCCAGTGGATGCGAATCCGCTGAGTAGCAACTGAAGCGCGTAGCTTCGAATCAGACATCTGACTCTTCGTGTCTTCCCGCGCTAACGCGTGGCTAGCCGTTCCAGAACTTCGCGTGCACCCAGGTCCCTTACTGCCGCAAGGCTTTCGAGCTGCGTTGTCCGCGGTCGTGCCTTGCCTTGTTCCCAGTGGTAAATCGTCTGCCCGGAGACGCCTACCAGCCGTCCATAGATCGCCGCGGACAGCCCGAGCTTGGCCCGATGCGCAGCCAACCTGGTTGCACTGAAGCGGCGCTTCGTGCCCGTTGCCGCTTCAGCGTCTGAACCAGGCGCCGCCTCGAACCGCGCCGCGCCCTTCGCGACACGACGCAGCTCCTTCTCAAGCGCGCTCACCTGGCGACGCAGTTCGGCAATCGAGGCGCGATGCGCGACTGATGCTTTCTTGAGGGTTTCGATCTCGACGCGCACTTCTTTGCGAGCGACGCGGGAGATTTCGGCTTTGAGGATCGAGGCTATGTTTGGCATCGGCGCATTGTGCCGTTCCAGCTACCTGGCCTCTCCTGGCGTCATCACCGGCTCGAGCCATTTGAGTGCCGCCGCCCTCGGCGACAGCGTGCGCAGATGCGCCTCGCAAGCCAGGTCGGTGGCCAGCTCCTCTAGCTGCTCAGGATCCACCGTCCGCCAATGGCGCTTGAGCTGCTGCGCACAGTAGTAGATCCACAGATCGGTCGGAATGTCGTCTTCCATGCCGCCATACTACTGTATATTCATACAGGTGTACTGCGAAGTGTTTAGATACCGGTTCGAGGGCCAGGCGCTGTCCACCAAGGAGGCGGTGAAGCACACGCGCCGCATCGGAGAGCTGCTCTACGTGCCGCGCATCCATGACCCGCGCCCGGGCCGCAGCCTGATGATCGCCATGCTGCTGGCCGACGACCAGGAGAGCTATGTGATCCCGTTGCTCAACCGCGCGTCCATGCTCGAGGTACGCGGCGGCTTCTTCATCGAAGGCACCGAGATCAATCCGCGCGGACGGGCGCTCAAGAACATCAAGACGGACACCTACCCGCAGCGCTGGTTCTGCCGGCCGGTGCCGCGGCCCGCCCCGCCCGATGCGAAGGCGGCTCGGCTGGAGGCGCAGCGCCACGGCGAAATGATCGCCAAGGCGCTGCAGCGCTGGCCATCGCGCCGCGGTGGTTCCGGGCTCGGTGGAAGTGCGTAACGCGTTGCCGAACTTGCTCAAGGAGATGACCATGGACCAAGCTGAACTCTTCTTCCCGCGGCCGGTGCCTGCGGCACCGGTTAATGTCGCGCCGCAGGAGGCCAGCGATGACGACGTGCCATTCCGGTTCGAAGAGGTGGAACCGGAACCGCGCGTCGCCTACCTGGTGCGGCTCGCGGACTATCCGCATTCGGCGGCCGAGGCGGTCAAGGTGGCGGAGCAGCGCTTCCGGCGTGAGCTCGACCGGCAACTGGGCCATGAGCTGGTGCCGGCGCTGCGCGCGTTCCAGAACGCGAGCGAGTCGGGCGAGAGCGATCTCACCAAAGACGAGATCGCGCTGGCCAAGCGCTGGATCAAAGCTTTCGACGTGGCCAGAACGGCGGGCTTTCGCGATCTGGGCGATACCGACGAAGCCTATTTCGCGGTACGTCCTGTGTGAGGACGCTCAATCAATTTGCGCCGGCTCATTTGGGCGCGTGACTGGACGCACAAGGTAGTCTGCGACCGCGCACGCGCCGGCAATCCAGGCTTCCATCTCGCTGGAGTGCGCTGTCTGGTCGGAGACGAACGGCCGAAAGCTCAACAGCCCGGTCGGACCGCTGACCGAACCCAAGAGCGAGAAGCGGAATTCGCCGGGCTCCGACTCGCTCACCATGACCGCCATCTGACTCATCTTGATCTCCCCTGTTGTCGAGAAGATGTTGTAAGCGGGCGCGGCCGACAGGAATGTCAACGTTCGTCAACCTGCTGGAAATCGTTCACGATGCGGTCAACTTTCGCGCGTCGCGCCGTAGCAGCTACGATTTCTGGCCATGACCAAAGAGATTGCCCGTCTCCCGCCGGAGAGCTGCGCACAGCTGCTTGAGGTCCTGCAAATATTGGGATGGAGGTTCGAGCATCCCATCAGCGCCAAGATCACGGGCTGGAGCAATCAAGGCGAGGAAATCATCCTGATGTCGCCAGAAGAAGCCTTCGCTTTCCTTGCAGCGGCGGCCGGACATGGGATCCAGCTTTGGGCCGCGCCGGACAAGGATCTGTTTCTCAGCTGCGGGGAGACGCTGCAGATCTACTTCGATGGATTTTCTGCTGAGGAAAGCGCATCGCTGCAAGCTGCGTTGCGAGGCGGCGGATTGGAGTTGGGCGTGAGCAGCGACAGCGGCTAACACGGATAGCGATCACGCTTGTCCGTTGTCTTTGCCTGGGCAGGAGCTAAGTCTCCTTCAAAAAAAAGGATCCGCCGCACACGGGGGTTCTAGGAGCTGGCAACGTTCTGCTGCTTCAACTCCATCGCCAAAAAATCTGCGAAGTCCTGCGCCGCCGGCGAGAGCGACCTTCCAAGAGGCCGATACAGACATACCTTGCGCACTGTCTCTGGTTCGACCACACGCAGCATGACCAGTCCGAATGCTGTCGCCAGCACGCCGACGTAGTCGGGGGCCAGTGTGGCGGCAAAGCCCTGCGCCGAAATACCAAATGCCGTGGTGGTGTTATCGACAATTTCGACTGGTGTTACACGCTCTTCGTCAGGTGCGTTCAGCCGCATGCGTTCCACGCCCAATTCGTGATCTCTTCCCGTAACGACCAGAGGAACATTGCGCAGATCGGCCCAGCGAACGCGCTTGCGCGATGCCAAGGGGTGCGACGGTGCGCACCAAAGCACCCAGGGACTGTCAAACAGCGTCTGAGCCGCCACGGCGCCGCCAAGTGCGCGATCAGGACCGACGGCGATGTCGACGTCACCGGAAGAGACGGCGTCCACCAGACGATCCACAGCCACGTCCCGAATGCGAACGACAACCTTCGGCCGATCACGGGAATATCGGGAGATTGCCTGCGGCAGTGCCATGGAAGCGAGCACCAGCGGAGCGCCCACCCGTACCAGCCCAGACGCGCGGTTCCGGACATCGTTGGCCGCCATCTCTGCGTCTCCCACGTGGCGCAGCACGGTCTTGGCCGAGGCGAGATAGTCCCGCCCCGCGCTGCTGAGTTCCACGCGCCTCGTGGTGCGCTCCAACAGCCTGAAACCCACAGTCGCCTCGAGCTCTGCAACCAGCTGGCTCACAGCTTGAACTGTCAGTCCCATTTGGCCTGCCGCTGTGCTGAAACTGCGCATCTCGGCGACCGACGTGAAAGCCTCCAACTGGCGCAACGTAAATCGGGTCAGCGGCATGTTGGATTATCAAGCACAGGTTGAAGACCGATCAATATTAGCTGATTGTTCAAGAAAGGCTCTTCGTGAACACTCGGGACTTCACAGGGTGGAAGAAGGTTTGACCGACTCTGATTCTCGTGGCGCCCGCGGCGACAAACGGTCCTTCCTGCCTTCTGACTGCGGTGCCAGTGAGCCTCTCGCCGAGGTTGACGTAGTTGCCTTGCACGCCCCGCAAAGGCACCAGCATGGATCGCCGGGCCTTCCAATCTTGCCTCTTAATAGGAGAAAAATAATGACCGCACCTGCAGCCCCGCATCTGGGCCGTTTCCGTTTCGAGTACCCAGGGGGCGTCGTCTACGAAGTGGATGTCGACGACGATGATGCGTTGCGCTGGCGCTGCGTAGCCGGCGAGAACAAGGGCCGTGAGGGAAAGGAAGTCGTCGACCGCGTACCGCTGCACCCCGAACAGCATCTGTTGTCATGGACCGAGGCCGACGGTCTGGTCGTGGCGCAGGTTGTCAACTACGACGCAGGCTCGGTCAACACAGTCCTGGTGCTTCCCGGCGGCCAACGCGTGGTGCTTCAGGGCACGGTACAAAGAATTTAGCTACCTCGACGAGGCTTCGCACGCAGCCGAGCGGTAGCGGCGACAAGTTGGTCGAACCAGTCATACGTCTGCCGCTCGCAATCTCTCGATCCATATGAACGATTTTCCCGACATCACATTGCTGCGCGCGCCACGGGTATTGGACGACCTTCTCCGACCTTCTCCTCTTCCGCGTGTGGCGCGCCTTCCAAATGGGTCGGCAGGCGCCCGATGAGTCCGGACAATCTGCCCTTTCTTGGATCGGCGAAGCATCGAAATCTCTGGCTCAACTGCGGCCACGGTGCAATGGGTTGGACGATGGCATGCGGCTCAGCCCAGGTAATTTCTGACTTGGTTCTAGATCGTGCTCCGGCTATCGATCTGATGCCGTACCACAGCAATCGCTACCGTTTTGTGGGGCGTCGGTCGTCGAAAAAATCGAACAGGTTCATCGATCGATTCTGGGTGCTCATCTCGCCTCGGCGTTTGTCTCGTCCAAAAACGGGAAGATGACCGATGGTTGGCAAAAGATCGACCGGCACGCCGGTTCCAATTGACATCGTTTACGCCCGTAGCTGCGTGACCACGGCACGCGATTCCTATCTATGCTTACGCCCAAGCGTTGCACCGGCCCCGTCGCTGGCATCAGGGCCGCTTCATCTGGCAACTAGTCGGTGTGCTCGCGATGTAGGCCGGAAACGCTCGGGCCGGTGCCAACGTCATTCCAGTGTTCTCGACACTGTAAGGATATTTGTCGTCGGCTTTCTGCCAGACCGTCATAAACAGCGACTGCTGCATTTGATGATCGGTCTTGCGCATCTCGACCTCTCCGTTGAAACCCTTGAAGCGCAGGCCCTCCATCGCTGCGGCGACTTTTACAGGATCCGTGGATCGGGTTTTGGCCATGGTTTCGCCCAGGCTCATGAACACGTGGCTGACCTGGGAAAAATACAGATCCTCCTTGAACCGTTCCTTGAACTCGGCTGTCCACTTGCCTATGTCGCCGCCCATGTTGTAATGGTTGTTGGCGATCTGAAACACACGGCCGCCGCCGCCCTCTCCCAAAGCGGCAGGGGTGCCCGTCATGCCGGCGTAAAGGGTATAGAACTTGCCGTCGAAGCCGCTCTCGTTGGCGGCCTTGATCAGCAGCGCTAGGTCCGAGCCCCAATTGCCGGAAATCACCGTATCTGCACCCGAGGCCTTGATCTTGGCAATGTAGGGTGCGAAGTCCCGTACCTGCGCCAAGGGGTGCAGGTCTTCACCGACGATCTCAACATCGGGCCGCTTGCGCGCCAGGTTTTCCTTCGCGAGGCGCACCATCTGGTGGCCGTGCGCGTAGTTCTGGTTGAACAGGTAGACCTTCCTGATGTCCTTGTCGTCCTTCAGGAAAGTGGTTAGCGCCTCCATCTTCATGGCGGTGTTGGCGTCGAAGCGGAAATGCCAGTAGCTGCATTTGCTGTCGGTGAGATCCGGATCGACTGCGGCATAGTTAAGGAGCAGAACCTCCTTGCCCGGATTACGAGCGTTGTGCTTGTTCACGCCATCTATCAACGCAGCGACCGCCGCTGAGCCGCCCCCGGCTGTGATGTAGCGAATACCCTTGTCTGAGGCACTCTTGAGCGCATTGAGGCTCTCGGCGGGGCTGAGCTTGCTGTCGAACGGCACTACCTCGAACCTCACACCAGCCGGGTTGTTCGAGCCGCTGAACTTGTCGGCAAAGAACTGGAAGGTCTTGACCGCGTTCGAGCCCGAGGGTGCCATCAGACCTGACAGGGGGTCGATCCAGGCGATCTTGACGGTTTCTCCCCTCTGCGCGGAGGCAGCAGTGGCATAGGCTAAGGCGGCGATTGCCGTAGCAATTTTGATGGCAAGCTTCATGGGATGTCTCCTGTCAAGAAAGTTGATCTGGTCTGGGCTAAACCATTTGAGTCAGCTGATTCGTCTCGGCGAGTTCCCGCAGGCGGAATTTCTGCACCTTCCCCGACGCCGTCAGCGGAAAGGCGTCGCAACTGAACCAGACAGTCGGCAGCTTTTGAGGCGCAAGCATTGAGAGGCAGTGCGCGCGCAGCGCCTCGGCCGCCGGCAGCGGCATACCCGCTCGGATCTGCACGGCCGCGCCCACCACCTCGCCCCATCTGGCGTCAGGGATGCCGAATACCACAGCCATGGCAACGGTGGCATGCTCCATCAGACGCGCCTCGACCTCGGCGGGATAGATGTTCTCGCCACCGCGAATGATCATGTCCTTGAGTCGGCCTGTGACCCGTAGATAGCCGCGCCGGTCCAGGGTGCCGAGATCGCCAGTGCGCAACCAGCCATCGGGCCGCATTGTCTGGGCAGTTTCCTCTGGCATCTCGAAATAGCCAAGCATGCACTGAGGGCCGCGCACTTCGATTTCCCCTTCAGCTCCGACGGATTGGGTTTTTCCCGAGGCGGGATCCGCGATGCGAATTTCGACTTGTGGCAGAGGTTGGCCCACTGTCGTTGCTTTGTCCTCCTGGTTGTCGTTGGGGCCGACCATGCTGATCGTCGGGCTGCATTCGGTCTGTCCGTAGAGCGTCAGCAGATCGCAATGAAAGCCGGTTTCGATGCGGTGCAGCAGCTCGGGCGGAACGGGGGCGCCGCCGGAGATGGCAACACGCAGAGTGCTGAGGTCGTACTGGTCGCGCTTGGGGTGATCAAGCATCGCGATCTGCATGGTCGGAACACCATAGAACACGTCGCAGCGCTCTAATGCGATCGCCCGCATGAGCGTTTCAGGCTCAAACAGCAGCGGCAGCACGTAGGTCGATCCGGTTGTCACACAGCCCAGGGAACTGAGTACTGCACCTGCGGTGTGGAACAGCGGCATGGGGCTGATTACGACGCTGGCCTCGATGCCGGCCCGGTTGCATGTCAGCCTGGCACTTGTAACCAGGCCCGCGTGATGCAGCAGTGCTCCTTTGGGGTTGCCGGTGGTGCCAGAGGTGTACTGGATCTGGGCCGGATCCAGCGCTTGCACATGCGGTAGCTCGCCTCGGGCTGAGTGCGTGCGGACCTCGGTCTGCCAATTCAGCAGACAGAAGGTCTCGCGCACTTCTCCTGCCACCTCACGCGCGACTGCGGCCATGTCGGTGCCGCGGAATTCAGCCGTGTACAGCAGCCCGGTGCAGCGGGACTGGCGCAACGCGTAGCGCAGTTCGGCGCTGCGCAGCGCCGGGTTGGCAGTAACGAGCACCAGACCTGCCAGTGCCACGCCGTATTGCAGGATGACCCACTCAGGCACGTTGGGCGCCCAGAGACAGACGCGCTCGCCAGGAGTGAAGCGCGTAAGCAACCAGTGCGCGCATTGTTCGGCCTGAGCAAGCAGTTCCGCATACGTCCAGCGGCGCGCCGTGTCGCTCGCGCCTGTGAGCGACGGCAGGCCCGGCGGCATGACTTCGACCAAGGCGATGCGCTCCGGATGGCGTCGTGCCGCGTCCCGCAAGGCATCGCCGGTGGTCATTAGGAGCAGAGGTACCGAAGTGTCAGCAGGCAGGTGCGACAGTGTCGGGTCGGGAAAGTCGTGGCTCATGGCATTGTCTCCAGAAGAATCCGGGCCGCGTGGACCCATTGCGTGATCAGTTGCTGCCGTTTCACAGGACTGCGCAGGACGCTGGACAGCGCCAAGCTGCGCAGGAATTCCAGGTCATGGTCGCGATAGCCGCCTGGGCGGGGCACGCATCGATGGATGAAAACATTGAATGCACCGCCCCATCGCCGTACTTGCGGGCCTTGCGCTCGGCCTTCAGCATCGCGCCACCCCTGCCTCGGCACGTGCGACCGCCCATAGTCTCGATTGGGACCGCTGGCACTGCGGTATCGGAATCGGCCTTTGGGCAATGCCGTCACTGGGAGGAGTGATTGAACTGTCATCGTGGGGCAGTTTATGAAGTACCACCACATCGACATGTCACAAAAGAGACGATAACAGTCACAAGTGACTGTTAAAAACAGTCATAGCTGACTGCGTAGTTGCTCTCCGACGGAGGCGCAGTGGCCTGATGCTGAAATGAACCATCCCAGAGACAGGAATCCCGTGCCCACCTTTTCCACCCTGACCATCGAACAGGACGCGCAATCCCCGCGTGTCGCCCGTCTGCTTCTTAGCCGCCCAGAGCGGTTCAACGCCATCAGTCATGCGATGCCCGGTGAAATCCGAGCGGCGGTCGAATGGGCCAATGCGAACGACGAGGTGCATGTCATCGTCGTCGAGGGAACCGGCAAGGGCTTCTGCGGTGGCTACGACCTCGTAGACACTGCCGAGCAGCAGGCCGATCATCCCTGCCAGCAGGAGCGGTACCCGTGGGATCCGATGGTGGACTACGCCTGCATGAAGCGCTACACCGAGGACTTCATGAGTCTGTGGCGCAGCCCCAAACCCACGATTGCCAAGGTGCACGGCGCGGCAGTGGCCGGCGGCAGCGACATCGCCCTGTGCTGCGATCTGCTGGTCATGGCCGAGGACGCGCGCATCGGCTACATGCCCACGCGGGTGTGGGGCTGTCCCACCACCGCCATGTGGACCTACCGACTCGGGCCGGCGCGGGCCAAGCAGTTGATGTTCACCGGCGATGTGCTCGACGGCCGCACGGCCGCGGATTGGGGCCTGGCCAATCTCGTGGCTCCGCCCGTCGAACTCGAGGAGCGCACGATGCAGTTGGCCTTGCGCATCGCCGGCGTGCCGCGCAGCCATCTGGCCATGCACAAGATGGTAGTGAATCAGGCAATGTTGACGATGGGCCTAGAGCAGACACAGATGTTCGCGACTGTGTTCGACGGCGTCACGCGCCACAACCCCGAGGGCCTATGGTTCCGCCGTTATGCGCAGGAGGCGGGCTTCAAGGCTGCAATCCAGTGGCGCGACAGCGGCAAGCCCATCCCGGAAGGCGACGAGGCGCGTGCCTTGATTCGTGACATCGAAGCCCGGCGTGGCGAATAGCTTCAGCCGCACTTCCTATGAATGAGGCCTTTGTTTACGACGCCGTTCGCACTCCGCGCGGCAAGGGCAAGACCGACGGCTCGCTGCACGAGGTCAAGCCGATCACACTAGCTGTCGGATTGCTGCGGGCCTTGCAGCAGCGCACCAGCCTGGACACGGCTCGCGTGGACGATGTGGTCATGGGCATCGTGACACCCGTAGGAGACCAGGGGGGCTGTCTGCCGAAGATCGCGGCGCTTGCGGCGGGCTGGGACTGGAACGCCAGTGGCATCCAGATCAACCGCTTCTGCGCTTCCGGCCTGGATGCCATCAACCAAGCCGCGCAGCGCGTGCGCTCGGGATGGGATGACTTGATCGTCGCGGGAGGCATCGAAAGCATGAGTCGGGTGCCCATGGGCAGCGATGGAACAGCGTGGGCGCTGGACCCGCGCACGAGCATCGACAACGCTTTTGTGCCGCAAGGTATCTCCGCCGACCTTATTGCATCGACTGAGGGATTCACCCGTGAGGACGTGGATGCCTATGCACTTGCTTCGCAGCAACGCGCCGCAAGGGCGCTGGCCGAAGGACGCTTCGCACGCAGCGTCGTACCCATTCGCGATGGCAACGGCTTGATGATCCTGGACCACGATGAATTCGTGCGGCCTGACAGCACGATGGCTGGCTTGGCGGCGCTCAAGCCTTCGTTCGAGCAGGCCGGCCATATGGGCTTCGACGCCGTCGCGCTGCGCCGCTATCCGCAGCTCGACCGCGTCCGGCACGTACACACCCCAGGGAACAGTTCGGGCGTCGTGGATGGCGCCGCTGCGGTGTTGGTCGGCAATGAGCGTGTGGGCGCTGCGCTGGGATGGACGCCGCGCGCGCGCGTCGTGGCAGTTGCGCTCACCGGCAGTGAACCGACCCTCATGTTGACCGGTCCGGTGCCAGCCGCGCGCAAAGCGCTGCAGCGCGCCGGCCTCACGGTCGACCAGATCGACCTGTTCGAAGTCAACGAGGCGTTTGCGAGCGTACCCCTGCATTTCATGAAGCACATGAAGGTGCCGCACGAGAAGGTCAACGTCAACGGTGGTGCGATCGCATTGGGGCACCCGCTGGGCGCTACCGGCGCGATCCTCGTCACCACACTGTTAGATGAGCTGGAACGGCGCCAGCTGCGCTATGGACTGGTCACGCTGTGCGTCGGCGCCGGCATGGGCATCGCCTCCATCTTCGAACGGATCTGAACTCCATGAAGACTCTTCAGTACGACCTCGACACCGGCACTGGCGTTGTCACACTGACCTTCGACGATCTCGATGCCTCTGTCAATACTTTCAACGATGCTTGGCGGACCGACATGCAAGCCGCGCTCGATCGCATGAGCGAAGGGGGCAGCCGGCCACGCGGTGTCATCCTCGCTTCCGCCAAGGACACGTTCTTTGCCGGCGCCAACTTGAAGGACGTGCTTGCGCAGTGGCCCGCCGATCCCGCGCAGGTGTTTGCGCGCACCGAGGCGGGCAAGAAGCTGCTGCGCCGACTGGAAACCTTGGGCTGTCCGGTGGTGGCGTGCATTGCCGGCAGCGCACTGGGCGGCGGCTTCGAGCTCGCACTGTGCGCGCACCACCGCGTGGTTGTCGACGATGCCAGAGTGCAACTCGGCTTTCCGGAGGTTGGCCTCGGCCTGATTCCCGCGGGGGGAGGCGTGACCAAACTCGTGCGTCTGCTAGGGCTCGAGTCCGCCATGCCGTACATCCTGGAGAGCCGAGTGATGAGTCCGAGCGCAGCACGAGATGCTGGTCTCGTACACGCCGTGGTGCCGTCCGGTCTCGGCGCCGCCGCAGCGCTGCGCGAGGCTGCATTGGCGTGGATCGAGGCCCATCCACAGGCGCAGCAGCCTTGGGAGGTCAAGGGACACCGCATCCCCGGCGGCGCGCCGGGCTGTCCGAAGCTGGCACCGCTGCAGATGCTGGCGCCGGCGATGCTTTTCCAAAAGACGAGGGGGAGATACCCAGCCGCTGAAGCGGCCTTGAGTTGCATGGTGGAAGGGGCGCAATTGGATGTGGACACCGCGCTGCGGCTGGAAACGCGAGCGCTCGTCGGCCTGCTGACACACCCTGTCACGCGCAACCTGATCCAACTCTTCTTCGACCGCAATGCCGTCAGGCGGGGGCGGTCACGCCCACAGGGTGTCGCGCCGTGGCAAGCGGGCAAGGTAAGCATCCTGGGGGCGGGCATGATGGGGGCCGGGATCGCGCAGGTCTGTGCAGCGCACAGTCTGAACGTGGTGTTGAAGGATGTGAGCATCGAATTTGCCGAGGCCGGCAAGGAGCGTGTCCGCCGTCTGACCGATCAGCGTGTGCATGCGGGGCGCATGACGCCGTCTCAGCAGGCTGCGATTCTGGAGCGCATCGAGCCCGCCGCCGAGGTGTCGGCGTTGGACGGCAGCGACCTCATTATCGAGACGGTGTTCGAGGATCGCGCGCTCAAAGGCCGCGCGACCGGCGAAGCCGAGCCGTGCCTGCGTCCAGACGGCGTCTTCGCGAGCAACACGTCGACCCTGCCCATCACCGGGCTAGCCGAAGCGGTCAGCATGCCCGAGCGCTTCATCGGCCTGCACTTCTTTTCACCTGCCGACAGGATGGAGCTCGTGGAGATCGTCGTTGCCGAGAAGACCAGTGCCGAGACGTTAGCCAGGGCCTACGACTTCGTGCTGCAGATCGGCAAGACACCAATCGTGGTGCGTGACGCCCGCGGCTTCTTTACCAGCCGAACCGTCGGCTCCTACATGGCTGAAGGTGCGCAGATGCTGGCCGAGGGCATTCCGGCGACGGTGGTGGAACTGGCCGGCCGTGACGCCGGCATGCCGGTGGGTCCGCTGACCGTGGCGGACGAGATTTCGCTGGTCACGCTGGCGAAAATTATGGAGCAGAACGCCAGTGATGCGTTGGACGTGGGCGAGCGCTTCATGATTGCGCTATGCAGGCAACACGGTCGCAAGGGACGCGTTCTTGGGGGCGGTTACTACGACTATACCGAGGACGCACCTAAGACACTCTGGCCGGGCTTGAAAGCGTTTGAGCGCCCCGAAACGTCGTGGACGCTCGCTGCATTGAGCGAGCGCCTACTAATGCGTCAGGCTGTCGAGGCGTTGCGCTGCGAGGCCGAAGGCGTGGTGACGCATGCACATGACGCCAATGTCGGCTCGGTCTTGGGCTTCGGATTCCCCGCATGGACAGGTGGCGTACTCCAATACGTCGCAGCAATGGGCCGGGACAGGTTCATGGCGCAAGCCCATGCGCTTGCTGCAGCTCATGGTGGGCGATTCACGCCGTGAATGCACACCGGTCGGCGAATTGGCTGGCCCGCGCACGGCGATTGTCATGAACCTTGTGCAATCGGCGATGCCGTGCGCGGCATAGCGCCGTGTGGACCAGGCTCATGACGGCGGCGGCTCGTTTGCCTGCGCGCAGGGATCCGGCGAACAGCCAGTTCTAGCGACCGAGCGCGATTGGCCCGCGTCTTGCCCGCTCCGGGCTTGAGCATCGCCACAGGGGTCTCGTCGGCATGCAGCACGTCGTGTCGCAGCAGTTCTGCTGGCCGCGCACACAATCTCCCTCCATCGTGGTCTGCTCCAATCACAGTAACGTTGACGATGTCCGAATGTTCGAGCAGTCGAACCTCGAGATCTGCTGGGTAGATGTTCTCACCGCCGCGGATGATCATGTCCTTCAAACGCCCATCACGCACACGTAGGGGCAGAGATCGACGGAATCCAAGAGCCTCGGTTCACAATGTGTTCAGGTCATAGGTAACTTGCATTCTTGAACCTTGTGAGGCGGGACTCGGCTGATATGTACTTTCATCTTCCGTACTGCGATGCACCTGTAAACTCCCTCCGGCAAGCCACGTTCGTCGGTTTGATTCAGAGACTCGTATGGAAGCAATTAAACCTATTCGAATGCGAAGCAGCGGGGTTGTCAGTAGTCAGCTTGCAAATGCATTGGCAGCTCCAGAAGTTGCAATCAAACCCCGAATCCTGAACGCTGCTGTCGAGCTGCTGATTGAGCAAGGCACGGCTCGCACCACCACCTTGGCGGTCCAGCGACGCGCAGGTGTAAGCCGCGGCGCCCTACTCCATCACTTTCCAACTCATGCGGAGTTGCTGTCTTCGACGGTGCAGGAACTTGTCCGAAGAAACGAAGCAGCAGTCCACGAGGCGCTTGCCAAAGTCGGTGTTGCTGAAGATCCATTCGAGAGGGCGGTGAAGGTGCTGGCCACCACGATGGCAAAACCGGCCTATCTCGCCGAACTGGAACTGTGGGCGATTTCCCGTACGGACATCGAACTTCGCACCGCCCTTCAGGCTGCAGAGCGCGGCGCACGCAAAGAGAGTGACCGAGTGATGCGGATGCTGTTTCCCTCCATAGCAGAACGCCCTGACGCCGCTGAGGTAATGGGATCGACACTCGCCTTTTTGCGGGGACAGGCGGTGACCGGAATCATCAGCGGAAGGCCATCTCAGCGACAGAAGCAGATGACCACCTGGCTGAGAGCGATTCGGATCATGTTGGACGATACCTCCACCACCTGACCGCTCAGCTCGAACCGCCTTCTTTAGGCTTCCACGGCCCGTCACAGCGGGATGAGTTCAGCCCATGACAACGACTATGGAGAGCTGCACCCGCTTGGCCCCTGAGAACACTCGTACGCACGAATATTCATGATGACACCGCCAAAATCCAAGTTCGACGGTGGCGGAACCTCATCGGCGGCTATGGCCTCTTCATCACGCACGTAGCTGGCATTCTCGATGCACTTCCCGGGTAGTCCTTGCGGCGGCGCTATGTATCGCGCCAACTTCCAACGCAGCGGCGTTATACATGGGTTGGACGGTATGGAAGCGCGTCATAAAAAGGTAATGGCAACCGGCGGCTCGTTCCAAGACACAGGCGTATGCAAAAGGGATCAGCGGCCGATGAAAACAGGGGCGCGCTTTTCGCGAAAGGCAGCTTGCGCTTCCTTGGCGTCGGCAGTTTGGCCGATCTGCGCGGTCATGTCCTGTTCGTAGCGGTAGCCGTCGCGCAAGGATGCGCCCATGTCTTCCAGCGTGTTGAGCGCGTGCTTGCCCATGCGGGTGGACACCGGGCTCTTCGCGGCGATGGTGCGGGCCATTTCCAGCGCGGTGGGCATCAGCTCGTCATGGGGCGTGCAAACCTCCACCACGCCGGTGCGGTACAGCTCGTCGGCCGGAACGCGCCAGCCGGTCAGCATCATGCGCCGCACGCGGGAATGGCCGAACAAGCGCATCGCGTGGCTGCAGCCGCCAAGCAGGCCCACGTCCACCTCGGGCAGACCCAGGCTCGCGCGTTCGGAGGCGATCAGTACGTCACTGGACGCCACCATGGCCAGCCCCGAACCCAACGCGGCACCGTTGATGGCGGCCACCACCGGCTTGGAGCATTCCCGGATGGCGTGGAAGCACTCGCGGGTGCGGCGCGAATGCGCACGCAGATCGCCTGGCTCCTTGATGACCTCGGCGCGGCCCTTCAGGTCGGCGCCAGCGCAGAAAATCTTGCCCGCACCGGTCAGCACGACCGCCCTTAGCTCGTCGAGCTCGGAGATACGGTCCAGCGCCCAGATCAATTCATCGTTGAGGCGTCGGGTGAGTGCGTTGACCGGTGGGCTGTTCAGGGTCAGCACGGCGATGTGCTGATCCACGATGTGTACCTGGAGTTCTGCGAGAGAGGCGAATGATTCTTGCATGGTGGGCATCGGATGGATATGGAGGGAAAAGAGGCCGCAAAATTACCGTACGCCAACCTCCTGCGATGCCAAGGGCGTCGTGCGGGTGTCGATATGGCCGGCCAAATGACTCTAGCGCCGGCCGCCCCCGCCCGATAGCCGTCTGAAGGCAAAGCTGCTATGCGCGCGCTGCGTTGTGCTCCCAGCAGCATGTCTGCATTGCCGCCGGCACACCTAGGTCGGCCCACTTTGACCGCCTACAGTCTGTCGCAAGCCCGCACCGCACCCCGACTCTCATGAGCGCGGTGCGGGCATCCACCCGATACAAGCAGCCTGGAGACAGCATGAGCGCAGCTTCCGCCGCTGAAAGCACAGCCCCTTCCACATCCAACCGCAGCGGTCCGTTGTCGCACCTGCGGGTGCTGGACCTCAGCCGCATCCTCGCGGCGCCCTGGGCCGGTCAGATCCTGGCCGACCTGGGCGCCGAGGTCATCAAGGTCGAGCGTCCCGGCGCCGGCGACGACACCCGTTCGTGGGGGCCGCCCTTCCTGAAGGACGCCAGCGGCCAGGACACCTGCGAAGCCGGCTACTACTTGGCGGTCAACCGCGGTAAGCGTTCCATCACCGTCAGCATCGACACGTCCGAAGGCCAGCAGATCGTGCGCGACATGGCAGCGCAGGCAGACATCGTGCTGGAGAACTACAAGGCCGGCACACTGGAGCGCTATGGTTTGGACCAAGCCAGCCTGCGCAAGATCAACCCGCGTCTGATCTATTGCTCGGTCACCGGCTTCGGCCAGACCGGCCCGCGCCGCGACCAACCCGCTTACGACTTCCTGATCCAGGCCATGGGTGGCCTGATGAGCGTCACCGGCGAGCGGGACGGCCGCCCTGGCGGCGGGCCGCAGAAGGTGGGTGTGCCCATCGTGGACCTAATGACCGGCATGTACACCGCGGTGTCGGTGTTGGCGGCGGTGGCGCGGCGCAACCAGACCGGAACTGGCGACACCATCGACATCGGCATGCTCGACGTGCAGGTGGCCACGTTGGCCAACCAAGCGATGAATTTCCTGGTGTCGGGCAAGACGCCTCAGCGCAACGGCAACGCTCATCCGAACATCCAGCCGCAGGACGTGTTCGCCTGCGCCGACGGCGACATGATCCTGGTGGTAGGCAACGACGGCCAGTTCGCCAAGCTGGCCGACGTACTGGGCCACGGCGAATGGGCGCAGGACGAGCGCTTTCGCACCAATGCCCAGCGCGTGCGAAACAGTGGCGAACTGTCGGCCTTGCTGCGCCAGGCCTTCGGTGCACGCCAGCGTGCCGAAGTCATCGCAGCGCTGGACGCGGCCGGCGTGCCCAGCGGCGCCATCAACAGCGTGTCTGAGGTCTTCGACGAGCCGCAGGTGCAGGCCCGCGGCATGCTCATGAAACTGCCGCACCCGGCCGGCGTGGACGTGCCGCAGGTGGCCAGCCCAATGCGCTTTGCCGATGCCCCCATCCAATACCGCCGCCCGCCGCCGCTGCTGGGTGAGCACTCGCACGAGGTGCTGCGCGAACTGGGCTACGACGATGAGCGCATTGCGGCCTTGCGCAGCGCGGGCGTTATCTGAAGTTGCCGCCGCAGAAAAAAAAGAACTGGCATGCAACGCAAGACCTTCCTGTCCAGCCTGATGCTGGCTTCACTGGCACTGACGAGCGCTCATGCCGGTGACGGCCCCGGCGGCTACCCGGACAAGCCGGTCCGGCTGATCGTGCCCTTCCTGGCGGGCGGAGCCACCGACCTGATGGCCCGCGGCATGGCGCAGAAGCTGTCCGAGGCCATCGGCCAGCCGGTGGTAATCGACAACCGCGCGGGCGCTGGTGGCAGCATCGGTGCCGAGGCCGCTGCCGCCGCACCAAAGGACGGCCATACCCTGCTGTATTCAACGATGGGCGTGCTCACCATCAACCCCAGCCTCTACCGCAACCCGAAGTACGACCCGGCCACCAGCTTCAGCCCGGTCGCGCTGACTCACGTCACATCCAACCTGCTGGTGGTCAACCCGCAAGTGGGCGCGAAGTCCGTCGCCGAACTCGTGGCGCTGGCGCGCAGCAAACCGGGCACGCTGAGCTTCAGCTCGGCGGGCAACGGCACCAGCAGCCACCTGTCAGGCGAACTGTTCATGTCGGTCGCCAAAGTCGACCTTCTGCATGTTCCCTACAAGGGCACGGCCGCCGGGCTGCCGGACCTGCTGTCCGGCCGTATCGAGATGACCTTCGACACCGCGTCCAATTTCGTCGATCACATCAAGGCCGGCAAACTGCGGCCGCTGGCCGTCACCTCGCGCAAGCGCCTGGACACGATGCCCGAAGTGCCCGCCATGGCCGAAACTCCGGGCTTCACCGACTACGACGTGTCGCTGTGGCTGGGCGTGCTGGTGCCAGCCGGTACCTCGCCCGAGATCGTGCGCTACCTCAATCGACGTCTGGTCACGGTGATGCGCGAGCCGGCCATGGCAGCCTCGCTCAAGCCCCTGGGCATCCAGCCGCTGTACAGCAGCCCTGAAGAATTCGCCAAGGTCATCGACCAGGACCGCCGTAAGTGGTCTGCGGTTGTCAAGGCGGTCAAGGTTCAGCTCGAATAATTCGAATGGATCACAAAGACGAATGAGCTCAGAAAATACACACACACCATGAAACTCCATTGGTCCCCCAAGTCACCGTTCGTCCGCAAAGTCATGGTCTGCGCCCATGAGTTGGACATCGCCGGCCAGCTCACGCTGGTTCGCTCGGTGGCGGCCATGCTCAAACCCAATCCTCAACTCATGGCGGACAACCCTTTGTCCAAGATTCCGACGCTGATGCTGGACGACGGCCGCACGTTGTTCGATTCGGTCGTCATCTGCGAGTACCTCGACCATTTGGCCGGCGGTAGCCTTTTTCCGCGCGAAGGCGACGCACGCTGGCGGGCGCTGCGCTGGCATGCGCTGGGCAACGGCCTGCTGGATGTGCTGATCCTTTGGCGCAACGAGCGTGAGCGCGAGGTGCCATTGGGCGCACTGCAGGACGCCTTCGCGCTCAAGACCAAGGCCAGCCTGATGCTGCTGGAGCAGGAAGTGGAGATGCTTGCCAAGGCCCCGCTGTCCATTGGTCACGTCGCTATCGGTTGCGCGCTGGGCTATACCGACTACCGGTTCGCAAGCTTGGAATGGCGCAGCCGCGCGCCCCAGCTGACTCACTGGTTCGCCGAACTTTCGAAGCGGCCATCTTTCGTGGCGACCGAGGTGGCAGAAGGCTAAGTCGTCACCCTCGAATGCAGGTGGGGCAGCCATCAGGCGTAGAGCCGCGCCGGGTTGTCCTGCAGGATGGCCCGGCCGATGGCCACATCGCTCACGGACTCGTGGAGCAGCTGCAGCAAGTCGCCGCCGCTCGGCGGTTCCTTCACGTTGAGGTAGGGCCAGTCGCTGCCCCACACCAACTGCCGCGGGTTGGCTTGCTGCAGGGCTTGCTGAAAAGGCGCCAGTAGCTCCGCCCAGCGCGTGCGGTCGAGTATGGCCAGCAGGTTGCGGTAGGCGCACAGCTTCACCCACACCCGGCCTTCGGCCAGCAGATCGAGCAGGCTGCGAAAGCCCGGCTCGTCCACGCCGGCGGCAGCATCGAAGCCGGCCATGTGGTCGATGACCACAGGCACTGGCAGCGCCCGGATCTGGGCGGCGATGCCCGGCAGCACATGGCGGTCGGTCCACAGCTCGGCGTGGAGGCCTGCGTCGGCCATTTTGCCGGCCATGGCCTGCAATTCCTCGAAGCTGGCGCTGCCGCCGAAGTTGCGGGCCGCGCCACCGCGCGCGCTGAAGCGCAAGGCGCGCACGCGGCGTTCATGCAGTCCGGCGAGCGAAGGCAGGGTGTGAGGCCGCGCCACCAGCACGCCACGCAGATTCGGTTGCGCGTCCAGGGTGTCCAGCACCAGCCCATGGTCCACGCCATAGGCGCTGGGATGCACCAGCACGCCGTGGGTCAGGCCCAGCACGCCGTGGGTCAGGCCCAGCGTGGCAAGGTGCGCCCGGTACGCGGGCAGGGGCGCTTCGGGCGGAGTGTAGGCGCGCTCGGCCGCCAGCGGATAGCGGCCATAAGGGCCGAAGACGTGGGCGTGGCAGTCCCAGCCGCCCTCGGTGTCGATGGCTTCGCCCATCACTTCAATTCTTCTTGTTGCGGCAGCTTGAACGCCGGTTCCGCGCCGGGCGGGAACGGGATCTCGTGCGCGTTGAGCGTCATGGCGACCATGGTGTAGTAACCCACCAAGGCCGTGAGTTCCACCACGCCTTTTTCGCCCAGCAACTGCACCGCGGCGGCATGGGTGGCGTCGCTGACCGAGTGCGAGCGGTTGAGCTCCAGCGCATAGCGGTAGATGACCTGGTCAGTGGCGTCCAGCCCGCGCGGCTGGCGCTGCGCTAGCAGGTCGTCCAGCGTGTCGTCCGACAGCCCGGCCTTGGCACCTTCGGGCCGGTGCGCGAACCATTCAAAAGGCGAGCGGCAGTGCCGCCCGGTCACCAGGATGGCCAATTCCGACTGGCGCGGTGTCATCGAGGTGCCATAGCGCAGCAGCGCGCCTAACGCTTGCCAGCGGTCGGCCAACTCGGCATTGTGCAGCGCGGCGCGCAGTGGGCCCTTGATTTCTCCGCGCGGGCCGGAGACCACCTTCTGATGGACCGCCAGTTGCTCGGGCGTCATGGTGTCGGGAGTGGGCAGGGAAATGCGTGGCATGGGTCTTTCTCGGGGAAATGGGTCGGCTCAGGCGCCGCGATAGGCCGGCTGGCGTTTTTCCAGGAACACGTTCATGCCCTCCTTTTGGTCGACGCTGTCGGGCAGGCGTTCGTTCGGCCCGCCGGGTGCGGGAAGCGCTACTCTAGGCCGCGCCCCGGTCAGCCGCTAGCGGGCGCCGTGCAAAGCTGGCTTGCGTGCCGGGACATGGAAGCGCCGCACGCCTGGCAGCATCAGGCCATGGAGATGTCCTGCGCCGTGGAATGCCACATGCCGCGGCGCCCCAACTCGTCGACGATGGTGCAGATAGCCGCGGCCACCACCTGCACCGCGCGTGCCGGCCCCTTGCTCTTGGACATGGCCATGGTGATGCTGCGTTGCAGGCGCGCATCGGCGATCTTGGCGGCCTGCAGCCGGCCTTCCTCGATCTCGTGCCACACCGCATGCAGCGGGAGCACCGAGTACAGGTGCTCCTGCTCAGCCAGGGACTTGAACAGCGGCAGCGAATCAGCCTCGATCACCGGCACGACGGCCAGCTTGTCCTGGCGTGCTACGGCATCGAGCGCGTTGCGCAGGCCGTTGGGCGCACTGGGCAGGATGTAGGGCAAACCGGCCAGGGCCGACACCGGGATGTCACCGCCGCCCGTGAGTGCATCGCCCGCTGGGCCGACGAGGTAGCTGTCCACCGTCGCCAGCTTCTGCTCGTGCTCGGGCAGCGTAGCGTACCGGTACAGGATGGCCAAGTCCACGCGCGCATCCGTCAGCCATTCTTCGACCTGGCCACTGGAGCCTTCCAGGATCTTCAGCTGCACCGCCGGGTGGTGCTCACGCATGTGCGAGAACAACTGCCCGACCAGCGCCGACGAGATGGAGGGCAGCAGTCCCAGGGTGACACGCCCGGCTGGCTGCTGCAGGTTGCTGCGAATATCGGTCTCGAGCTGCTGCGCGCCCTGCAGCAACTCTCGCACCTGTTCCAGGATGCGGGTGCCGGTTTCCGACAGCTCCACGCCACGCCCTGTGCGCGTGAAGAGGCGGCAGCCGCACTGGCGTTCCAGCGCGTTGATCTGCCGACTCAGCAGCGACTGGTTGCTGTCCAGATAGAGCGCGGCGCGGGTCAGGCTGCCCAGCTCCGCGATCGCCAGGAACGAGCGCCAGATCGTCAGGTCGCTGGCCAGGGCGAGTCGTATGTCTGTGGCTTTTGCTGTCTGCATGCATGTCTCCTGCAGCCGGATTATCCGGCTGCGTCGCCGGCGCACCCCAGGCAACCCGGCCTGGCGCAGGGTCGGGACATCGACCGTGCGCGCACGCGTTCAAGGCGCAAGCCCGTTCGCCCATCGCGCAATGGCCACCGCCACCGCCTGCGGCTGCTCCGGCACCATCGCGTGGCTGGCACCGGCGATGACCTCTACCGTCACCTTGCTACCCAGCGCCGCCTTCAACTCGTCCCGGCTGGACGGCGGCCGCCACGGGTCGCTGCCGCCCAGCAGGTCCAGGATGGGGGCGTGAGTGACCGGCCACCATTGATCCTTGGGTGGACTCGTCATCGCGTCGCGGTAGGCGGGCAGAAGCTCGGGGTACCAGCCCTCCAGCCATGGCGTGGGATCACTGCCAGGCGCGAAGAAGGCGTGGCGCAGCGCCGCCAGCCGTGCCTCGCGGGATTGCTTAGGATTGCCCGCGATGATCAGCGACGCCTGCACGCCCGGCGGAATCGTTCGCGCCGCAGATGCGAGCACCACCACGCCGCGAACCAGCTCCGGATAGCGAAGGTCGGCCACGCGCGCCACGAAGTGGCCATAGGCATGGCCTGCGATCACCGCGCGCCCGCCGCCCAGGCGTCGCACGACGAGCGCCACGTCGGCCGCGAAAGTGTCCAGCGTGATCCCCTCCAGGGGACCGCGGCTCGCGCCCATCCCGCGCGGTTGCGGGCGCAGCACCTTGAATCCCTTCGAGGCGAGCTGGCGCGCAAGTTCGTCGTAGTCCTCCGAGTCGCGTTGCTGCGAAGGCAGTAGCACGATCGTCGGCCCGGCGCCCTCGACGATCACATCCAACTGCACATCTCCATCGCGTACCAACTCGCGTCGGCGCGCCGCAATTTCGCCCGAACGCAGCGCGCACGCGGGCAGCACCGCGATGAGACTCAACGCTGCTAGCCATCCTCGGCGCCCGCCCCGTGTTCCTTGTCGCGTGACCACTCAGCGGCCTCCTTTGGCCACGGAGGCCGCGACGGCCTCGAAGAAGGCAGTGCGTTCGTCACTGAGCGTGTCGTCCGTGGCGCCCTTCCAATAGCCAGCGACCGCGATCACCACGCGCGTGGCAGGCTGCACGTAGATCGCCTGGCCGTTGACGCCGAGGGCGCCGTAACCCTTGTCGCCGATGGTCCACCAGAAGTAGCCATAGCCGGGCTGATCGTTCAGGCGCGAGGTGGATTCCTTCATCCAGGCGGCCGGGACCAGTTGGGCTCCTTGTGCCCGACCATCGTCCAGCGCAACCTGCCCGATGCGAGCCCAGTCGCGCAGGCTGGCCGCCATTCCGGCACCGTAGAACGGACGCTGCGCCTGACCCGGCCCCTGGTTCACCCAATAGGCGTCGGCCTCGGCCCCCATCGGATGCCAGAGCCGCGTCGCCATGTAAGTCGACAACGGCATGCCAACGGCACGTTCAAGCAGCCAGCCTGCGAGGTTGGTATCGAGCGTCGAATAGTTGAAGCGCGTGCCTGGCGGGAGCAGCGACTTGGCCTTGAATGCATAGTCCTCGTAGTACACCTTGGCCTCGTTGAGCGATTGGTCGCGGTGCCGGTCGAGCTCGCTGCCGGGTGTGTAGATTTCCTTCCAGTCGGTGCCAGCGCGCATCATCAGCAGGTTGCGCACGGTGACCGGGTCGTAGCCCGTGCCCTTGAGTTCCGGCAGGTACTGGACGATGGGGTCGTTGACGCTCTTGATGCGTCCTTCCTGGATGGCGATACCGATCAACATGGCGATGACTGACTTGGACATCGAGTAGCCGATGAAGGGCGTCGCCGGCCCGCTGCCGTTGCGGTAGGTCTCCTTGACGATCTTCCCATCTTGCAGCACCACGATCGCGTTCATGCGGTGCCGCTCGAGAAAGGTGTCGAAGCTTTCAGTCGTGCCGCCGGTGGATAGACGGAAGTCGCCACTGGACCATTGCGCGCGGCCGGCGATCGGTGTCGGCCGAGGTGACGCAGTCAAGCGCGAGACCCCGAACAGCTGGTCCATGTGCTGATAGGTCAGATAATTCACCGCCGGGTCCGACTTGGCGCGGCGAACGGCCAGGAGCGTCGCCGAAGGCGTGCCCTCGACGAACGGCAGGTCGGCCGTGGCCTGTGGCGCTGTCGCGCAACCCGCCAGCAACACACAACTCAGAAGCACGGACAGCCCGGTGCGGGCGGTGGCGGTCGAAGGTCGAATAGTCATCTTTGTCTCCATGGAATAGGTTTTTCTGATTCGGCGCGCATGGGCTCAGGAAGGTTGCATACCTCTCCTCGGTCATGGTGCTTCTCCTGATTTAGTGCGCGTGGTCACGCGCCTCCTCAAGAGCTTCGAGACTAAGAATCCAAGTGCACCAGTGCTAGTGCCGCGCGGATCAGACCTGCTATGCCGCTCCAGCCAGGCCCCAAATACCGTACAGCGTCGACGCTGGCGTGCACTGGGAGTCGGATCGGCGACAGCCACTTTTCCCAAGTGCCCGGAGCTCAGTGCCGGTTCAAATAGTCGATCGCCAACGCGGACAAGGACCGCACTCCGACCGCCATCGCGTCCTCGTTGAAATCGAACTTCGGTGAATGATTGGGTGCAACCGTCTCCAGTGACTTGCCTTCCGGCATCGCGCCAAGAAGGAAGAACATTCCCGGTACCAATCGCTGGTACTCGGAAAAATCCTCTGATGCGCTCCGCTTGGGAATCACCGACACCCTGTTGCCCGTCATTTGGTTGAGAACCGGCAGGGACGCCTCGGTCAAGGAGGCATCGTTGGTCGTTACCGAATAGTTGAGGGGGCCGAAGTTGACCTTGGCTCTGGCGCCCGCAGACTCAGCGATCAGGTTAGCGGTTCGGGCTATGCGTTGTTTGGCATCGTTCCTCATCGGCTCGTCGAACGTTCGCAGGGTTCCAAGCAGCTTGACGGATTCCGGGACGATATTCGACCGATTGCCACCCGCAATGGCTCCGATGCTGATCACCGCGGGCTCCTGGCTGATGTTGAGCTGCCTGCTGACGATGGTCTGGAGGCCCAGAATGATCTGGGACGACACCACGATCGGGTCCACACCATTCCATGGTGAGGCGCCGTGGGCCTGCTTTCCTTCGACGTGGATGTGGATTTCGTCGGCGCCGGCCATGAGCGGTCCACTTCGATACCCAATACTTCCACTCGGCAGACCGGGATTGATGTGCAGGCCGAAGATCGCATCGACGCGGGGATTCTGAAGGACACCCTGCTCGATCATGGCTTTCGCTCCCCAGGACGCGCCTTCCCTAGCCCCGGTACTGTCAGGAATTCCTTCCTCCGCCGGCTGGAAGATGAACTTCACGGTGCCCTTGAGTTGGGACCTCATCTGAGACAGCAATTCGGCCACCCCCATCAAGATGGCAGTGTGTCCGTCGTGGCCGCATGCATGCATCACCGGCGTCGGCTTGCCCATGTAGTCGGCGACCACCCGGGAAGCGAACGGCAAGTCTGTTTCCTCGACCACTGGCAGCGCGTCCATGTCGGCACGCAGTGCCACGACTTTTCCTGGCAACGCGCCCTTGAGAAGGCCGACCACGCCATGCCCGCCAACGCCCGTGGTCACTTCCAGTCCGAGAGATCGCAGGTGCTCGGCGACTTTCCGTGCGGTTCTTTCCTCCTGGCCCGACAGTTCGGGGTGCCGATGAAAATCGCGACGCCATTCGACGAGCCGAGGCTGCAGGCCGGCGCTGCGCTGCTCGACAGTTGTGAGATGGAGCGGCACGGGCGATGTCGTCGAGGCCTTCGCTTCCAGGCTTGCGACGCTGAGCGCGGCGCTGGTCAGCAAAGCGAGCAACGGATGAATCGGTCTTGTCATGGTTCTATTTCCTTCATCTCAAATGAATCCAGCTCACTTTGGCCTCACAGCGCATCGCCGTGGATGCTGTGGTATTCCACGTACTCAGCCATGCCAACTTCCGAGCTTTCGCGCCCGATACCGCTCTGCTTGACGCCGCCGAAAGGTGCGTGCCGCTGGCCGACGCGTGACGCCCCCGCCTGGTTGATGAAGGTCATTCCCGCCTCCAGCTGGCGCGCGATCCCGAGGGCGCGCGTGCGGCTGGCAGACCAGACGCTCGAACCCAGGCCCAGCTCGCTGTCGTTGGCCAGGCGCACGGCCTGCGCCTCATCCTGATAGGCGACGACCGGCAGTACCGGGCCGAACTGCTCCACAGCCACGATTTCCGACTGCGGCGCCGCGCGGCGCACGAGCGTCGGGCGCAGGTAGTAGCCTTCGTTCGTGGCCTGCGGGTCGAGCAACTCGCCCAGCTCGACGATGTCGGCGCCTTCAGCGCGCGCCCGCGCTAGAAGGTCCTTCACGAAGGTCCACTGCGCGCGGTTGTTCATCGGCCCCATCGTGCTGCGCGGGTCCAGCGGATGCCCGATCCTGAATTTCCCGACCTCGGCGGACAGCCGGTCGAAGAAGCGGTCGTAGATGGATTCGGGCACGTACACGCGCTTGACCGCAAAACAGAACTGCCCGGCCCGCCGGAAAGCGCCGATGGCGATGCGGGTCACTGCGTGCTCGACGTCCACGTCGTCGAGCACGATGGCCGGATCGTTACCGCCCAGCTCGAACTGCACATCCTTCATCGACGCCGCAGCGTCGCGCATGATGATGCCGGCCACCTTGCCGCCGCCGGTGAAGGACACCTTGCGCACCAGCGGGTGCGCGGTCAGCGCCGCGCCAGCGTCGGCACCGCCGTGCAGCACGTTGATGACACCAGGTGGGAAAAGCGCGGCCATCTTCGCGAGCAGCACCGCCAGCCCCAAGGGGGCGCTCGGCGAAGGCTTGATGACCAGGGTGTTGCCGCAGGCCAGCGCAGGCGCCAGCTTACGCATGGTCAGGATGACTGGTGCGTTCCACGAGACGATGCCCGCCACCACGCCGAAGGGGCGCTTTTCGACGCTGACCCAACCGTTCGCATCCGCGAACTGGCGGGGCTGCAGGAATTCGGCCGCCATGTCCGCGTTGTCGCGCACCACATGGGCCGCCGTTTCGACCTCGGCCTGGCAGGTGGCCATCAGCATGCCCGATTCCAGCGCCATCAACTCGGCGATCTTCGGCGCTTCTTCGTCCAGCACGGCCGCGGCGGCGCGCAGCAGCTCGACGCGCTGGGCAATGGGCGTGCCGGCCCATCCAGGCAGCGCCGCATGGGCCGCCTGCGCCGCGTCGTCCACCTGCACGACGCTGGCCTGCGCCACACGGCCGACCCGGTCCTCGGTGCGACCCGGGTCTCTGACTTCGACGTAGGACGCACCGGGAGTCTCCCGGTTGTTGATCAGCAGCTCGACGCTCAATGTGTTCATGGACGGGTTCAGAAAAGCGGGATGACGTGGAGACTGCGCGGCGCAATGCCTATTCGAGCTTGAGGTTGCCCTTGACGATGACCTCGGTCCAGCGCGCCTGCTCGGCGAGCATCAGCGCGCGGTACTCATCGGAGGTGGTGGTGACCGGCAACACGCCTTGCTGCTTGAAGGAAGCCTGTATCTCCGGCGAGTTCACCACCGCGACCGTGGCCTCGCGGATCTTCTGGTGCACCGCGGCGGGCAAGCCCCTAGGCGCGATGATTCCGTAGTTGGTGTCCATCAGCACTTTGGGCAGACCCAGCTCGGCGGTGCTGGGCACGTCGGGGGTCTGCGGCACACGCTGGCTGCTCGCCGTGGCCAGCATGCGCAGCCGGCCCGATTGCGCCAACGGCAGCGCGCCCACCACGTCGATGAGCGTGAACTGGATCTCGCCAGCCAGCACCGCCGTGACGGCCGGTCCGCTGCCGCGATAAGGCACGTGGGTCACGTCGATACCCGCTTCCTGCTTGAACATCTCCCCGCCGATGTGCGGCGACGTGCCGTTGCCGGCGGAGCCGTAGTTCAGCTTGCCGGGTGCGCGCTTGGCCGCGTCGATCAGCTCCTTGAGGCTGGCGTGGGAATTGGCAGGGCCCACGATGACGGCCGTGCTGCGGGCCACCAGCGTGATGTAGTCGATGTCCGCATGGGTGTAGGGCACCTTAGTCAGCGCCGGCATCCCGGCCACCGGACCGGGTGCGATCATGCCCAGCGTGTAGCCGTCCGGCGCCGCTTTCACGACCGCGTCCACGCCGATCACGCCCCCCGCGCCGGGCCGGTTATCCACCACCACCGGCTGGCCCAACCGCAGCGACAGCCGGGCGGCGATGTTGCGACCCATGCCGTCGGTCGGCCCGCCGGCCGCATAGGGCACGATGAGGCGGATGGGCTTGGTAGGCCAGGTTTGCGCCGCCGCTGATGCCGCCAGGCAGGCGATGGCCAGCAGGCCGAGGGTCTTGATCATCTTCATGTTGCTTGTCTCCTAAGGAATGAGGTCGGTGAAGCGCCCGCCTTGCAGGTGCGCCGCGCGCGCGCTCAACGGCGCCGAGGCGGGTACACCGGCGTGCGCGATGTCCTGTGCGTAGGCATCGGCGCTGTCTTGCGGCGCGAAGCCCAGGAAGTCGACCTTGTCATTGCTCCACCAGCTGCGGCTGTTGGCCGATACGCCATACACCACGCTGTAGCCAACGGCAGGCGCGACCAGGCAGCGGCGGCACAGCTGCACCATGTCCGCATGGCTGAGCCAGGTGGACAGCATGCGCTCGTCAGTCGGCTGCTCGAAGCATGAGCCGATGCGCAGACACGCCACTTCGATGCCATGCTTGTCGTGGTACATGCGCGCCAGGTTCTCGCCGAACGCCTTACTGAGGCCGTAGAGGTTGCCCGGGCGCGGCGGCGCACCGGAATCAAGCGGCTGCGAGCGGTCGTACATGCCGATCGCATGGTGCGAGCTGGCGAACACGATGCGCTTGGCGCCGGCCTGCCGGGCCGCCTCGAACACGTTGAAGCTGCCGATGATGTTGGCCTGCAGCACAGCCTCCCACGGCGCCTGCGGCATGACGGCACCCAGGTGGACCACTGCATCGACACCCTCGAGCAGCGCGTGCACGGCGGCCATGTCCGACAGGTCGGCCTGCACCACTTCTTCGCCCTCGGTGGCCGGCGGGAGCGCGCGCAGGTCGGTGGCACGCACGTGCTCGGCCAAGTCTCGCAGGTCGCTGCGCAAGTGGCTGCCCAGCCTGCCGGCAGCGCCGGTGATCAGAAGTCGTCTCCATCTGGTTGTTGTCATTGATCTGCCTCGAAGATTTTGGCCAGTCTATGGACGGCGGGCCGGCTGACCCAGAGGGTCCGTGGACAAGACAGTTATGTGTCCGGCGGCATGGCCGCGTCAGCACGCTCTGAAAGTGCGGAAGGTGCAGCAACGCAGCAACGGGCGACAAGGGGAACGGAAGCCGCGGAGATGCCGTTGCGGGCCATGCGCGGTAGTGGCTATCTGGTGTGCCTGCACCGTGCTGGCCGAAGCGTCTCTGCATGCCTAAACTCTGCCGACGCCACAGCTGCGAACGCGGGCGCTGTATGACTCGGCGGTGTGCCAACATGCCGGGCTGGCGCTCGCCGCCTACCCGAATCAGACTCACCATGAAGATCACCGACTTCTCCCTGCATCCCTGCACTCAGAGGCTGCACGATGCGAACTGGAAGTTCGCGCGCGCGTCCGTACCTGGCCTGCAGGCCCACGTACTGACGCTGACCGACGACAACGGCTACACCGGCCACGGCTATGCGCATGCCATTCCCAGCATCTCCGGCGACGGCGAAGGTGTGCTGGCCGCGCTGCGTGCCTTGGCGCCGACTCTGGTCGGGCGCGGCCTGGACGAGATCGCCGCCATCGTCGAGACATGTGACCGGCAATTGGCCTTCAATGTCTCGGCGAAAGCGGCCATCGATATGGCACTGCACGACTTGCTCGCGCGACGCCTCTGCGTGCCCGTGCACGTCCTACTGGGCGGGCGCCACCACGACGTCATTCGCCAGTCCCGCATCGTGCCAGTCAAGACGCCGGCGCAGATGGGTGCACATGCCGCCGAGCTGGCGGCGCAGGGTTACCAGCAACTCAAGCTCAAACTGTCGGGCGACACGCAAACGGACGTCCAGCGAATCGCATCCGTACGCGATGCGGTGGGCGCAGAAGTCGCGTTGACGCTTGACCCGAACCAGGCCTACAGCGCCAAGACGATGATGGCCGCCTTTGCGCGCATGGAGCGCTACGACATTGCCTTGATCGAGCAGCCCGTGCCGGCCGACGACTGGACCGGACTGACGATGCTGACGAGGTCGCTACCCGCCGCCATCGAGGCGGATGAAAGCGCGCAGTCGGTACAGGACGTGTACCGACTGGTGACGGACCGGGTGGTTGACGTCATCAATCTCAAGGTGACCAAGCTCGGCGGGCTGTTGCGCTTCACGCAGGCCGCCGCGCTGTGCCAGGCCGGCGGCGTGGTCTGCCGCGTCGGTGCGGCGTTCGGACCCGCGCTGATGCAAGCCTTCGCAGCACATGCGGCCAGCACCCTGCGCTCGCTGCCGTATGCCTGCGAGCTGGCCGAGCACCAGCACCTGCTGGACGACCCGTTCGAAGCACTGCCTGTGGAAAACGGCATGGTGCGCGTGCCGATGTCGGCCGGCTGCGGCATCGGCTACGCGAGCTCCGCGGAATCTCACTGACCTGCAAAGCGTTTCGACGACCGCGCGCGGCCGCCGGGCACATGCGCTCGCCGAGGCGTGCACGCTTGCCCAACTGCGCTGGCTGTTCGCGCCTACCCCGGCAACAGCTTCCGCATGACTGCCTTGTCCGCATGGACAACCCCTGGCCGCATTGACATAGCTGCATTGCCACATCGCCTCTAGGTTCGCGCAGGCCTGCTTCCTAGACTTGCCGGCGCAATAACAACGAGGAGACACTATGAAGAATTGCCTTTCAAGCATCGTGGGCGCAGCTGCTCTTGCCTTTGTTGCGTCCGGCGCACAGGGCCAGTCCATCATCTACGGTCTGGTGGATGCGTGCGTGGCCCGATCGAACATCGACGGAGCGCATAGCACGCGTGTCGGGTCGGGCTGTCAAAGTGGCAGCCGGTTGGGATTTCGGGGCTCCGAGAACCTGGGCGGAGGTCTAACGGCCGGCTTCCAACTGGAGAACGGCTTCAACGTGGACGACGGCTCTTTTGGCCAAGGCGGCCGGATGTTCGGTCGCAAGGCCGTCCTCAGCCTATCCAGCACCACATTCGGCACTATCGAACTGGGCCGCGACTACGCGCCAACCTTCTATGCTCTGGCGCCGATCGATCCGACGGCCTTCGGCATCGGCACGGTCAGCAGCACCATGTGGACCGGCTCGAACCCTACCACCGTGGCGCGCAACGACAACGCCGTCAATTACATCTCCCCCGCGCTCGGCCCCGTCATCGTGCGTGTGCAATATTCATTCGGCGAACAGCCGGCCCCGGCGAGCTCCGGGGCCCGATCCACCCTGGGCTTCAACATGATCTACCGCAGTGGCGCGTGGCTGGCCAGCCTGGCGCATGCGCGCCACGCCAATGCCACCGACAGCGCACACGACCGCGCGTCGACCGCGGGGCTGAGCTACACCATCGGAGGACTCATCCTCTCGGGCGCGTTCCAGGCCGGGCGATGGGAGGGTAGCCGGACAGTCGCTGCTCCTTCCAGCGCGACCAGCATCTTCAGCCGCCACTACCGCAGTTACATGCTCGGTGCGTCGTACCAGGTCCTGCCGCTGCTGCGCGCACTGGTATCCATCAAGCACTACGACGACCGGACGGCCAGGGACTTCGATGCGCACCAGGTCACCGCAACGGCTATTTACGCTCTGTCAAAGCGCACCGACCTGTATGCGTCGTACAGCTGGCTGAAGAACGTAGCGAGCAGCAGCTACGACATCAGCGACGCCACGACCCGGTACAGCGGCGTGCGTGCCGGCGCCAACACTTCGTTGATCGCCATGGGCGTGCGCCACGTTTTTTGAAGGAAATGATCATGAATCCGCATCGGCGCTCCACACTGCGACTGGTCGCCGCGATGGCGGCAGGCGCCTTGCCCTTCGCTCGCGCGCAAGCGCAGCCTTTCCCCTCCAAGCTCATTCGTATCGTGGTGCCGCTGGCGCCCGGCGGTTCAGCCGACTCCATGGCCCGGCTGCTCGCCGCAGGCATCGCCCGGGTATTGGGGCAATCCGTGATCGTGGACAACAAACCGGGCGCGGGTGGGCTCAATGGCATGGCCGAAGTGGCCCGAGCTCCGCGCGATGGCTACACGCTCGGCTATTCGCTGGCGGGGGCGCTCACGGTGGCCAACCATATCGCGCTGAAGATGCCCTACGACCCGGCGAAGGACTTCGCACCCATCACGCAGGTGGTAGCAGTGCCAGAGATCATCGTCGTCAACCCGAAGCTCGGCGTGACCAGCCTGCAGCAGCTCGTCGCGCTGGCCAAGGCCAAGCCCGGTACGCTGAATTTCGGTTCCGCAGGTAACGCGACCATTCCTCACCTGGGCGGCGAGCTGTTCAAGCATGAAACAGGCATCGACATCGTGCACGTGCCCTACCGAGGCACCGGCCCGGCGCTGAACGATCTGTTGGCGGGGCAGGTGCAGATGATGTTGGCCGACGTCACCCTGGTGCGCGCGCACATTGAGGCGGGGCGGCTTCTGCCGTTGGCCGTGGCCGGACCGCGGCGCATTGCCGTGCTGCCGGCAGTGCCCACCACGGCTGAGGTTGGCTTGCCCGGCGTGCAGGTGTCGAACTGGCACACGCTGGTGGCGCCCGCAGGCACGCCCGCGGAGGTGGTGGCCCGCCTGCGCGATGCAGTGCAGCGAGCCATGGCATTGCCTGAAGTGCAAAGCCGGCTGACCCAGGAAGGAGCCGAAGCGGTAGTCGGAACGCCAGCGCAGACGCTCGCGTTCCTGGACAAGGAGCGCGCACGCTGGGGTACGCTGGTCAAAAAACTCGGCATCCGCTGGGATTGAAGCGCTTCGCGTATGGCGTGCTGGCGCTGCGACAGTAAACAGGGCGTATCGGTTCAGCCCGATGCTCCTTCCGCGATGCGCCGCCAAGAATCCATCTTGCCAACTTTTTCGCATCGCCAGTATTGGCCTGCGGCTGACCGGGCACCGGTGTCGCGCCCCAGTCTCCGTACTAACGTACCAGCCTTGGATATGGCCTGCCTGCAGCACGGCGAAATCGGCACATTCTTGTAGCGTTGGGATATCGCGAAAAGAAGGGCCTACTAACTTGGTATGCGACCCTCGCTTAGAAAGTCGGGCAGCAAAGGGCCAGGCTCAACCTCAACGGAGGCCATTAGCTCGCATCGGACCAACGCTCAGACGGGGGGCGCCTCCAGTGTCTTGCGAAACTCGACGGCCTCCTTCATCAACCACTCCGCCAGCGCGCGCGCGGGCTGGTTTCGCGCAGCTCGCTTAGCAAAAATCAGGTGATATCCGGCGGCAAGCGGCGCATGCCGTGGCCAGGCTTCCACCAGGCGGCCCTCCCGCACATCGTTGTCGACCAGCACGACATGACCGATGGCGATGCCGAGACCCGCAACGGCCGCAGTGAGCGTTGCCTCGGTGTCCTGCAACTTCATGCTTCGGGCGCTCGACAAGCCTGCCGCGTCGGAGGCTGCGAGCCATCGAGACCACTTGCTGCTTCGCAGGGAGTCATGCAGCCACGGGAACCGGTCCAAGTCACCGATGCGCGCGAGCGCTTGGCCTTTCAGCAGCCGGGGTGAAGCTACCGGAACCAGGCTGTCATGCATCAGCAGCTGTGCGCCGGGCCAGGAACCGTCGCCGTAGTGGATCGCGAGATCGAACCGTTCCTTGCGGAAGTCGGCGTCCCAGATCGACGTGGCGAGCTCGATCTCGACGTCGATGCGTGCGAGGTGCAGCCGCGCCAGCCGCGGGATGAGCCAGCGCGAAGCGAACGACGGCATGGCCAGCACCTTGACCGTCGGTCGTTCGCCGCCGCTCGCGATTCGCATCGCGCCGTGATCCAGCTCATCGAGCGCGCGATTGACTGTCTCGAGATACAGCTCGCCCGCGGCGGTGAGTTGCACGCTGCGATGGCCGCGCAGCACCAGCGTCTGCTGCAAGCCTTCTTCCAGGGAGGCCATGTACCGGCTGATCGCCGATTGGGCGCAGCCGAGATCGCGAGCCGCGGCGGTGAAGCTGCCGCAGCGCGCCACGGCGCGGAACACGCGCAATGCTGTGATCGAGATTTCACTCATGTGTCATGCAAAAAATGGATGGCATGAGATGACCAAAGCGCATTATCCGAGCCGCCTTTCCCATGCCTAATTGCCCATTCTCTGACAAAGCTGCAGGAGCTCCCATGTTGAAAGTGCATGTGCCACCGGACATCTTCACGCCCATCGGCCCCTACGCCCAGGCCATCGAGGCCTCCTCGGTGGAGCGGCTGCTTTTCATCAGCGGCACGATGGGACTTGAGCCCGACGGCCGCTTGGCGGGCGACTTCGAGGCTCAAGCCACCCGCGTCTGGTCCAACATCGACGCCACGCTGAAGGCGGCCGGAATGGAGCGTACGAACCTCGCCAAGCTCACCATCTGGCTGGCGAACCGGGAGGACTGGCGTCTGGGTGCCGAGATCCGTCAACGCTACCTTGGCGACCACAAGGTGGCGATGTCGGTGGTGCAGGCCGGGCTGGTCGATTCGAGTTGGCTGATCGAAGTCGATGCGATTGCGGTGGCCTGAGATGATGAACTTCGAACTCAACGGCCAGCGGACCGAACTCGACCTGCCCGGCGACATGCCGCTCCTTTGGGCACTGCGCGACGTAATCGGCCTGACCGGGACCAAGTTCGGCTGCGGCATGGCGCTGTGCGGCGCATGCACGGTGCATCTGGACGGCGTGGCCGTCCGCGCCTGCCAGACACCGTTGTCGGCGATCAGCGGCAAGCGCGTCACCACCATCGAGGGGATAGGGCAGACGGCGCTGGGCCGCAGCGTGCAGAAGGCCTGGCTCGACGAAGAGGTGGTGCAGTGCGGCTACTGCCAGTCGGGCCAGATCATGTCGGCCTGCGCGCTGCTGAAGCAAACGCCCAAGCCCAACGACGGCGAGATCGACTCGGCGATGTCCGGCAACATCTGCCGCTGCGGCACCTACTCGCGCATCCGCGTGGCCATCCATCGCGCGGCCGATGCCGGGGGCAAGGCATGAACGCTTCCTCGCACGATGTGTCCCGGCGGGTCTTCCTGGTTGCCGGCGGATCGCTCGCACTTGGCGTCGCATTCAACGGTGCGGGCGCACGGGCCGCCACCGAGAAGCGCGCTGCGTTCGAGCCGAATGCGTTCATCCGGATCGATGCCGACGACACCATCACGCTGACCATGCCCCGTGTGGAGATGGGCCAGGGAACCTACACGGCCCTGTCGATGCTGATCGCCGAAGAACTCGAGATCCCGCTCGCCCGCGTCAAGCTCGCCCATGCGCCGCCCGATGCGTCCCGTTATGGCAACCCCCGAGCCGGCGGCGCGCAGATCACCGGGGGCTCGAACTCCGTTCAGGGTGCTTGGGAGCCGCTCCGGACGGCAGGCGCCATGGCGCGTGTCATGCTCGTCGAGGCGGCCGCGCAGGAATGGCGTGTTGCGGCGGCCGAGTGCAGCGCGCACGACGGTGTCGTGATCCACGCGCCCAGCGGCCGGCAACTCGCCTACGGGCAACTGAGCCAGCGGGCGGCCGGCTTGCCGTTGCCGCAGCAAGTCACCCTCAAGGCACCGGAAGCCTTCAAGCTCATCGGGCGTCCGGTCAAGCGGCTCGATGCCGCGGAAAAGATCGATGGTCGCGCGCGTTACGGCATCGACGCGAGGCTGCCGAAGATGCGCTATGCCGCTGTTGCGGCAAGCCCTGCTTCAGGCGGCAAGCTGGTGAGCGTGGACGATCGCGCGGCATTGGCCTTGCCCGGGGTACGCCAGGTGGTGCGCATCGACAACGCCGTGGCGGTGATCGGAGACCATTCATGGGCTGCAAAGCAGGGACTTGCAGCGTTGAAAGTCGTCTGGGACGACGGGCCGGCGGCGAGCATGTCGACGGCCGGGATCCGCAAGAAGCTGGAGGATGGTCTCGCACGGCAAGATGGCGCTGTGGCGCGTGCGCAGGGTGATGCCGACGCGGCGCTGCGCGGCGCGGCCAAGCGGCTCACGGCCATCTACCATTCGCCGTTTCTCGCCCATGCGGCGATGGAACCGATCAACTGCACCGTGGACCTTCGCGCGGATGGCTGCGACGTCTGGGTGAGCACGCAGGCACCGACACGCGCCCGCGACCTCGCGGCGCGCGCATCGGGACTCGCAGCCGACAAGGTCCGCATCCACAACCACCTGATAGGCGGCGGATTCGGGCGCAGGCTCGAAGCCGACTACGTCGAGCAATCGGTGGCCTTGTCGCGGAACGTACAAGGGCCGGTCCAGTTCATCTGGTCGCGAGAAGAAGACATTCAGCACGACATTCTGAGGCCGGCCTATGTCGACCAGCTCAGTGCGGCGATCGATGCACAAGGTCGCCCGACCGCCATCACGCACCGGGTGGTCGGCTCGTCGATCATGGCTCGCGTCGCGCCGGGCCTGTTTCGCAATGGACTGGATCACGACGCGGTCGAGGCTGGTTTGGGTCCCTATGAATGGCCCGCTTCCAGGCTGGACTATGTGCGCGAGGAGCCGGGGGGCGGCATGGTCACAGGTTGGTGGCGCGGCGTGGGGCCCACGCACAACTGCTTCGTGGTGGAAAGCTTCGTGGACGAACTGGCCTCGATGGCCAACAAGGATCCCGTGGCCTTCCGCCTGGCGCTGCTGCCCGAGCGTTCGCGTGCTCGGGCGGTTCTGGAACTGGCGGTCCAGAAGGCGGGCTGGGATGCGCCCTTGCGCCCCGCGGCGGCGAAAGGCGCCAAGCGTGGCCGCGGAGTTGCGGTGCTGGCCGCGTTCGGCAGCTACCTGGCCCAGGTGGCCGAGGTGACGGTCGATGCATCTGGCGACATCGTTGTCGACCGCGTCGTATGTGCGGTGGACTGCGGCATGGTCGTCAATCCTGACACGGTCGAGGCGCAGGTGGAAGGGGGCATCCATTTCGGCGTCAGCGCGGCCTTGTGGGGCGAGATCACCATCAAGGCCGGCCGTGTCGAGCAAAGCAACTTCCATGACTATCGGGTCTTGCGGTTGTCGGAGGCGCCGAAGGTGGAGGTCCATATCGTGCCGAGCCGGGAAGCGCCGGGTGGCATTGGCGAACCCGGTACGTCGGTTGTGCTGGCAGCTTTGGCGAACGCCGTGTCTGCCGCCACCGGTCAACGGCTGCGCAGCCTGCCTCTGCGCTCCAACTCCGCTTGAGATGACATTCCTTCCTTTCAATATTCTGAAGATGCCTCTGCCCTCCATCGCGATCCGGCGCCGATCTGCGGCGCAACGAACCAAGCATCTGCTTTTGTTTCCGTTGCTTTCCCTTGTCCTGTGCGTACCTGCGACAGCCGATCAGGGATTGGCTACAGCCAAAGCCTGCATGGCCTGCCATGACGTCGGCAAGAAGCTTGTCGGGCCGTCTTTCAGAGACATCGCAGGGCGCTACAAGGGGCAAGTCGGTGCCGCCGATGCCTTGGCGGGGAAGATCATGAAGGGCAGCGCCGGCGCTTGGGGCAGCGTGCCGATGCCTGCCAATGCACAAGTCAATGCCGAGGAGGCTAAGAGGCTTGCGACCTGGCTATTGGGCGATCTCTAGTCTTACTGTGTTAAATATTTAGGGCTCGTTGGTGCCGAAGACAACAGGGACATCGGGGCAGGTTACGAGCCAGCAGTGCGCCGATACGCAATCGCAAGCTCGTGATGGAGGATGGAACGTGGCGCTGCGCCCTCTGGGCTTCCCCGAGGTTTGTAATGCGTGGGTAGGGCAGGCTCTTGGCGTGCGGAGTTTTTTTTACCCCCGACCTCGTCGGGGTGCTGCAGCCGCTGCGCCAGCAGGAAGCCGTAGGCGGCAATGCTGAGACTGGCGTGATGATGAAAGCCGCGCCAGCCCCGGCCTTCGTACTGTCCGAGGCCCAGGTCCTGCTTGAGATCCTGGTAGTCGCGCTCGATGCGCCAGCGCATCTTGGCCTCGTAGACCATGCGCTCCAGCGACGTGTCCTCGGGCAGCGTGGACAACCAGTACTTCAGCGGCTCTTCGTGGCCCTCGGGCCACTCGATCAGCAGCCATTGCGGCTCGCGCAGTTCGCTGCGCTGCTGGTCGCGGTGCGCTGCACGGACCCGCACGCGCGTGAAGTGCGAGCGCAGCGCGGCGTTCGTGCCCTCGCGCCAGGTCACTTCTTGCCAGTCGTCGGGCTCGATGTCGAAGGCCACGTCCTTGACCGTGCGGGGCCGGTGCTCGGGGGCGGTGGCGTCGCCGCGGCGCAGCCGTCGTGGCACGCGGCCCCTGCCGCTGTAAGGCTTGGGCGGCAGGGGTTCGTGCCCGGGCGGCCATACCGTGACGCTGCCCGTCACCCCCACGACGTAGCGCAATCCAAGCTCGTCCAGGCGTTCGCGAAACGCCGTGTCCACGCCATAGCCCGCGTCGGCCAGCACGCAGTGCCTCGGCGCCCCCTGGGCCATCAGGTGTTCGATCTGCTGCACCGCGATTTGCGGCTTGGTGGCGAACTCGATCGCCTCGGGCACGCCGGCCTTCTCGCGTCTGGCCTCGTCGTCGACCCACTCCTGGGGAAGGTACAGCTGCCACGCCACCGGAATGCTGGCCGCCGCGCAGGCCAGCGACACGCTCACTGCCACCTGACAGTTGTCCTGCTTGCCCAGCATCCCGCAGTATTGGCGCGCAACGCCCACCGAGTGCCGCCCCTGCTTGGGAAAGCCCGTGTCATCGATGATCCACCAACCGCCGTCGCTGAAATCCATCAACGGCACAACCCACTGGCATATCCCCAGCAGCATGCGCTCGTCCGACCAGTTCGCGTCGGCCACGAAGTGGTGCAGCGACTGGTGGCGCGAACGCACATTCAGCGGGTCCATATACGCCGCCATCGGCTCCACGCTCTTGCGCTGCAGCGGCGACATCAGCCCCGTGGTGTACCCGCGCAGCCCGGCGTGCCGATCTGAATGTCCCAGGCCTTCGCTCAGATGGGCCATGTACCGCTCGAATTCCTGCAAGTCTTCCATCAAAGTTCGCCCTTCTCCTGAAGAAGTGCGCATAATGCCTTGATTTCACTCAAATTACTAACACAGTAAGACTAGGGAACGTTAGATGAAATCGTAAATTGGCTTGCCGGCGAAGGTGCGTGTTTGGCCCGTCGCGCTCGCAGGCTTGTCTCACTGGGAATCCCATGCGTTTGAGAGCCTCTGTGGCCCATTCACGCTGTCTGCGGGCGCCCCTGCCCCATCATCGCAATCAGTTTCCTTCTGATCATCCCAGGTTCGAGAGCGCAAGCAGCGTGATCACATGCGCCGTGTTCTTGGCCAGCCCTTTGAACCTCACCTTCGCGAGGCCGGACTGCCGCTTGATCACGCGGAACGGGTGCTCCACCTTCGCCCGGATGCGGGCCTTATGGAACTCCTGCTTGCGCGCTCTGATCTTGACCCGGCCCTCTGGCATCCTTGCCATGTCGCTGGGTCGGCCTGCAATGTTCCATTGCACGTCCCGCTTTACTCGGCTCTGTGCTCCCCGATAGCCCGAGTCTGCCCACCCTGCATCTTCTTTGCCGTGCACCAGGCCGCTCACCTGTTCCACGTCCGCCTCGCTGGCCGCAGTGGTCATCACCGTGTGTGCACCAGCCCCGAATCGGCATCCACGCCGATGTGCGCCTTCATCCCGAAGTGCCACTGGTTGCCCTTCTTCGTCTGGTGCATCTCAGGGCCCCGTTCGCCGCTCTCGTTCTTGGTCGAACTGGGCGCCGCGATGATCGTGGCGTCCACGATGGAGCCTCTCTTCAGAAGCAATCCCTTCTTGACCAGGGAGGCGTTGACCTGCTTAAAGATGTCCTCGGCCAGATCGCTAGCCTCCAGCAAGTGACGGAAGTTCAGGATAGGTCGCCGTCGTCGCAGTGCGGTGCGGTGTCAGGCATGCGTGCTGCCACCGCCATACGCCGATTCAGCTATGCACGGCGCCAGTGACCGAATAGCAGCCTTGCCGCCGAGCGCATGGCAGAGCTCGCGCCGCTCCCTAGACTACTAGGCGAAGGAGACAACCAAATGAGAACTTCAGAAAAAGTTGCGTCGCACGGCCGCCGATCATGGCTTGCGGCGCTGGGCGCCCTCTCGCTGCTGTCTGCCTGCGCGCATCGTGGGGGCGGGATGATGGCACGCCGGCGCGAGCTGCTGCGCGAGGGGGACGTTCAGTTGGATGTGATCGTCGAAGGCACGGGACCGACATTGGTGTTACTGCCGTCGTCGCAGCGCGATTCTGAGGATTACGACGAACTCGCGCATCTGCTTGCGACGAAGGGTTTCAAGGTGCTTCGCCCGCAGCCGCGTGGAATGGGCGCAAGCCGCGGCCAGATGCAAGAGCTGAGCCTGGATGCGCTGGCCGGCGATGTAGCGCTCGCGGTGCGGCGCCTCGGAGACGGCCGCGCCGTGATCGTGGGGCACGCTTACGGCCACTTCGTGGCGCGCGTGGCCGACCTTAGGTACCCAGAGCTCGTTCGCGGCGTGGTAGTGCTCGCAGCCGCGGCCCGTACATTTCCGCCAGGGGTACAACCGTCCCTGCTCGTCGCCGCCAATCCCACGCAACCCCGCGACGCGCGCCTGGCCGCACTGCGTCACGCCTTCTTCGCCCCAGGGAATGATCCCACCCCATGGCTGGAGGGCTGGTATCCAGAACTGTCTGCCGCGTACCGCGACGCGCAGACCCGCCCGCCCAAGGACCAATGGTGGCCCGTCAGCCATTCGACCATCTTGGACCTGCAGGGCGCCGACGATCCCTGGCGGCCGCCGGCGACCCGGAACGAGTTGAAGGCGGTGTTGGGCGACAAGGTGACCGTACAGGTCATCCCGCGCGCCAGCCACGCGATGGTACCGGAGCAGCCGCATGCGGTGGCGGAAGCGGTCGCGAGGTGGGCCGGCGGACTGCCGCCGTGACCAAGGGTTAAAGGGATCACGAGCAGCGCAATTGAGGTCAACGGCCAGCGTGTTGGATTCCACCGATCTCTGGCTCGAGATTGGAGTGAACCCCATCGACTGGACCACCGGGGTCATCAGAACTAAGCCGCCTGCTGAGTGAACTGGGATTCGAATTCGTTGGGTGGGCGGTAATCGAGCGCCGAGTGCAGCCGCTTGGCGTTGTAGACCTCTTCGATGAACCACGGCAGCCGCGTTCCCACGTCTGCGAAGGTCTCGTACGGCACTTTGCATCCCGTTGTGGGCTGGTTGCACCGCTATAAGTCTCCCGCTCCGCGGCTGCCACCTAGAGTGAGGACGGACATGAACCCGCACGGCGTCGTGCTGGCGAAAACTGAAGGGCCGCGACGAGATTCAGGTGTTGCCCGATTGCGTCCATGGGCCACGGTGCAGCCGTTCTAGAGCGGCGTGAGGCGCACCGTTGCGCCGACACCGCCGGGCTTGCCATAGAGCCGCTGGCGCACCACGCGCGCTGAGAACTTCGTGCCCGCGATCACGGCCATTACAGACCATGCAGGTGTGGCGTAGGGGCCGGTCTCATCTTCGAAAGCGACAACCTCCGGGTGCCGCAAGATGATGTCTGCAAAGGCTGCGCTGTCGAAGTCACAGGCCGTGATCGTGAGGACCTTGGCTTCGTGGTCGAAGTGTTCTGCGAAGAGGAAGTCCGGCACTCTGCTGCCCGTGTGCTTGTAGCGTCTGGTCGCGTCGTCGATGGTCATGCTTTTTTGCGCTCTAGGCCCTCGGGCGCGAGGGTGTCAGATTTGCGGATATTGCGATGCCGCCGGTTCAGCCGGATGGCCTGAATCCCTGGCGTTGCGGCCAGTTCACGGATCTGCTCGGCGGTAGCCTTTACCACATAGGCGCCCGCGAGATCGTTTCGGCGGGCTAAGCGATCAAGACCGAGGCGTCTCAAGGCCAACCCGATCTGCTCCATGGCCACTGCCGCGGCATCGCCGACCTGCGGGACACGCCGCTTGCGAAAGTCCGCCGCGGGCGGAGGCAGCATCTCCCGGGGAGAGGTGATCGCTTTCCCTCCAGCACGCGAAGGTGCACGCACCGTGGGCCTTGCGGACTCGATGATGACCGACCGTGTCTCGCCGCCCTGGCTTTCGTGCAGGAAAGCGACGAGCTCGGCGCCCCGGATTGCGGCAATCCGGATCTCACCCTTGGTAAGAGAAGCGGCGTCGATCACAGGTCCACCACCCACCCAGGATCGAAGTCCTTGTTCTCGAACTCCCCGTGCCAGTTCATGTACCCCCGCGGGTTGCACACCACCCGGCAGCCGCCCACCTGATAGTCGAAGCTGTCGTGCGTGTGCCCATGCACCCACAGCACGGGCGCATCGAAGAACTCGGCCGGCATTTCGCTGACGAAGCCACCCGAAGCCCAGTCCTCGGCGAACCGCGGCGCGAGAGATCCGCGATGCGGCGCATGGTGGGTCACCACCACTGTGCGACCGTCGCACGGCTCGGCGAGCTTGCGGCGCAGCCAGGCGCGGTGCCGGCGGTGGATCAGCAAGGTGTCCATCGGCATCAGGCGCCGCGTGCCCCGCGAATTCGAGGTGCGCGGGTCGTCCACGCGGATGGCGGCGTAGTCGGCCAGGTAGCGCGTGCACGCCTCCATCGACCGGTGCCGGTCCGACAGCTGGCGCACCGGCTGCCCCGCAAAACCCGGGTCGTCGATGGGCAGGCCGAAGTCGGTCCACAGCGTGCAGCCCAGGAAGCGCACGCCCGCGATCACGACCTCATCGCCGTCGAGGAAATGGATGCCGTGCGCTTGTGCCTGGCGGCGCATCTCCGCCAGCTCCTGGCCCATCACAGACTCGTAGTACTCGTGGTTGCCTGCGATCTGCACGATCGGCTTGTCACCGAAGCGGGCCGGGTCTCGCAGCCAGCGTGCAGCGACCCGCCCGGGCGCCACGATGTCGCCGGCCAGGATGGCCACGTCGTAGTCCAGACCCTGCGGCACCTCGAAGGACTCGAACTCGGCATGCAGGTCGGACAAGATGAACAGCTTCATGGTCGCCAGTCGTCCTCGGGCGGTGGCACGTCGATGATCAGGGCCGGATCGAACGCTTGGTTCTCGATCCGACCGCTCATGCGGCGTACGTACCCCCGCGGGTTGCACACCACCCGGCAGCCACGGACTCGGTAGTCGAAGCTCTGGTGGGTGTGGCCATGCACCCAGAGCACAGGCACCTCGAAGAAGTCGTGGGGCAGCTCGCTCACGAACGCGCCCGACACCCAGTCGTCGGCATACTGCGCCGAGAGCGAACCGCGGTGCGGCGCATGGTGCGTCACCACCACTGTTCGACCGTCGAACGGTTCAGCGAGCTTCGCCTGCAGCCATGCCCGCTGGGCCTGGTGGATCTGCAGCGTGTCGGCCGCCTGGAGCGGCCTGCCCAGTATGTCCCCCCAGGTGTTGGGCTCGGACGTGTCGTCGACCGTGCGGATCAGCGCGTAGTCGTTCAGCACGCTGGTCGCCTGCTTCATCGCCCATGGGACGTCGCTGACCCGCCCTTCGGGTGCCTCAATCGCGAGCGCGAAATCGGTCCAGAGCGTCGCGCCGAGGAAGCGCACGCCATCGATCACGAGCTCGTCGCCGTCGAGCAGGTGCACATGGCTGCCTTCGGAGGTGGTGCGCGCAGCGGCCAGCGTCGTGCCCAGCCGGCCGCCGTAGTACTCGTGATTGCCGGGCACGTAGATCACGCGTTTGCCGGGAAGGCGCGTCATCGCCCACTCGATGGCCCGCTTGGCCGGCGAATGGATGTCGCCGGCGAGGATGACGAGGTCGAACTCGAGATCAGGCACCGGCTTGAAAGGTGCGAACTCGAGATGCAGGTCGGAGAGGATCAATAGCTTCACGAGTGGGTCCTTTCGAAGTGGGCGCGCAAGGCAGCGCAGGCTTCGGCGTCGAAGCCCACGAAGGACCCGCAGACCACCAGCCGGTCATTGTGGCGGTCGAATTGCCACTCGGCGTCGTCGAGCGCGACCCAGGGTTCGCCGGAGGCGCCGTGGGCCTGCAGCCAGGAGAGGATTTCGCCTTCGCGGTGCGCGAATGAATGGGGAGCGCCGGCACCGCGCGGCGGCGTGACGCCGAGAATCCGGGGATGAATGTCCGAAAAGAACGAGGCTTCGATCGGGCGCCGCGGGTCCCAGATCTTGCTGCGGAAGATGCCGCCCAGTCCCGCCACCCGGTAGCCAGCGATGGAAACGATGCGGCCATGCAGGTTGCGATCCGCGAGCTCCGATCCCCACAGGTGGTCGTAGTCGGCGTCGGCATCGGTGTCGTGGTTGCCGTGGATAAACCAGACTCCGGTGCGATCCAAGATCGGCTGCAGCTCGACGTGCAGTGGCTGGCGAGGCTGGAGATCGCCGAGCAGGACGATTGCCTCGGGCCGGTAGCCCTCGACCGCGGCGATCACCGGCTCGAAGTCTCCGTGCGGATCGCCGAAGAACATCAGCTTGGGCGCCGACGGCTCGGGCATCAGATCGATATGTGCGGTGTCGTCCATCGGTCAACGATCAGCTCAAGGCTGCTCACCCCACAAACCCGGTCTGGTAGGACGCCAGTAGATCGAGCACGTCGGCGGCCCGGCCTTCAGCCACCAGCGCTTCAGCCGTCTTGTGATCAAACGCGGCGAGCGACTCATTCCTGTACCAGAAGATGGCGGGCTGGAGGTCGCCTCCCGATGTCTTCATCACGGCAGCAAGTACTTGCAAGGTCGCGCGGATATGCGACTGGATGTTTTGTGCCGTGGGCGAACGAGTGATCGTGCTTCGATGGACGTGCGCGTTGATAGCGAAGGCATCAAGATCCAGGTCCACCATCTCGATGAACTTCGTCGGTGACAGGGCTTGGCGCCCGTCGATCACGTCGAAGATCTGTCGGGCGAGATCGAGCACCAGTGGCAGCTCCGCTGCTGCTGCTAGCGGTTGATTGGGTGTGACGTTGGGCACGGCTCTCAAAACTTGTCCAACGCGCGCTGAATGCCCTGCGCTACAGCGCTGAACATGGGCAGCGGCAACTTCTCGTAGAAGCGAACCGTCGTTCCGGATTTTGCGTCCTGCAAGACTTCTCCGATTCGTCGACCACCGAGGCAAAGGGTCGATGTCTCCGGATTGGCATTGAACCTCCGATTTCCGGCTGCTGAATCTGTCGCAGTGAGCGCCGCAAAGATCTCGGACGGAGTCATCCGCGGATTTCCCTTCAGACGCGTGCGGGCCTGTTCGAGACCGACCTGCAATCCTTCGGAGGCTAGTTTGGTCAGCGGCGCGGCCCAACGGGTTTGTAAGTCCATAGGGGAGGCAAACAAAACAACAATTTCGTCGGGGAGCCGTGCAAGCGCGACGGCACGGCTGACGGTCGCAGTATTGCAGCCCAAGGTCTCGGCCAGCTGGCGCATGGACGGAAAAAGTCCTTCCTGCAGCGCTCGGTCGTACATGACCCCTTGCTCCCAAGGCGACAGATCCTCCCGCTGCCGATTCTCCCGATCCATCTGCGCGAACAGCTGGGCATCCGAAAGATCTTCGATCAGCGTCAGCACCGGAAGTCCGAGTTCGAGGCAGGCTCGGTGCCGCCGATGGCCGTAGACGATCTCATACTGTTGCGCAGGTGCTGCCGCCTCTGTTGCTCCGGGCAACACGGCTCGCGGAGACCCCACTGGAATCGGGCGGACCTTGATCGGCTGGACATTTCCTCCCGAGGAACGGATCTCCTCCTTCAGGGCCACGTACTCCTGTGACAAGAATGCGCTGGAGTGACGGTTCGCCCAGCTTGAAGCATGCACACAGGAGGCATCCAGGGTCCGAACAGGCAATGCGCCATTGAGCCTGTTGGCCGCCGCCACAAGCGCGTCACGTTCCTGCCGTGCTTGCTCGGGCAAGTCGAACATGTAGCGGACGATGCCGCTGCGCCCGCGCGACGTGGGAGGTTCCTCGTTCTCAGCACTTGCCAGTGCGGCAATCGCCGCTTCCGTCTTCTCCCAAGTCCGTTTGCGCATCTGTTTCCTTGCTTGTAGCGACGCGCCTCTGATCAGTGGCGTACCGGGCTTCTTGCGGCTCTCGTCTTGAAAAAATGCTAGCAAAGAAACATCCACGGTGTTCGTGAATTTCACTCCCGGCGGAACTGGGTACGAGCTGAAGCCCGCTCACGGCATTCACGAGGGGGCAATCATCGACGGGCCTGTCGAACACGCATTTTTGCGTCGATCAGCTATGCGATTTTCGCATATCCGATATTCGAATTCAGCCTCAGGGTCACAAGGAAGTGGCCCATGCAAAAAACAATCTACAGCCGGGAAAGTCGGCTCGTTCTCAAGCTGTTAAAAGAATTCAGAGTGGCGCGGGGTCTGACGCAGGCGGAACTCGCCAAGAGGACCAAGATGCTCCAGAGCGATGTTTCCAAGGTCGAAACAGGCATTCGGCGAGTCGACTTCGTCGAGCTTCGACATTGGCTGATCGCGTTGGACTTGGACTTGGCCACATTCGTGGCCGAGTTTGAAGCGCGGCTCCCTGAGGTCGCTTCGGTTCGAAAAAGCTAACCCCGCTTCAGAGCATCGGTGCTTGAGCCGCGAATGTGAATACTCCCGTGCCTCCCCTTTTGACCGGCAAAGTTATCCACATTCGCTGACCCAAAAATTTCCGAATCACACTAAAGTATAAAAATTCATCTTTCCGATGCTCATGAGCACCGGACATGGCGACCATGGGGCCGGATTGAGTGATCAGATGCGCTGGAATACGCAGCCCAGCGCTTCTCGGCGATGCGATGCAGCTCTTCCTGTGCTTCGACCTGCTCGACTGCGCGAGCGACGGCATCGACGATGAAAGCATGGGAAGTTTTGCCTGCCAGGTCCGCAGCCGCGGAGATGCGATCTTCGCGATCGTCATCCAGACGAATGGTGGTTGTCGGCATGGTCAGACCTCGTACGTACATTGCAGCACGGTTGTGCTGCAAACCCTGCCTGGCACTTTCCGGTTTCTTCGGCGTGGCGCAGCCGGACCCGCGGCTTGTCCGCAAGGCCTCCTGACCCGAAGTCCTTGCCGGAAGTTCATGCGCTCACTCGGCGCACACGCGTGCCAGGCCGCGGTCCAGCCCGATCGCGAACAGCGGCGACAGCCCATGCGCGTCGACGTGCCGCGCGGCCGCATGCGCCAACCGCTCGCGGCAATCCGGCCGCTCGCGCAGCGACCGGATCGCGGCAAGTTCGTCGATGAACCGGGGGCGGAGCCGATCGAGCGCCGGACGGAGCTCGTTCCTCAGGTCTGCGCGAGGTTCCGCCGGCGCTCCTCCCTCGCGCCGCCAGCTCGCCATGAGCGCGAACTGGACGAGCTTGCTCGCTTCGATCTGGTCGGTGAAGAACGCGGTCGCCAGTTCTCCTGGCAAACCGCGCGCGCCCGCCGCTTGCGCAGCCGCCGCAACGACTTCCTGCTCGCGCGGATCGCCCGGCGGGTCCGCGACCGGCTGGCGGCTGTCCCATTTGGTCAGCGCCACCTGCCGGGACAGATCGAGCCGCGTCGCGCTTAGCGCCACGAGGGTCGAGAAGCCCTCGGACCGATCGGGCCCGGGGGCGTCCGAAGCACAAGCAAGCGTGGCCAGCGTGACGGCCATCGCGCCGGCCGCTCGGAAACAACGAATCGGAACGCGCATGTGCATCGGGAACCTCCGGAAGTCCAGGGACGTGGTCCGGGCTGCCGCCACCGGATCGACGAGGCAAAGCCTAGTGCGGGGACGATCGCGCGTCGCCTGTCAACATGCACAGTTGCGCCCAACCCGCCGGTCGCAGGACGACGTCGAAACTTCGGAGGCAAAGTCCTTGTGCGGCTATGAGGGCAGCACGGGGGGCCCATCTGCGAAGGAGGTGTTGTGACGCGTGTCCCACGCGCGGATCACAGTCGGCCAGCAGGTTGACATGGTGGCCCCATGGCCTCTGCCATTTCTCGCACAGCCTGTGCGAGTTCTGACTGGCTGGCGGCCGCCAGCGCCCGGGATCCCCGGCGGCGCGGCGTGTCGCGCCCGCCTTCTCGCACAAGCTGTGCGAGAAACTCCGGCGTGGTGTAGGTCTCGTGGAACTGGCGCATGCGCCAGAGGCTTGCAGCGGAAGACCCTGCCGTCCTTGCCAAGAAAGCCTTGAGGTCGCGCGCGAGCCGATCGACTACTGCTTCGCCCCATACGCGGCGTCTCTGCTGCTCACGGATGGCTTGCCCGATGTCCCAGTACAGGCCCACCAGTTCGCGGCCGACAGCCGCGCACCGTCGATGCGACGTTTCAAATCCGTAGCGAAGACCCAAATCGTAGCCTCGAGACGATCTGGCCGCGAAAGTGCCGGTCTGCGTGAATGCCGGGCTGCCCCCTGCCCAGCTCATAGCCGTTCTTTTCGCGCGCAAAAGTGCCGCCGCTCAGGCAAGCTGCGCACTGATGGAGGAAGCGGCATGCGCCAGAGTCGCCGGCAACCCGCCTGCAGTCTTGGCTTTTCCCTTAGCGCTTCGGCCACCGCACGCGCATACCACCGGCCATTCGAGCATCGCCGACAGGCATCTGTCGCGGCGCGGGCATGGGGAGATTCGGATTCAAACGCAAATCCGAACGGCAAGCCCGCTGTGGTCACGCTGGTCGTCGGCGGGCGCCGAGATTCAGCCCGAAGCGGGGCGCTTCCGATAGCTGGTTGGATGCTATTTCCCGTTTATCCCATATGCAGCTATCGTGACAGGTTGGACCGAAAGCTTGCGTGCCGGCCGACCACGGAGTCGGTACGGACACGCTGAAAAGTCCTTCCAACGCGCGGCCAATGCATCTCGACCTTCCAAGCGCCTGTGTGGCGCGCGGACCCGCGATGCAACGGAACCAGAACGCCTCAAGAAGATGCTGCCGGCAAAATGTGAGGAGCGCCGCCATGCACCGCGGCAGAGAAAGCACCGGCCGGCGCGGGCCGTTCATCGCGCGTGCGCGCGGCCCTCTTCCCAGGCTCGCGCCATCTGCTCCCATAGCGCCCTGGTGACACGCGCGTCGCCTCTGGCCTCGTCCAGGGTCTTGCCCATGGCAGCCGCTATCCGGTCAATCACTTCGACGGGCTGGGCGACACCACAGATGCGGCGGCCGAAATCCACCAGTTCTTCGGTTGTCGGATAGGCTTTCGTCTGGTGTTTACCCGCGAACAACTTGAGCGCAAGTGTCCGGTCTTCGAGCTCAGGGCCGCCCGGGGACTGGGTGTACCTGTAGATGGAGGTTGTCACCACATCGAACATGGGCGCCAACCACACGTCCTGGCGCGAGCGGTAGAGCAATCCGAAGTTCTTGAGGTGCGCATCGCCGTTGCGGACCATGATGGAGAAGGCCACCTGCTCGAAGAATCGATGCAGGTTGCTGCTGTGAAGCTGGAACTGGCGCAGCAACTCGGCGACACGCTGGTAGCTGCCATGGTATTTGCGGTCCGACAAGATGTCGCGCACCCGCAGCCCCGCCAGCGCCGCGATGTCTTCAAAGCCGAGCCGCTCGACCCGACCATCGTCATGGACGACCAGGTCAAAGCGGTCCAAGACCAGCATCTGACCATCGTCGGACAATGCGAACGACGGCACATCGATGCCTGCACGTTTGGCGGCCGTCAGGCACAGATACTCGTTGGCAGCCAGCCCGGGGTAGGCCGCACTTGCCGCCTTGACAATGAGCGATGGGATGGGCACCGTCGATCGGTCCGGCACCATGATTTTGGGCTGCATGCCCGCAATGCCCGCCCCCGTGCTCAAGTAGGCCGCCACCAACTCACTGAAAACCTCCGGCGTGTACTTCGTGCCCAGCAGTTCGGCCTTGCTCAGCGTGCGAGGCAAGGAGGGTGCAACCTGGTCGGCCAGGCTGTAGCCCAGCCGCCCAATCCCGTTGCGCCCGACCAGCGCCAGCATGTGCATCGGCGTCATCGGCTGTTTCGGGAACAGCTCCCGGATCCTCATGAACAGGTCGCCCTCGGGAAGATTCTGGTCCATCGGGGGAAACAGGTCCCCGTCTTGCCAGGTGAGGCGCTCGCTGGGCGGCATCAGCAGGGCCACCGTCGCCTGCTCCGCGTCCGGCGCCAGATACCGAAACTCGTAGGTGGAGGTCCGGAGCAACTGGCCCGCCTGGGCAGCGTCCCCGATCGAGACATTCAGGAGACGAATCTTTTCAGGGAGCATCGTCGTCGTCGTGGAATCGCGCAGCGACTTCACTGGCAGAAGGCAAGCCAGACCGCTCCAATCGCAGCGCCAGACCGAGTGCTCCCAGCACGGCGAGCAGCGAGGACACTGTGGCGTCTTCCCCGGATTCAAGCCGGTAGATGACTTCCCGAACCTTGCCGGCCTTCTCGGCAAGCTCGGACTTGCTCATCCCTAGCGCTTCGCGCTGCACTCGCAGCTGGCGACCCAGCTCGTCTGGCAATCTTATTTTGTCAGCCATGGCTGACATTATAGAGAAAATTGGCAGTTCTGCCAATTATAGCTGATACCCACCATGTCAGAGCGACGATGCAAGCCATACCTTGCAAAAACCCCCAATCATGGAGTTTCGTAAGTTATAACTTTCAGCATAGACCCGATGTCCCGCTCTGGCCCTGCCGAAGGCCCAACCGCCATGGCGGCAAGCCATGCTTCAAGGGGACACGGCTGCCCATCGAGACCGTTCTGTCCTCCCTCGAAAAGGGAATCCTGGAAGACCGCGTGCTGGATGAGTATTCGCTGACGAGCGACCCGCTGACCGCCGCGCAAGTTCATGCCCAGGTGCATTCCCATCGACGAATGCCCGATCCCGCGGCTTCGGCAGATCGCCGTTGCGCGTGGCCACTTCGAATCGACGTGCGTACGGGATCGAGGCTGGCAGGGTATGCGCGACCGCGACCTGATGGAGAAGGTACTGGCGGAAGACTTCACATGGGTGACCAACAACTCTGTGGAGTTTCGTGGCGGCGGCGGTCCGGGCAACCTCGGCGGCCTTCATTCGAAGGCGCAGATCCACTGCGGCCCTGTTTGTCTGTCTCAGCGCCGAAACTGGCCTGGACCTCGACACGCAGCGCGCACTGTTCGCGGCCGCGCTCGACATCATCGAGCGGCAAGCACTCGACCTCGTGAACCGGGCCTTGGAACTGTTTCTGCTCGCAGATGGGACGCTCGAATACTCGATCTACGAGCTTCCGGCGCCAGGCACGGCCGGCATCGCTGGGGTGTACCGCGCGAGGACAAGCTTCCAGTTGATGTATCTCGATCAGATCGCCAACGGCTCCCTCTGAGACCTCGCGACACCCTGCGCATTGCGCCCGCGGCATTTTCGAGTAGCTGAGTTTGTGCTGTTTTTCGTTTATCCTGTTTTCAGTTATCTGGAATTTATCTGAATGCAAGATAAAATGCAGATAGCACGAATACGGATACTCCATGGATATGCTTCCCGCCCAACCTCTGGTGTCTGGCGATCAGCTGGGGCAGCTGCTGCGCAGCACGCGCAAGCGAATGAAGTTGAATCAGGCGGCCATCGGCGCCAAATTGAACCTCAGCCAGAACCGGATCTCCCACCTTGAGCTTCATCCTGATGAGCTGAGCGTCAGACAGCTCCTGACCTGGTGCTCGGCCCTCGGCCTCGAGCTGAAGCTGGGCGGGCGCGGCGCGCCAGTGGCCGGGCCACGCACGACCGAGTGGTGAAATGGGCCGTCGGTCACACAGCCAGTCCCTCGGCCTCTGGTCCAACGGTGAACGCGTCGGCCGCTGGACAATCCCTGCCCGCGGCGACATGGAGCTTCACTACGACGACGCCTGGGTTCGATCGGACGTCGGTCGCCCGCTTTCCCTGTCCCTGCCCTTCAACCCGCACAACGAGCCCATCAAGGGCGCCGCCGTCGAACACTACTTCGACAACCTGTTGCCCGAGAGCAATGCCATTCGCAAGCGCGTGGCGGCGCGCTTCAAGACCGGCTCGGTAGACGCCTTCCCTCTTCTGCGCGCTATCGGGCGCGACTGCGTGGGCGCCGTTCAGCTTCTCGACGAGGCCCAGACACCCACGGCCACCGATCAGGTGGAAGCGGTGCAGGTCGATGACGAGTCCATCGAGCGGCACCTGCTGAGCGTCGTCAGTCCCGACAAGTTCGGCGCTTCTGAGGACCCGGACGACGACTTCCGCATTTCCCTGGCCGGCGCGCAGGAAAAGGATGCCTATCTGTGGTGGAACGGCGCCTGGCACAAGCCGCGGGGCGCCACCCCCACCACGCACATTTTCAAGCTCCCGTTGGGCCTGATCGGCGGCGTCCGGGCCGACTTCTCCACCTCGGTGGACAACGAGTGGCTGTGCTTGAAGCTGCTACACGCCTACGGGCTCTCCACGGCAGACGCCACCATCACCTCGTTCGGGAAACAGCGCGTCCTCGTCGTCGAACGCTTTGACAGGCGCATTTCGAACGGCCGCCTCCTGCGGCTGCCCCAGGAAGACTTCTGCCAGGCGACGGGGACGTCGCCGCTCATGAAGTACGAGAGCGAAGGCGGACCCGGCCTGCGCAAGCTCTTTGCACTGCTGCAGCAGTCCGCGACCGCGGCGGATGACATGCGCACCTTGATGGCCTCGCAGGTCCTGTTCTGGCTGCTGCGCGCGCCGGATGGACATGCGAAGAACTTCAGCATTCATCTGCTGGCCGGCGGCGGCTTCCGGCTGACGAAGATGTATGACGTGATGTCGGCCTATCCCATCCTCGGCAAGGGCCCCAACCAGTGGGCGCCACGCGAGGTCAAGATGGCCATGGCGCTTCTCGGGAAGAGCAAGCACTACACCATGGCCGCCATCCAGCGCCGGCACTTCAACAGCACCGCCCGACAGGTAGGCTATGCGCACGACGCCGAAGCCATCATCCAGCAGCTGATTGAACGCACGCCCCGCGCAATCAGCGAAGTGCAGGCGCAGTTGCCGAAGGATTTCTCGCCATGGGTCGCCGAGCGTGTGCTGGGCGGGCTGCAGGCCGCGGTGGACACGCTTGAAGGGATGCCATCCAACTGACGCTTTGCAGGCACCGTCCGCCTGCTTGGATGGCAAGTGCACGTGTGATGAACCATGACTGCGGACAATGCTCTCGCGGGTCCTCCACGCCGCAGAGGAGTCCCATTCGCCACTTCGGTCGCTGCGGCGCTGAGCGGATCAGTCGCTTCAAGGGAACCTGAACTTTCGCCGGACGAGCTCAGACCTCTCCGCGGTGCTTGCCCATGTTGCGTGCGAATTCCGCCGGTCCGACGGCACCGACCTTGGCGTAAATCTTGGCCCTGCGGGGCAAGTTTCTTCTTCCAGTCGGACGACTGGCTTGTGGCATCGGCTCGGAAGAACATCCTGAGCGAGCTGACCGCGCGCGTTGCGCGCTCGAAATCCAGGGAAGACTTGATCGGCCTTCATGACATGGCGAAGGACATCGACTGGATGATCGTGGACCCGAGGATTGGCCTGCAGCTTGATTTCACGGCCATTGTGTCCGAGGCATTCGCTCGCGCCAAAGTGGTGGATACAGCGGACGAACTGATCACGAAGATCGACGGCGTGATGGGCGGCAAGCCATGCTTCAAGGGGACACGGCTGCCCATCGAGACCGTTCTGTCCTCCCTCGAAAAGGGAATCCCGGAAGACCGCGTGCTGGATGAGTATTCGCTGACGAGCGACCCGCGGACCGCCGCGCAAGTTCATGCCCAGGTGCATCCGCAACGAGGCCGGCCCGTCCGGCTCGGCTCGGCCAAGCCGCCGGCGCAACGACGCTCAAGTTTCCCATCGACGAATGCCTGACCCCGCGGCTTCGGCAGATCGCCGTTGCGTGCGGCCACTTCGAATCGACGTGCGTACGGGATCGAGGCTGGCAGGGCATGCTCGACCGCGACCTGATGGAGAAGGTGCTGGCGGAAGACTTCGCATTGGTGACCAACAACGCCGTGGATTTTCGTGGCGCGGTCCGGGCAACCTCGGCGGCCTTCATTCGAAGGCGCAGATCCACTGCGGCCTTGTCTGTCTCAACGCCGAAACTGGCCTGGACCTCGACACGCAGCGCGCACTGTTCGCGGCCGCGCTCGACATCATCGAGCGGCAGGCACTCGACCTCGTGAACCGGGCCTTGGAACTGTTTCTGCTCGCAGACGGGACACTCGAATACTCGATCTACGAGCTTCCGGCGCCAGGCACGGCCGGCATCGCTGGGGTGTACCGCGCGAGGACAAGCTTCCAGCTGTACCTCGACCAGATCGCCAACGGCTCCCTCTGAGACCTCGCGACACCCTGCGCATTGCGCCCTCAGTCCATCGCGGCCTCCCCAAAGGCAGGCATCTCCCGCGCCACGATGTACGCGAACGCCTCCTCCGCGAGGCGCGCTGCCGTGAAAATCGCCGTGCGGTCGGCCCGCAGCACCTTCAGCCAGGCGTCGATGTAGGCCGCATGCCCCTCGACCGTGGCATCGACCAGCCCGCACTGCCCCAGGAGGAACGCGCTGCCGAGCTCCGCCACCAGTTCCTCGAACGCATAGGCCGCATCGCCGAAACGCCGCCCGAAGCTGCGGTTCAGCCGCTCGGGATGGCCGGTCCAGTGCACCAGCTCGTGCAGCGCGGTCGCGCACAGCGCCTCGGCGCTCGTGAACTGCCGCGGCCACGGCAGACGGATCTCGTCGAGCGCCGGCAGGTAGGCCGCCCGGTCAAACCCGTGCCGGATCGTCGCATGGCAGCCCCCGAGCAGCCGCATCGCCCGCTCCACGGGACCCTGCGAAGCCGCCGGCGCGGCGATGCCCCGGTCCACGACCTCCAGCGGCAACCCCTCGATCTGCGCCAGGTTGAAGAGCCAGAACGGCCGGCACAGCAGCACGCCCGCGCGCACACCGGAACGGGCCGTCAGGGGCTCCTCATCCACGCCGCCATCCGAGAGGACATCGTCGGCATCGTCAAGGTGCTCCCGCGCCCTGCGCTCGAAGTGCGCGCACAGCACGCCGCGCTCGCCCCGGCGGACCTGGGCGCCGAGGCTCTGCGCCTGCCGGTAGGTCAGCCACACGTTGGACGCGTAGCCCGCCTCGATCGCCGCCTCCCAGAGCAGCAGCACATTCGCGCCGCGGTAGGGCGCCCCGGTCTTGCCGTTGCGAGGCACCCCGCGCGCCGCCGCCCGCGTCCAGCGTTCGCGGAACACGCTGCCGCCCTTCTCCAGCATCGCGATGATCCGGTCCGTCACGACCTGCCGCACGTCCATGCGGTCCCGCCCCCGTGCAGCGGTGTCCGGGGTTGGGGCAACACCCCCACCTGCTTTGGGTGAGTCCTCGGGGGGTGCGGGGGGAACGCCCGTGGCTGTGGGGGTCCCCGCGTGATCCGGGCGACCCGCATCGCGCGGGGTGGCGCTGGACGTTGAGTTCGCGTGCATGGCTGGGCCTTTCTGCGGCATGTGCCGCGGTGGTTGAACATCTGCTTTCGGAGCCGCCTCGACGCATGAACAGCGCGCGAAAAGGGCCGATGTCCAGGGACCGCCCGCAAGCCGCAGCCGAGTGCAGCGAGGACCGGGTGAGGACGGTGGCAAAGCCCGCAGCCCTGGACAGCGGCCCGTGCGCGCTATGCGTCGGCCAAGAGGTGGCTTCGAACGCAGAGGCCACGCGGACAGGCCGCAGGCACCCGCACGCGACGCCGCACCGCCCCAGGGCGGCGTGCCATCGAGGCCGCTGTGAAGCGCGCGCCTCCGGCTCTGTCAGGAACCGCCGAACGCCGAGGCGAGCGGCCTGGCCAGTGACCGCCGTGCATGCACGGCCACTCGGCGACCCGCGACGATTCCCCGGTCGGCCGGCCCTTCTCCGACCCTCGCGCGCATCGGCGTCCAGGCGTCGCCGCCGTCCGCGCACCGCACGCGAGCCAGGCACAGGCACAGGCACAGGCACAGGCAAGATGCCCCGACCGGCGCAACGGCCGCGCCCCTCGAAGGCTGGAGTGGTTCGGCCGTCGAGCCCACTGGCAGAAATCAGAGTCGACAGCTGCCTCGGACTTCGTACCGGGTATGCGCAAGGCGGAACCGACGCACAACAGAGAACGGAAAGGACGGAGAAAGGAAGAGACAGAAAGAAGGTCGCCGGCCACGCCGGCGGCGAGGCGCTCAGGCCTGGATGCGTTCTGCCATGCGCGCCTCCTACGCGAAGGCGCTCAGACGCCAGTCGACCGGGAAATGCTGTCCAGTGCGATCGGCAGGCCCGACACGCCGCGCAGGTCGGTCAAACCACCAAGGCTCACGAACCCCGGCTCCCGGAAACTGAGCTCGAGATCGCGCAGATCGAAGACGATATCCCGTCCTCGGAGTCGATCTCGCTCACCAGCCAAGTGGCCTCACGTCAGGCCCGAACAACTTGACCACGGGCAGAGGATCGAGACCCGCCTGAGCCCGCGACGCCAGGCGGTTGGCCAATGGCAGCTTGAACCGCATCGGCGATGGAGGGAAAGCCGGAAGTGGCAGCTATTTCGTTCTCCTTGTGTCACGCTCCACATCGCAGCAAGCCCTACGCTCCGTTCGCTTTATTCGGGCCGACGCGAGGCGCAGCAAGACGAGACGGCACATACCTGAGACTCGCCGCCTCTCGGGCGATGCACTGGACGGTGACTACGCAGGAGGGGCACTGGGGCCCAATGCCTGATGGCGTGGACGACCTCACGGTCAGTGATAGTCGTCCTCCCGCTGATGCCGGATGGCAGACACCACGATCTCTCTTTCACCGATGATATGGAACAAGGCAACGTAGCCCGAGGCACCAAACGGAATGACGAGCTCTCGCTCCAATCGGTCGTCGAAGGCAATTCGACAGGTGAAAGGATTGGACTCCAAGATGCGGAATTCTCTCCGGATGGCCAGTAGTGCGCGATCCGGCAGTTCCCAGTCTCCGTGCTTGAGAGCCGCCTCGAGGAGAAAGGCTTCAAGACGCTGCAGATCTTCCAATGCCTCACGCGTCAAGCGCACAAGGTAAGTCACGCGCGCCGTTTCGAGATGCCATTGCGCCCCCTTTCGACAGCCTTGCGTGCGATGTCGATCCGAGACTTCATCGCAGCGAGCACCTCGTCTGCCGCATAGGACTCGCCTGATTCGAGCGCACGGGCTAGCGAGGCGCGTCCACGCGCCACGAAATCTTGCTGTGCCTTGCGGCGACGAGCAGCATCGGTCGCCGCCTGCTCGACAAAATGCGACAGCGTTTCACCTTCGAGCAGCACGCCCTCTATCTGCTCTCGAACGGCAGCCGTCACACGAACCGGGGGAAGTTGAGCAGTCTTCATCGTTAAATTGTATAGCAATTGCTATGCATCATCCAGCTGCAGCGGCACGGCAGGCGGTCGCAGTTGGAACTGCTCCATGCGATTTTTGCCGCCTGCGGCAGTTCTTCCAGGCCTATCCGCCTGGCTCAAACTCTCAACGCTGTTGAGAGAAATTCCTGGTCTTCGCACCTGCACATCTCGAGAAGGCGTGCTTGGCTGGCGCAAGACGCCAATGAGGGTGCCGCACGACAGACGAGGTACATCGAAGGAGCCGGCAGCTGCGCTCAGCAATCCGCGGGCTTCTCCAAAGAATCCAAATCCCTCGCCGGACCGCCGGCGGCCTGGCTCCGACCGTCACGACGAGCCAGGGGACGGGCATCTCCCTGGATCGGAGCAAATCTACGCACCTTGGGCCGATTCGCAAGCCGCCCGCGCCGTCGCAAACTACGGGGGAATTTTGGAATGGTCGAGCACGAGCCCGTCCTTGAAGATCCCCGAGGTCACGGTTCTGCCCGGTGCACCCGACGCTCCCCGTTCGGGCGCAGCCTCTGCAGGATCGACTCAACGCTTCCACAACACAAAGGAAAAGCACATGGCCGAGCGAGCGGTGGATGCCATCATCATTGGCGCCGGGCAGGCGGGCCCGTCGCTTGCAGGACGGCTGGATGCGACGGGACACAAGGTGGTGCTGATCGAGCGCCATCTGGTCGGCGGCACCTGCGTCAACACGGGTTGCAAACCCACCAAGACGCTCATTGCGAGCGCCTACGCGGCCCACACGGCCCGCCGCGGGAGCGACTACGGCTTCTCCGTGGCATCCCCCGTCACGATGGACATGCCGGCCGTTGCCGCCCGCGCTCGAAAGGTGATCCTCGATTCGCGCAGGGGCAACGAGGAATGGCTGGCGGGCATGCGCAATGTCGAACTGATTCGCGGCCACGCCCGGTTCGTTGCCGAGGGCACTGTCGATGTCAACGACCAAAGACTGACCGCGCCGAAGATCTTCATCAATGTCGGCGCACGCGCGCAGGTGCCTGACCTGCCCGGCGTCGACGAGGTGCCCTTTCTCACCAACACCGACATGGTCGCGCTGGAAACGCTGCCGCGCCGCCTGGTCATCGTGGGCGGCAGCTACATCGGGCTGGAGTTCGCGCAGATGTACCGCCGCTTTGGCGCCGAGGTCACGGTCGTGGAGCGCGCGGACCGTCTGATCGCGCGCGAAGACCCGGATGTGTCATCCGCGGTCCGCGAGATCCTCGAGGCAGAGGGCATTGCCATACGCACCGGCGCGGAATGCATCAGCTTCAAGGCGCACGAAACCGGCGTCTGCGTTGACGTGGACTGCAAGGAGGGCGAACCATCGGTGACCGGCACCCATGTGCTCCTCGCGATGGGACGGCGCCCCAACACGGACGATCTCGGCCTGGCACAAGCGGGCATTGCAGTCGACGCCCGCGGCTACATCGGCGTGGACGACCAGCTTCAGACGAACGTGCCGGGCATCTGGGCACTGGGCGATTGCAACGGCCGCGGGGCGTTCACGCACACGGCCTACAACGACTTCGAGATCGTCGCGGCCAACCTTCTGGACGGCGCCGACCGGCGCGTGAGCCAGCGCCTGCCCGGCTACGCGCTGTACATCGATCCACCGCTCGCGCGGGTCGGAATGACCGACGCCGAGGCGGCAAAAGACGGACGGCGACTCCTGTATTCGAAGCGCTCGATGACCCGGGTCGGCCGTGCGGTCGAGAAAGGCGAGAGCCAGGGGTTCATGAAAGTCGTGGCGGATGCCGACTCCCGCAAGATCCTGGGTGCGGCCATCCTGGGCACAGGCGGCGACGAAGCGATCCACGGCATCCTGGACATGATGCACGCGGACCAGACAATCGACACGCTGCGCTGGGCCGTGCCAATCCATCCGACGGTGTCCGAGTTGATCCCGACCGTCCTCCTCGATCTGAGCGCCAAAGGTCCCTGACGCACCAGGAAGTCGACACGCTTGCAGATCGGCGTCGACGCAGGGCTGCCGACCATGCGCAGGTCGATGGAGCGGCCGGCCGTCCGGCGCATGTCGGCGGGCGACCCGCGCAAACACGACGCATGAGGCACCTGCAATGGCGGACTTCGACCAGCGATCGCTGGTTCGGGTGATCGACTTTTCGCAGCACGGGCGAGCGCGCCGTTGTTCGGGGCGTTCCCGCTCGGGCCGAAGTGGCGGCCGCCATGCGGCAGGAACTGCTCGAGCTTCATGCGGGACGTGCGCGACGCCGCGCAGTGCGCCAGGCCACCGACGCGGAGGATCTCCAGTACCTGTGCGCAGACTTGCCCCAGCATGTCTTCGGTCCGACGGAGCGGCAGCGCCCCTGCACCTGTGCCGAAGCGCGTGGTCACCGATGCCTTCTTTGTCGCGTCAGGTCGCGAGCATCGCGCGTGCGGGACCGGGGCGCCTCACCTCGCGCGCCTGAAGTCGACCTACTGGCGGGCGGTGCCCGGTTGCTGGACCCATGGCGACCTGGTGCAGGAGGACCACGAGGGCCACTTCTTCGTGCTGGGTCGCTCGGATGACACCCTGAAGGTGGCGGGCAAGCGGCTCGCGCCCGCGGCGCTCCCGCTGATTCATTGACGATGCAGAAAGAACTCGTGGCAAATACGACAGACCTCTATTCGATGATGGGGGCCGTATTCGATTGCGGAGGAGCTTCAACAGGGCCGCCTTCGAGCCAGCAAGCTCGTAAAGCCTGATTTCTTTCGTCACGTGACGCTGGCGTTCCCAAAGCAGGGGAAGCTTTCGCCTGCGTGCAGGGTAGTCGCCGAAATCGTCCAACAGTTGGTCAATGCTTGGGGAAGCCTGACCGAGCCCACAATGCAGGCTCGGCATGCAACCAGCGATTCCTAATGGCACCTCATGCGCAGCGCAGTCTTTTCCTCCTGTCCTAGAACACGTGCCTGATGCCGAAGTCGTAGCCCATCGCGCCGCGAGGCGCATAGCCCGACACACCAGCACCGCTGGAAAGATAGCCTGCCGTGCCGCCGGTACTCGCAGCCATGATGGCCGGGTTGTTCTGTCCGTTCTTGATGCGGATGCGCGCCACCGTGGCGTACAGCGCGGTGCGCTTCAAGAGGTTGTGCTCATAGCCGATGGCGAGCTTGCGAACCGAGGCATCGCGGTCGGCGGCAAAGGGGCTGGCAGCAGCCCCCAGGTCATTGTCGAACTTCACCCAGGAGTAAGAGCCCTTGATCAGACCGGCGCCCGCAGGCACCGTCACGCCGAGCAGGCCGCCCTTGTACTTGTCGGTCTCGCGCGTGCTGAGCGCGCCCAGGACGGGCACAGGTACCGTCGAGACGGAAACATCGCGCACCTGCGACAGTTCCCCGAAGAGCTTGAAAGCCCCGAAGTTGTAGGAGGCACCGAGACTGAGGGTCTTGATCTTCTCGCGCAGCCGGGCGCCGGTCGCCACCCCCGCGGCGTCCAGTGCCGTCGCATCCGCAGCGGTGCTTTCGCCATAGGCCAGTGCCACGTCGAGCGCTTCGGCGGCATAACCCAGCCGGCCGCCGGCAAAACGCCCTTTCGCGCTCGGCGTGCCTGGCACATTGCTCTGGCTTGCGTTCTCGTGCAGCGCGTACTGCACCTGGCCATAGAAGCCGCCCAGCCCTGGCGGCAAGAAGTAACCGATGCTGTTGCTGGTGCGCATGTAGTTGTCCGTCGCCGAGACCGCCGAGCCGGGTCCCTTCGCGATCTGCAGGTTGCTGCCGACGCTCGACACCACGTTGGTGCCCACGCCCAGCGTGCTGAACGGGCTGAAGACGGCGTCGTTCCAGTAGGTGGGTGTGTAGTCCCGGCCCAGGCGGACCTCGCCGAACGGACCTGAAAGGCTCACGGTGGAGCGGCGATTCAAGACGATGACGCTGCCCGGCCCGGCACCCGTGCCCGAGTCGTTCGCCAGGCCGGCTTCCATCCAGAAGCTCGCGGCCAGGCCGCCGCCCAGGTCCTCGGTGCCGCGGAATCCCAGACGGCTCGGCGTGGTGCCGCTGTTGGAGAGCGTGGTCTGGCTGCGCTTGATGTCGGCCCCTGGCAGGAGCAGGCGGCCGGTGTTGTTGTAGAAGGAACTCGTCGTGCTGTAGTAGCTGACACCCGCATCGAGCGCTCCGAACAAGGTGACGGACGATTGCGCGCTGGCCGCACCGGCGCAGGACAGCACAACCACGGCCGCGATGGTTTTCTTCTTCACGAGATCTCCTCGATGGTTGATGGGAATGCGGCGGAACCGGGATGGACCACCCACATGAATGAGTGCGCCGCTTCATTGCTTTAATTCACAATTAGTGAATTGTGGAGCGGAAAGCCCTGCATGTCAGCCATACTTGCCTACGCATTAACCCTAGCGGCTCGGCAACGGCGAGCCGCGTCGAAGAATTGCCCATGAAGACAGCGAGCACAGCAGAAGCCCGGACGCGCGATGCGGATCGTTCACGCAAGGCCATCCTCGAGGCGGCGAGAAAGGAGTTCTCCGTGCATGGTCTCGGCGGCGCGCGGCTGGAGCGGATCGCAGCCGAGGCCGGCGTGCACAAGCGGTTGGTGTACTACTACTTCCAGGACAAGGATGGACTGTTCTCCGCCGTGCTCGAGAGCGTGTACGAGGAGATCCGGGACGCGCAGCTCTACCTCGATCTCAAGGACATGGCGCCGCTCGCTGCGTTGCGCCGGCTCGTCGAATTCACCTGGGACTACTACATCGCGCACCCGGAGTTCATCACGTTCCTGAACAGCGAGAACCTGCACAAGGCGAAGCACCTGGCCGCCCTGCCCCGCATCAAGGAGTTGAATTCCCCGCTCTTGCAGACCCTTGCGAACATCCTCGAGCGGGGACAGAAGGACGGGGTGTTCCGCGCGGGCATCGACCCCATGCAGCTGTACATCACGATGGCGGGCTGCGCCTACTTCTACCTGTCCAACATCCACACGCTCTCTGTCGGCTTCAGCTGCGAGCTCGGCAGCCAGAAGATGCTGACCCAGCGGATGCTGCACATCATTGACGTCGTCACCGCCTACGCGCTGCGCTAGCCGCAACGACGCATGGGGCCTTGTGGGGTCCATTTTTTCACTTCATAATTCACCAATAGTGAATTGAAGCGACAAGTTCCACGCGATCCTCGGCCCGACGGTGCCGCTGTCGCGAGCGCATGAAGAACCTGATGCCGACCCATGGCGTCGACCAACGAAAGCAAGAATGCGAAAGATCGACAGCTATGCACACATCCTGCCGAAGGCCTACTTCGACAGGATGGCCGAGATCGCCAAGGATCAAGGCGCGATCAAGCGATGGCTGACCATTCCGGTCCTCCATGACCTCGACGCGCGGCTGAAGATGATGGAGGACTTTCCTGGCTATCAGCAAGTCCTGACGCTTTCCAATCCTCCCATCGAGCTGATCGCCGGACCGCAGACCTCGCCCGAGATGGCGCGCCTGGCGAACGACGAGATGGCAAAGATCCGCGATGCGCATCCGGACAAGTTCCCCGCGTTTGTCGCATCCCTTCCCATGAACAACGTGCCGGCAGCGCTCGAGGAGATGGAGCGCGCCATCGCGGTCCTCGGCGCACGCGGCATCCAGGTATTCACCAACGTCAATGGACGGCCGCTGGACGATCCGGAGTTCTGGCCCATCTTCGAGGCGGCCAGCAAGACGTACGACGTTCCGGTGTGGATGCATCCGGCCCGCGGCGCGTCCATGCCGGACTATGCGAGCGAAGAGAAGTCGAAGTACGAGATCTGGTGGACCTTCGGTTGGCCCTATGAAACGAGCGCGGCGATGTCGCGCATGGTTTTCTCGGGCTTCTTCGAACGCCTTCCAGAGCTGAAAGTCATCACGCACCACATGGGCGCCATGATTCCGTACTTCGACGGACGCGTCGGCCCGGGACTCGACCAGTTCGGCTCCCGGACATCGGGCGAAGACTACGAGGGGCTGCTCAAGCGCATGAAGAAGCGCCCCATCGATTTTTTCAAGATGTTCTATGTCGACACGGCGTTGGCAGGCGGCAAGTCGGGGATTCGTTGCGGATTGGACTTCTTCGATCCGAAGCAGGTGGTCTTTGCAACCGATTGCCCCTTCGATCCGGAAGGGGGACCGATGTTCCTGAGGACCATCCCCCAGGCGATCGACGAACTGGATCTTCCACAGGACGTACAGGATGGCATCTATTTCGGCAACGCCCTTCGCTTGCTGAAGATGAATTGCTGTTGAGACGGCGCTCGCAAGGCCGAGCCTCAAATCATCCGGAGACAAACAATGAACAAGAGAATCTTCCTGCGAGCGATCGCAACCGCTGCGCTGTGTGCTGGAAGCATCCCGGCCATCGCGGACAACTATCCCTCGCGGCCCGTGAAAATCATCGTGCCGTACGTGGCGGGCGGCACGGTCGATCTGGTGGCCCGGGTGCTGGCCCAGAAGCTGGGGGACCAGATGGGCCAGCCGTTCATCGTGGACAACCGCCCTGGTGCCAGCGGATCCATCGGAAGCGACATCGCCTCCAAGGCACCGCCCGACGGCTACACGCTCCTGCTTCAATCGCCGACGCTTGTCGCAAGCCCTTTTCTCATGAAGAAGACGCCCTACAACGTGAAGACCGATTTCACGGCGATTTCTCTGCTGGGGTCGGTGCCGATGGTGGTCGTGGCAAACCCGGGTGTGCCGGGCAAGAATCTGCAAGAGTTCCTCGCGGCGGCCCGCCGCGAGCCGTCGAAGTATGCGTTTGGAACTTCGGCCATCGGATCTCCGATGCACCTGGCGCAGGAGGCAATCAAGCGAGACGGCAAGCTCGACGTGCCCATCGTCATCTACAAGGGCACGGGCAGTGCACTCAACGATGTCTTGGGAGGACAGATCAGCGTGATCATCGACGCGATCCCGTCTTCTGCTCCCAACATCGCGGCTGGCAAGCTCAAGCCCCTCGCCGTCACCACGCGCGAACGCCTGCCCTCCATGCCCAATGTGCCGACGGTCGCGGAATCCGGCTTTGCCGGCTTCGAAATGGTCACCTGGTATGGGCTGTGGGCGCCGCCCAAGCTGCCTGCAGCGATCCTTGAGCGGCTTTCGGCGGAGGTTGCCACGGCCATGCGCTCTGCGTTCGTGGCCGAACGCCTCGGGCCGCAGGGCTTTGTGCCCTCCCCGGGTACTCCGGCCGAATTTTCCGCTTACATCGACAAGGAAGCGGCCACCTACGAGCGCATCGTGAAGGATGCCAAGATTCAGATCGACTGACCGTCAGACATCAGAATGGAAGGCAGATGATCGCTTGCGACGTCAATACCGCCCTACCTGCTGAGCATTGACCAGCTCGGCATGCCGAACACCGAGAGAACGCTATGGACAGAGAGGCGAATTCGGCATGCAGAGAATTCGGGGGGGGACCATCGAATGGGCATGCGTTGCCCCGCTGCGCGGCAATGCCGCCAAAAACAGCCTACTCGCGCAGCGTGAAAACCACCGACAGGTACGACACCGGCCCGCTCTGAATCGCTTCGATGCCGTGCAGCGCGGTCGCTTCGAACAGCAGCGAATCCCCCGCCCCCACCGCCACCGACTTGCCACCGTAGCGGTACATGACTTCCCCGGACAGGAAGTACAGGAACTTCAGGCCCGGATGCTGGAAGGTCACGTAGGGATCGGCGCCGGGCAGCAGCGTGACCAGGTAGGGCTCGACGAAGAGGTTGCCCGACAGCAGGTGGCCCAGCAACTCGTAGCGGTAGTCGGAGACCGCACCGATCCGATCGACGACAACGCCCCGCCCCGCACGCACATGGCAGAAGTCCGTCCGCCGCGCCTGATCGCCGAAGAAGCGCGGCGCCGACACGCCCAAACCTTTCGAGAGACGCTCCAGGGTCTCCACCGAAGGCGAGACCAGGCCCCGCTCGATGCGTGACAACATCGAGGCCGAAATCCCCGAGGCCTTCGCCAGCGCCCCACCGGATACATCAGCCGCCATGCGCAGCGCCCGCACCTGCGCCCCGATGCGCGCCGCGGACAGGCTGCGCACGACAGGTGATGGTTGCCGCGGCGGGGCGCGCGTCACCGAGACCGGAAGTCGCAGAGGCCGGGCGCTAGGTAGGAGGGGATGCAATTGCTCGATGGGGCATACAGAGACCTGCCTGAAGCGGAACGCGCAGGTCCTGGTCCTACGAAAAACGTAGATACGCGAAAAGTCGGACTTACGACTATCGTAGAGTGCCTCCCAACCCATCTCCTCGCTCTGTCTTCGGTGCTCGCTTGAGACTTGCGAGATTGGCGGCAGGTTTGCCGCAAGACAAGCTTGGCGTTAAGGCGGGACTGGATGATGGCACCGCCAGTGCACGCATTTCTCGGTACGAGAGCGGGGTCCATGAGCCAAACATTTCTTTCGCGCATCGGCTGGCAGACGAGCTTGGCGTTCCGGCCCCCTACTTTTATGCCGCGGATGACGAGCTCGCCAAGCTCATCCTGTGGTTCGGTCAGTTGAACGCCAAACAGCGCAAGTCACTGCTCGAATTCGCAAGTCATATCAAATCATCTTCGTAGATGGCGGCTGCGGCATATCCATCACACGGATCGCGGTTGTCGGTACGCGAGCGAGACGTCCCGACGTGCATTGCAGGAGGCCTGGCTTCGAGGCTCCGCGTGCGCTCCCGAAAGGGTCAAGCACACCTTTGATCGGCTCGCAGCTCAACAGCCCGTTGCCACAAGCCGTCTTCGCTGTTTCGCAAAGGGCCGTCGCCTCGATCGAGGTATCGCTGTTGTCGGCGATCGATCGGAAAGAAGGCCTGACCTCAAGCACGCCTCACCGCACGCAGGCGCATGCCTTTCCGATCCGAGGGTGGCTTATTGCAAGACGGCCGGTATCGTCTCACGGGACTCCTGCACAGACTTCACGCGGGCTTCACTTGCGCCGCGCACACTGGCTTTCGACAGCGGTTCGGCGCTGGTAGAGGCAAGGGGAAGAAAGAAATGGCTCAGGGAAACGCCTCGATGCCGATACCGCTGTCACCCTTCAAATGGCGATCTGGCCAATACGGGCGTTCACGAAAGCGAAATGATGCAGAGGCACCGTGTTGAGCATTGGCTTGCGCGCGACAGCGCATGCGCAGTCGGGGTAACAGAGATGAGCAGCAGCGGCAGAATCTCCTCATGTTCACAAACCAGGAGTGGACCGACGAAGCATCGAATGCGATGGCGATCGCGTGGCGCAGGAAAGCGCTCGAGGGAGGGCTTCACGCACGCGGGATGGTCCACGAATTCGAAACTGAATTTCGAAGACATGCCGGTGCGCCACATGTCAACGATCCGTTGCGAAATACCCCCATGCGAGCACCGGCAGCGCGAATCCAATCCACGACGTGAGTGCCTGCCTCGCCGCATTGGGACCCTCCTCAGGCCCTTGAGCCAAGTCACGATTCGACGCGCCAGTGTTTGGGCCAATCATCAAAGCTTTCCAGCGGAACCGAGTTGCGCAGAAGGGTGTACATCGGCTCTTCGGGAAAGTCGTTCAATCGAACGACGAGCGCTTCGCCGTCCGCGTCGGTCGCCCGAAAAGGGAATTCCGCGTCACCGGTCTTCGTCCACGAGATCGGGGTCTCCAGATGGCTGGCCGTCATTTCTTGATTCCGAACTTGTTGTTGTACTCCGCGCTGGTCCTCGATGCTCCCTCGATGATCGAGTGGTAGACATCATCGCCTTGCAGGCCCTGCGATTGGTACTTCTGTACTTCCTGCTGAAAAGTAGGGCCATCCGGCGATCCGTATTTTTGGAGATCTCTCAGGCGCAGCCCTTCCACCTCGGCCGGATCCTCGACCCAGCGCTGTTGGCGCTTGGGACCGCCATCAAGGCATTGCGCAAGACGCATGGCATTTCACAAGAAGAACTTGCGCATCGCAGCCACATCGATCGCTCTTACATGAGCAGCATCGAAAGGGGGATGCAAAACCCTGGCGTGATGACCGTTGTACAGATCGCCGCCGGCCTCGGCGTGTCCGTGGCCGAGTTGGCGGCCAAGGCACGACTCTGAGCGCTTAGGTCGTATTTCTCATCGTCAGTCTCGGGGCGCCGCGCAGGATGCAACCGACTATTCCCCAGAACGGGGCCCGGCATCTCGGGAACCTCAACGAGCCCGACGCCAGAGTAGATCGTCTTGCCAATCTTGAGCACCGGCGCCATCAGGCTTCAGCGCGTCCTGGTGTACTTCTTCATGGCCGTGAATGGCATACCCGATGGCGCCGCACCCGCTAGAAGTGCTCGGCGGTGAAGGCACTGGCGCCGGCCGCCAGCTCCACCAACGTTTGGCTGCGCCGCTGCACCAGTTCGCATATCGGGTGCAGAAAGTCACGCTCCTCTTCGGTGTACACCGGGGCGGAAAGAAGTTCGGGTGCTCTCTTCATCGCACGGGACAGCCGCTCGGTCTCCCGGTGCAACAGCTTTTGATCGATGCCGCATAGGTGGGCGAAATGCGCAAGCTCCATCGCGTTGAGTTCTTCCCATCCGAAGGCATCGCCGAAGGACATTGCGAAGCTTTGGTCGAGTTCCGGATATTGAGCCACGCTCACGACGTCATACCACGGCGCGGGCTCAAGCATGGTTCGGTCGACGAAGAATGAAAAGTTCTTTCCATGCGCATCGGAGTTGCCGACCGCCAGCTGGAACAGTGCCCAACGCAACATCTCCAACCGCGCCACCGCCGGGCGGCGCATGAGAGCGGCAAGACCAAAAAGTCGCGGCAGACTCATCCCATCGCGATATGGTGCGAGGGCGGGGGAATTGCCCAGATGGCGCTCATATTTGGAATCCACCGAAAGATCGGCAGCCTGGCAGGCGTCGATGACGTGCAGCTTTGTCACCCAATCGTGGTTTTCTTCGGCGCGCCATTGCCGGTCGAACCGGGCGACGACCAGAACCGGAACCCTCAGCCGCATGATGGCAACACGGGCCACCTGAGCGCCATACGCCCCTGCGAGCGTCATGCAGTAGTGCTCGTTGGCCACGAGGTGAGGTGTACGTGGGCCGGCCGGCTGCGGCTTGAGAATAAAAGTCGAGGCCAGTGGCGGCTCCGGCAGCCACATGCTGGCCTCTGTGTCATGGACGAGGTCGTGCGCAGCCCATACGGCCAGCTTGTCCTGATAGCCCGCAATCGACATTCGCACCCGGCCGTCCCACACCGTGAGGCCGCCTTCCTTTGCAGCATCGATACGGCCGCTGAGCTCCTCTCGCGACAGAAAGCGTTGTTCTCGACGAGCGGCCGCAGCCGGTGGTTGATCGAAGGGCTGGAACTCCAGGGCCCCGGTCGTCTCCCCTCCCATTTCCCGCAGCAGTGCAAATGCGTTGCTCGGTGCGACGTGGAGTTGCTCGAGCGCGGCGCGAAGAGGCGCCCCCTCCGGAAAGAGGTTCACGATGAAGCGTCGGATCGCATGAGAGTCATAGCCGTCCGGTGGCGGCTCCAAGGGAAACGCCGGCGAGAGTTGAAAGGCACCCTGGCGCGCCCATGCGTGGTCATAACGGAACGACCACCGGTCTTCCGCTCTTGAGTAGGCGAGTTCGCCGACCGGGGTGCCACCATCGTGCGTCACGCGCAAGCGATACACGTTGTCCTCAGACCCGCTCATCGTCCGACGCCTTCTGCCTGTCTACAAAACTCTGCAGGTCACTTTTGGGGCCGACCACAAGCCCAAGACCAAGCCCGTCGAGTACCGCCTGCAGCTTGTCCAGCCGGACGGAGCCCGCTCCATTCTCAAGTCGCGAGACCAGGTCGACAGAGACGCCAAAGAGGCTCGCCGCGTCGTCGATGCGAAGTTGTTGCCGCTTTCTGGCTTGACGCACGTACTGCCCAAGGCCGCCCTGCCCGCGCACCAAGATCGGGGGCGATGCAACTGGGTCGGCAGCGCGGATCACCTTCTGCTTGACGCCGGTGGAGTTCATTTCGGAATTTACTAAACACTCGCGTGGATGCGCGTGCTCACCACAATATTTCTGATATTCCGAACTTTAACGCTGCGCCGGGTGTTTTGGAAGAGTATTCACTAAATTCCGAAACTATGACATCTGCCTCAACACGCACAATGTTGTCGACAGTGTGATTGTCGATGGTCCTGGGTTGGGCAAGGTCAGCCGGGAACGGTCGCGCCAAACTCGCGTCAGTTGAGAAAAACGCCCACACTATTTGAGAAGTTCGCTGGATGACCATGCACTGCTCGCAGCGGAACGCCACGGACCTCTGAGAGCGCGCGCCGCTTGGCGGCATTGGCCTTGTATTTTTGCCCGGATGAAACAGACTCCTGGACGAAAACAAACTTGTCAAATTTGACAAACTTGACAAACTTGACAAACTTGACAAACTTGAATGATCCGCTAGACTTGCGCTCTATGAGCAATAGAACCGTCCATGAGTTTGCATCGGAGCTTCGAAAGAGTCCCGAAGCGCTTCTTGAGCAATTTCGCTGTGCCGGTGTCGCGAAGTCCGGGCCTGACGATCTGGTGACCGAGGCGGACAAGTACGCGCTGCTGCGTTTTTTGAAGGCCTCCAATGGCGTCGGCGAAGGCGAGCGCAAGAAGATCACCCTGGTCAAGAAGGGGGCTGGCAAGAACGTCAAACCAGATCCGGAAGCGGCGGGTCGGGAGCAAGCTCAAGAATTCATTGAGAAGCTTCATAGAGATCTGCTCGAACGCAGCGTTGAAGTAACCGTGCGCGGCGGTCGGCGAACTTTGCTGATTCGAGAGGACAACGGCGACCTGGCCCTGTTGGCGCCACCCGGCGAGTGCCTGAGCTTCGATCCTCCTCGGAAGATGGTGCTGATCAGCTCGTATCTTTCAGATGTGCTTTCCATCTTGCGGGGAGATCGTCTCGAGTCTGTCGTGACGGTGCCGCGAGCGCTGGGCAAAGTGCTGAGAAGTTATCTGCGCACGATTGCCGATCTCGCTGTCCCGGACTCCCAACGCGGACTGTGCAGTCAGAGCGGACGCATCCGCCAAGCAAATCTGATGGGTGCGGCGAACGATCTCGTTCGCTATGAACACATCTTCCCGGCCTGCGCGGCAACCGTTTCACTGACGTGAATTTGATGCCGCTTGAGCGGCAAAACCCGGCCATGTCTTCAAAAACTTCTTCCAAAGTCAAGTCCTCCTCCCTTCTCGAACCGACCGTGCTACTTGCTGTGACACCTGCGATGCTTCTCGACATTCAACAGACCATGCCTGCCCAAAATTGGGTCGACTGGGGATCTGTGTCGTCGGAATCGCTGGACGTGCACCGCGAACTCGCAAGGTTGCCGAGCCGGGCCAAGAATCTCAAAGTGATGGTCATGAGCGACCATCGGCCACTGGGCCAACCCGTTCGAGCGTCCAGATCCCCAAGCCCTTCGGCTAATGAGGATCTGCTTTCGGCGGACGCCATGGCAACCACGATGAACTGCACCCGCGCCAACGTCTATGAGCGAGAGAAGAAGGGCAACCTCTTTTCAGTGCTTCCGCCTGGGCGCGAGAACGGCCGAAAGTACCCGGCCTTTCAGATTCATCGGGGTGTCGACAGCGGGCTTTTGGTCGCATTGATTGCCCTGTATCGCGATCAGGCGGCGCCGACCAACTTGCTATGGGATTTCTTGCGCTCGGTTCAAGCAGCCTTCGGCGGTGCTACCGGGGTGGAGGTGCTCAAGGGTGAGCATCCGCAGCGATCCGGAGTCGACAAGTCGGTGCTGTCAGCGCTATATGCACTGACGCCCGCTGAACGGCGCAGCTTCGTGATGGACCATGCTTTGGAGGACCTGAATCACGCAACTGCATGAGCATCCAAAATAACGCGACAGTCGCCGCGGTGCCTTGGGAAGGCCGCGTCGTCACAATGATGGGTCTTCCGGTTGGTTCGGAATTCCACCGCGTCTTCCGCCATCCGGATGGCGACTGGAAGGCTCCGCCCGAGAAATACCGCAACGGGCGGATCGACCCTCCGTCGGGGCGCAAGGCGGATTTCTCAATCCTCTATACCGCCGAGAGTCTGCTGACGGCAGCCGTCGAGGCCCGTGCGCTTCGCATTCTGGAAAGCAATGGTCTCGACCTGCCCGATCTGGTCGAGGTTCGCGACCCGGAATTGCCTGCGCGTCATTGGGTCATGTACACGCTGATGGCGCCGGCGCTGTTCGTCAACCTCGAGCATCGTCAAACGGCTCAAGTCTTCGGTCTCGACCCGGACATGGTGCTCGATCGAATCGACGTGTGGCAGCAGGCCAGCGCGGCGGTGTGGGATGCGATCGCGGCAAATCCTCCGCCCGCGATCGCTGAGGTCGCTGGCATCTGCTATCAGAGCAAGCACCGCGCTTCCAATGGCTGGAATTTCGGGTTCTTCCACGGGAGCACACGCAGCTTTTGCGGCGTGGCAAATTCAAGGCCTTTACTTGGCCGCCGCCTTGATGCAAACAGATAGCGAATAGGCCGCGCCTTTGCGCCAGGTCGCATTCGACACGCACATGTCCCGCCTGAAGCGACAGCACCGCATCCGTTGGCCGCCCAGGCGGGCGATGCGCTGCCGAAAACAGCCGTGGCCAGAAGGGCCGCGCCGATCGTGATGCTTGAAGATTTCTTGCGGCGCGCGGTGCACCCCTCGCTGGCCGCAACCCAGGCGCCGAGCGCCTCGTTCCAGATGCTGCGAAATGACTTGTTCACATTTACTCCCTCGTGCTAGATAGACATAGATCGCCGACCACGCTGTGCTGCGTGAGTTGCTCCAAGGACTGAAGCACTGCACTTCGAATCTCCGGCCGATCGCGTTTTCCGAGGCAGAGCGACCGTGCAAGACCTCGAATTGGGCGGAATCTATCGTGGTGAAACGTCGAGGTGAAAAGCGATTGAACGCCTATGTCGGCTAGCCGACATAGGCGATATTCATTTGTTTGCAACTGTGAAAAATGTCCGAGGCCCAGGAGGAGTCGGGGCGATCGATGCGTCCTTTGCCAAACCACCTTCCGCCTCGCGCGAGGCGATGCCGCGACTTTCCCCGGCGGGCCCGTCCAACCGGTATCCCATGCCGTGGACGGCCCGGAGGTCCCAGCCATTGGCCCTGAGATCCAAGACGCGCCGCAAACGAGAAATGCAGACGTCGAGGGTTCGTGACTGCGTGTCTTCGTATTTGTCCCAGACGGTCGAGTACAACCACTCGCGCGTGAGCGTCTGGCCTGCATGGGAGAACAGTTCGAACGCGACGTCGACTTCCGTCGCGCGAAGGTGAACCCTCTCACCCGAAACCTCGACGGCATCGCTCATCAGAGAAAAGCGATAGCAATCCCATGTTGGATCGGATTCGTGCACATGCACACCGAAGCGCCGCATGAACATGCGCGCGACACAGCAGAACTCGACGAATGATGTGGGGCGCACGATCACGTCATTCGCCGCATTCCAGTGCGAGTCCGACAGCACCGGCACTTGATCTCGCGAAGCCAGGCACAGTACCGGCGTCCCACGCCCGACCAGCGCCTTGACCTCCGCGAGCTGCAGGAGGGCCGACTCGGCATCGCCCTCTACAGCCAGGAAGACCATGTCGAATTCCGGCGCAAGCTCGGCAGTGCTCGCGAATGCCTTCGGTTGATGTCCGAGTCGTCGAACGGCTCGGCGTCCGTATTCGCGCGTACGCATCGCCGGGTCGAGCACCGCAATGCGCGCGCCTTCGGATCTCCCCAATCTCATCGATTGCACCGCCGTTCGATGCCACGCTGGCGTGGACCGTGCGTCCGATTCGCTGCCGCCGTCGACGGCTCTTGGCAAGGTATTTCTCATGCTCAGTTCACCTTGACAGTAAAGAGGACCGTGCCCGACGCGCCAGGGTCCAGCGGCCCCGCGAACTTCCAGCTCAGCGCACCCGTTCCACCCTCTGCTTGCGCGGCACTGCAATCCACGGCCGGAGCCGGGGCCGGGTTGGCGGGCGTGTTCTTCTGGCAGCTCGCGAGCGTGGCCGGTGTCGTGTCCGCCTGCGCCGCAATGAAGGCCGTGAATTGCGGTGTCGTGTCGTTGACTGTCAAGCCGCTGATCGGGGTCGTTCCGTTGTTGGTATAGGCGATGCGGTACTCCAGCGTCTCGCCGGGCTTGGCCTGGTTGTTGATGCCGAAGCTGCCGCCGCGTGTCACGTTTCGTACTTCCTTCTTGAGTTCCAGCGCACTGGTCGACACGGTGGTGATGTCGGTCACCGTGTAGGTGGCGTTCAGGCCCGGGCCGGCGTTGGTGTAGACGAAGCTGGCCTGCACGGTGCTGGTGTTGTTATTGCCGCTCATCGCGTTGGCGGGAATGAACTCCTGCATCACGATGCACACGTTCTGTCCCGTGGCCACCGTCACCGGCACGGCCGGCGGGTAGAGCAGCGCCGCGCCGGCCTGCAGCGCGCCGGTGCAGCCGGTGTCGGCAAAGATCTTGCCGCTCCAGCCGCTGATCGCAGGCGTGTCCACGGCATTCGGGATATCGAAGCTCACTTCACCGCCCGTGCGCGCGGTGAAGGTGTGCGGATAGCTCACCGTGCTGCCCGGAAGGCCGTTCTTGGCGCCGTCGGCAGCCAGCGTGTTGCGCTCGACGTCGCCGAAGTTCAGGCCCGCGTGGCCGCTGCTGTTCCAAGTGAAGGCAATGCGATCCGGCGTTCCGTCACGGGTGTAGGTGTAGCCGGTGCCTGCGTTCGCCACGGTCTGGCCGGAAGGCAGCTGGACGGCACCCAGCGAAGCACCGGTGGACATGCGCGAAACCGTGTTGGTCTCTTCCACGCACAGCGCATCGCCCGTACCGATGGTGAAAGGCACGGCCAACGCGTATTTGCCGCTGCCGTCCGTGACGGCGGTCGACAAGGTGGTTGCCGCGCAGTCGGTCAGCCGCATGCTGATGCCGCTCTGCCCGACCTCGCCGCCGTTGATGAGGCCGTCGTTCGCGGTTCCGCCCCCCGTGCCGTTGTCGAGGAACACCCGGCCGGTCACGTTCTTGGGATAGCCGTTCACGAACGTGCAGGTAATGGCCGCGCCAGCGACCATGTTGGCCCCGGGAATGGCCAGCTGATTGCCCGTGAGCGTGCCGAACGTGGCGGCCGGAGTCGCGCTGTTCAAGTCCACGCAGCTGGCGCTCACCGGGCTGGCCGGCCAGCCCTCGGGCGAGGTTTCGCTGATCGTGACACCGGCGCTGGCGGTGCCCGTGATGTTGGCCGCGCCTTCCACGGTGTCGTCACCCACCACCGTGATGCTGTCGCTTGCCGTCGAAAGCCCGCTGAGCGCGAAGCGGAACAGGTTGCTGCCGGTGCCGCCGATGGTGGTCTTGACGATCTGCACCCGTGGATACGGCGGCGTGTAGGTGTTGGTGAAGGTGCACGCAATGTTGCTGCCCGGCGCCGTGGCGGCCGCATCCAGCGTCACCTTGCGGTTCGGCAGGTCAGGCGTTGCCGTGCCGCCCGCGCCCAGGCCGGTACAACTGACGCCGGTCAGTGCGTAGTCGGTGGGCAGCGGGTCTTCGGCAATGATCGTCGCCGTGCTCGGTACCGCCACGGTCTGGATGGCGCCTGCAACCGGCGTGCCGAGCGCGGTGGTGGTGAGGCTCTGCGGTGCCAGTCCGTTGTTTCCGCTGAAGCCGAAGGTTCCGGTCGCGCCCAGGGACACCTTGCGGATGGTCACCGTGGCCGAGGCGGAATTCGTGAACACGCACTGCAGCGACTTGCCCAGCTGCACGCTGGCCGCGGGAATGGTGTAGGTGCGCCCGCTCGCGCCGGTGCCCAGGCTGCCGACCGGCACCCCGGCGTCGGTACAGCTCGCCCCTGTCAAGTGCCAGCCCGGTACCGCGGGTTCGGTGATGCTGATGACCTTGTTGCTCACGCTGGCGCTGAAGGCCTGCACGCCCGCCGCGGCCGTGTTGCCGTCCACCTGCGCCGGCGTGCCGACAGCAAGAGTGCTGACCGTGCCGCTGGCCTGCGTGGTGTTCGTCAGGTTGAAGCCGAAGGGTCCACCGGCGCCGTTGAGCGTGGTTTTCTGCAGATTGATCGTCGCGGGCGCGCACAACGCGCTGGTGGTGGCCTGGGCCAGGAAGCCCTGGGCTCCCGCGCCGCTCTTGATGTGGACGATCACCGTGTTGGAACCGGTCTGCCAGTTGCTCACCAGGTTGGTGGTGGCCGCGGCACCCGCGACAAAGCCGGCGTAGAAGTACGGATTGGTGGGGGCCTGCGGCACGCCCGGAACGCTCTGCAGCACGCCGTTGACATAGATGGCCGCCACCGAGTTGTCGGAATAGAAGTCCAGCTTCAGCGCAAAGGTCGCCGGATTGACCGACGGCGCCATGTTGAAAGTGAAGCGATGGTAGATGTCGACATTGCCGGTATGCGAGCCCGGGTATTGCGACACCCAATTGGCATTGCCGAACGGCGACGCGATCCAACTGGCGGGCGCCTTGTTTCCGACGTACGAGCGCGCCCATGCCGCCACACTGGCCGGACCGCCGGTCGCCGTGCCGATGCCCGATTCCCACACCGGGTCACGCCCGGTGGCCACCGGCGGCCCGACGGGACCGTCGAAGCCGGTATTGAACACCGCTGCGTTCGTCGAGCACATCACCGTCGGCGCAACGGGCGGCGGTGGTGTGCCCGTGTCGAGGGAATTTGTGAAGGTACAGACGATGTTGCTACCGGGCGCGGTGGCTGCCGCATCGAGGGTGAGCACACGCCCGTTGCGCGAGGCCGATCCGCCGGCGCCCAGGCCGGTGCACGAGGCATCGATCAGCGCGTAGCCCGCGGGCGGCGCGCCTTCGGTGATGGTGGTGGCGATATTCGCCGCGGTGAGCGTCTGCACCGCCGTTGCAACCGGCGTACCGGCCACGGTGGTCGTGATGTTCCGCGCCACCAGGCCGTTGCTTCCGGTGAAGCTGAACGTGCCGACCCCTCCGAGCGAGGTCTTGCGGATGGTCACGGTCGGCCGGCTGCCGAAGCGGTAGGGCTGCGGACTCGGCAGGTAGCTGTCTTCACCGACGCTGAAGTTGCCGCTCAGCACAGCGCCGCCGACCGTGACCTGCGTCGTGCTGTAGACCGCGGCCACGGTGCTGGTTGCCCTCACCTGGCACAGGCCTGCCGCCGTGGTGGTGCAGCTGCCGGCCGCGCCGACCGCGCCGCCGTTGAAGGCGACATTCGGCGTGGCGCCGAAGCTCACCACCGTGCCGGCCTGGACCGCGTTGCCGGAGGCATCGCGGATGAACGCTTCGAGCACGTCCTGCGCGGTGCCGTTGGCCAACTGGTTGTCGGTGACGATGCGCACGCCCGACTGCCCGCCGGCCGCGGGGCCGACCACGATGGTGGTCTGTGCGTTGGCGCAGCTCACCGCGCCGCTGGAGAAGCAGCCGGCGCCGGCTGCCGTAACCGGCAGGCCCGCGCCGCTCACGTTGGTGCTGGCGTAGTTGGTCAGCACGGTCCCCGTGTCGACGATCGGCGCGGTCGCGTTCAGGGTGAAGCCGCGCACGCCGGTGGTGGCCGGAATGCCGCCGGCGGGCAGCGTCATGGTGCAGTTGAGCAGCGCACCGGGAGCGCTCGGCAGCGTGCCGCAGCTCACCGACGTGACACCCGTGCCGGGCACCACCGAATTGGCCACCACGCCAGGCGGCAATTGCTCGCTCACCACGAGCGAAGTGCCGGTGGCCACCGGGCCGGTGTTGGCGAAGCTCAGGCCGTAGGTGATGCTGCCGCCGGCTCCGGCGGTCGCCGACGCGGTCTTGTTCACCGCGACGCGCGCGGTGGCCGTGTTGGTGAAGGTACAGGCAATGGCCGCCGCGGGCCGCATCACGCTCGCCGGCAGGGTTGCGGTGTTGCCGTTGAGTATGGCCAGCTGCGTCGCTGGGTTGCCGCTCGTCGCGGCTGCGGAGTCCAGGCAGGACACCGACACCGGGTTGGCCGGCCAGCCCGCGGGCACGCCCGACTCCTGCACGGAGGCCTCGACGCCCGGCGTGCCCACGTGCACCGTGGTGGAGGCCTGCGGCGTGGCCAGCGCGGTCACGGCGATGCTGTCCGTCGGGTTGGTCACGCCGGTCAGCGTGAAGCCGAAGGTGTGGGTGCCGGCGATGTTGGTCTTGGTCTTGCGCAGGGTGATGCGGGGCTCCCCCAGCACCGGCGTGGTCACGCTGCTGATGCAATTGCCCGTCGCGGTGCAGGACGGGTCGCCACCGCCCGTGGCCGTCGCGGTATTGGCCACGCTCGGCGAGGCGCCCGGCAAGGGCGTGACCGGAATGACGAAGGCCGCAGCGCCGCTGGTGGCGGCGAGCCCCGCGGGCACGGTACAGCTCACGACCTGCCCGCTTGCACTGCAGCCGGCGGGCATGGTGCCGAGCGTCAGCGTGGCGGGCACGGTGTCGCTGATCGTCGCGGGAGCGGAGGTTGGTACCGGGCCGATGTTGTTCAGCGTGAGCGTGTAGCTCGACGGCACGCCCACTGCGAAGCTCGCGGCGCCGGCGGTCTTCACCAGCTTGAGCTGCGGCTGCACCGTGTTCGTGAAAGTGCAGTTGATCTCGCTGCCCGGTGCAGTGGCCGCGGCGTTCAGCGCGATGGTGCGCGTGGCCAGGTTCGGCGTGGCACTGCCTCCCGGGCCCATGCCCGTGCAGCTGATGCCGGTCAACGCATAGGGGACCGGCGGCACGCTTTCGGTGATGCTGGTGGCGGTGTTCGCGGCCGTGAGCACCTGTTCCGCCGCCGCGATGGCAACGCCGTCGTCTTCCGTCGTCACGTTGGTGGCGGTGAAGCCGTTGGTACCGGTGAAGGCGAAGCTGTCCGTGCCGCCGATCGACACCTTGCTGACCGTCATCGTCGGCAGCTTGGTGTTGGTGAAGGTACACGCAATGTTGCTGCCGGCTGCCGTGGCGGCTGCATTCAGGGTGACAGAGCGCGAGGTGAGGTTCACCGTGGCCGTGCCGCCCGCGCCCATGCCCGTGCAGGCGATGCCCTTGAGCTTCCAGCCGGCGGGCGGCACGCCTTCGGTGATGGTGGTTGCGGCGCCCACGGTGGTCAGGCCGGATGGATCGCCCTCCTCTGGCACGTTGGCCGCAGAAGTCGTGATGCTTTGCGCCGCGAAGCCGTTGGAGCCGGTGAACGAAAAGCTGTCCGTTCCGCCTTCGCCCAGCTTGCTGACGGTGACGACCACGCGGGTGTTGGTGAAGGTACAGGCGATGTTGGCGCCGTAGTCCGTGGCCGCCGCATTCAGGGTCACCCGCCTCAGCGCCAGGTCATAGGTCGCGGTGCCGCCCGCGGCCATGCCGGTACACGAGATGCTGCGCAGCGCGAAGCCCGCGGGCGGGGCGGACTGCTGCAGGATCGTGTCGCTCCGCGCGACCCCCAATTCCATGGTCGGCCCCGATTCCCCCTGGCCGGCCACCGTCGTGACGATGGGGCTGACAGGCGCCGCGTCGTTGGTGCCGGTGAACGCGAAGGAACCCACCCCGCCGTTGGAGACCACGGTGGTCGTGACGCGGGGCGGCATCAGCGGCGGCGTGAGGTAGGCGAGGACGATGGTGTCGGTTTCATCCACCGCGATGCCGTCGTCGTTGTTCGGGTTCGTATCGTTGGGCACCGTGCAGTAGTGGGGGTTGCCGGACGATGCCGCCTGGACGCAAACCCTGGCGCCATTGACGACCGGGTAGCTGCCGGCCGCCACGGTGGGCTGCGGGAACACCGGGATGTCGAAGTTGGCTTCGCCGCCGTCCGTCATGCCGGGCCCGCTCGAGCCCGCGAGCAGCGTGGGATTGAGCTGGCACGTCACCACCACCGGCGAACCGGCCTTTGCGCAGTTGGCGGGCAAGGTGCCGGTGTTCCATCCGGCGGGAAGAGCCAGCACGGCGGTCGAGTTGTCGGCGGCCGTGGTGCTCCCCGGGCCGAAGTTCTTGGCCGTGAGCCTGACGATGCGTTCCTGCCCGTGGCTGGTCCAGGCATCCGGCGGCACGGCGACCCGCACCTGCAGGTCGGGCCGGCCGGTGATGATGTTCGTGCAGGTGTAGTCCTCCTGCGTTGCGAGCGTGTGCGAGGTGTTGCAGGTACCGGTCCTGACGACGTTTTGGACGCTGACGTTGCTTGGTGCCAGGGCACCGCCGCTGTAGCTGGTGCCTGCCGATGCGTAGGTCTCGTAGGTGTCCTGGTAGCGGGCGGTGTTGTTGGCGACGGTCGGCGGGTAGAAGGGCAGACGGCCCGCGGTCGGGCGCCAGGTGGCGGTGTTCGTGCTGGGGCCGAGCGCCTGGCTCCAGGCGTAGTTGACGAAGCTGATGCGCTGCGAAACGCGCGCATCGGGAAACTCGCTTCGCACGCCGGAGAAGCCGTCGATCAGCTCCCCGCCGCCGAGGTCTTCCAGGCCATTGCAGGTGTTGGTGGCCGAATAGGGGCAAACGGTGCGCGGCGCGCGCAGAGGTCCCGGCACTGCAGAGCCGGGACCGGTGCCGCCGTCGTTCGTCGTGATGCCCAGCGTGTAGCTTGCGCCGCCGGTCGCCGCCACGCGGAACCAGTCGCCTGCCACCACCGTGACCGGTCGGCAGGTGAAGGTGAGCTGCGTCGGATAGATGTTGCCCGATGCGCCATTGAACATGCGGTCGACGCCACCCATCACTGCAATCACCGTGCCGGCCGGACACGCCTGGGGACCGCGCAGCGTCATGCCGTTGATGGGTCGGCCAGCGACGCCACGCTGGGTTGCCGCACCCCAGGTGATGGTCGCGGCGGTCGCGCCCTCGGTGACGGTGAACGGCGAGCAGCGCAGCTCATAGGCCCGCAAACCGCCGGTCAGATTGGCAAAGGTGCCACTGACCGCGGCGCTGTTCAGCCGCTCCCACATCGTCAGGCCGGTCGGGAACCCGCTGACGCAGTAAGTTCTCATGGACAAGCCGTTGCTGGAGCCCACGATCGTGCCGTTGATCAACGTACCGGTCTGCGGCCTGAGCACCTGCTGTGCATGCCCGGAAAGCGGCACGGCCACGAGCCACGCCCCGCACAGGAGCCACCACCATGCCGTGCCCGCCATCGAGCGCAGCGTGTTCTTGAGTCGTTGCATGTTCATTGGCCTGAACTGGTTATTTCTTCTGGGGACGTGGGAAGCAGAGGTTCGCCGCTGCCGGCGACGGATGCCGGCTGCGCTGCAGGCGCGGCAGCCGCAGGTTTCGATGCACCGGCAGCGGCCGATGGGAAGCCCAACCGGGTCTCGTCGAACTTGAAACGCAGCCGGATGTACGCGCCCTTGCTGGTGTATTCGTTGGCCGTCAGGTCGCGGTCGTTGAGGCCCACGAAGTTGTAGCCCGCAGAGATCCACAGGTCCTTCGCCATCTGGTAGCCGACCTCCACGCCCAGGGTCTTCTGCAGCGCGCCGCCCTTGCCGTACAGCAGGCCGGCCTGCACGCCGAAGTCCCAGTCCTTGTTGATGTCCTGGGTGTAGCGCGCCTGCAGCAGATGGGCCCAGTAGCTGCTGGCCAGGAAGCCGTCGTCGACGCGCGAGAGCTTGCCCGCGTAGCGCGCGCTCAGCACGCGGCCGCGCGCCGGGTTGTAGTTGAGGTGCGCCGAGACGATGTCCGCGCTGGTGCTGCCCGGCAGGCTGGCGTTGCCGGATTCGCCGCCGAAGGCGCTGCCCCCGGTCAACGCGCCGGCCGCATTTCCGTGGCCCACGATGCGCTCCGAGCGACGCTCATAGCGCATCAGCGCGTTCCAGGTGTCGTCGTCGACCGGGCGGTACGCCAGGCCGATCTGGTGGCGCTGGAGGTGGCGCTCGTTGCCGCCGCTCGCGCCCTGCCCTTCGCTGTCGCTCACCACGCTGCGCGCCAGCAGGCTCCACGCCGGTGTGATCTTGTAGCCGAACCCGGTGCTGAAGAGACGGGTGTTCGCGTCGTCGCCCTTGCGCCCTTCGAGGATGCCGCTGAGCTTGTAGGTGTCGGTGAGGTACTCGACGCCCGCCGTGACCGCGGTGGATTCACCCAGCCCGGCCGCATAGCCGGTGCCGTTGTTGGCGCTGTTGGCGTAGCCGCCCATCTGGCGCGTGTGCTCGAGGCCGCCGGTCAGGCTGAACCTGTCGGTGAGCTTGAAGGTGTTGCGCACCCCGATGGCGTTCTGGGCGGCACGGCCGTCGATGCTGTCTGCGAGCCGGTATTCGTTGTACAGCCGCCCGCCGTCCATGTAGTTGCTCTCGATGCCGAGGATGCCGACGTTGTTGGACTGCGCGGCATCGAGCTGGGCGGCGCCATACAGGCTGGAGATGAGCTCGTAGCGCGCATAGACGCGCGTCTTGTCCGTGATCGCGTAGTTGCCGCCGACGGCCAGCGTGTGGCGGTCGGAGTTCTTCAGGTCCTGCTCGCCCTCCACGAAGACCTGGGCCAGCGGCACGCCCGGCACCTGGGCCGACAGGCGCGCGCGCACGGTGGTCAGGCTCTCGCTCTCGGCGCTGGCATTGGCCGTCGCGGCGCCGCCGAGCGCGGTCACGCTGCCGGCGCCGACACGGCTGCCCAGATTGCCGTTGTAGGTGGAGATCTCGCCGTAGTCGAAGCCCGAACCCGAGGCCAGGCCGCTGCGGCTCTGGCCGTGGCGCAGGCCGACCTCCGCGACGATGTCGTGGTCCAGCTTCTTGCGCAAGCTCGCGCTCGCGCCCTTGCGGTCGCCTTCCAGCAGCGCATCCTTGCTGTAGAGCACTTCGGCGCGCACCGCCATGTCTTCGTCGATCTTGTACTCGGCGCGGCCGGAGACCTCGGTGCGTCCCGCCGAAAAGCTCGCGCCCGGGTTGTCGAAACCGGTGGTGGTCTTGCTCGCCAGCGCCACCACCGCGAGCTGCTCGGTCTGATGGCGCACTTCGACGCGGGCACCTTCGCCCTTGCCCTTCTCGTCGGAATCGGTGCGCACCACCTCGGCCGCAGCCGTGGTGTTGTCGCCGAGGCGGGCCACGGCCGTCAACGCGCCCAGCCTGCGGCGGTTATCCGGGTTCTGGTCGGTGCTGGCGACCACGCCCAGCTGCAGCCGTTCGCCGACCTTGACCTGCACGTCGGTGCCGGCCACGGTGAACTTGGGCCCGCCGCTGTCGACCTCGTAGGTGACGCGGATCGACTGCGGGTTCAAGTTGGCATCGACGGACGCGACGGCATGCGTGAACAGGATGCGGCGCGTGAGCGGCTCGACCGTGTAGTCCACGAAGCGCGTGGCCGGCGTACGCTGCAGCACGATGTCGGGCTGGTTGCGGTCGCGCACCACCACCTCGATCTGCTCGCTGTTGTCGACGAACTCGCCGCCGGTCGTGCTCAGGTAATAGGGGCCCGACGTGCCGACGGCGCGGAACTCCTCCACCTGCTGTGTCTGCGCGGTGCGCGACGCATAGCTGGTCGCGCGCACGTCCGCGGTCTCGTACACGTGCTTGAGGCCGGTGAGCGCGCGGTTGCTCTGGCTGAGGTTTCGTACCTCCGTGCTGCTGCTGGTCGTGAAGTCGCCGTACAGCAGGTAGGAGCGGTTCTTGTCGATGCGCACGTAGAGCTTCTGCGTGCTCTGCGCATCGAAGCCCTTGACCGACGAGTCGCCATAGATCGGATAGAACTCGTCGGGCCGGATGTCGCGGAACAGCCGGTCCTTACGCGTCTTGTCGGAGTCGAAGGCGGCCGTGAGCAGGTACTCGCCCTTGACGGTGCCCTTGAAGAAGAAGGCGGCGCGGGCGCCCGCGCGGCGGTTCTCGCGCTCGTCCGCGAGGCCCGTCAGTTCGGCTTCGAAGGCCGCGCCGGCCGGCATGGCGCCGAGCGGCACGCTGCCGCGCTGGGTGAAATCGAGCACGCCTTCGACGATGCCCACGCCGAGCATCGGGCGCATCTCGGGCAAGAGCACAAGCCGTGCTTCCTTGACGAAGCTGCCGGCGCTCACGCGCAGGCGCGCATCGCCCGCCTCGCCCGGCGGCAGCAGGCGGAACTCGGCCGCCCCCCCGTCCATGAAGACCTGCGTCCCCGGCTCGGCCGGGTTCAGGTCCTCGTCGAGCCAGCGGCCGCGGTCGACCTCCAGCGTGAGCTGGGTGCGCGCCGTCACCGGCACACCCGCCGCATCGGCCAGCCGCACCTTCACGGTCACGGGCGTGCGCAGGTCGGCATAGGCGGTCTCGGGCAGGTCGATCTGGATCGCGCCGAGCTTGTCGGGCGCGACGATGCCGATCTGTTCGCTGCCGCGCACATTGCCGAAATCGTCCACCGCATCGAGCTGCAGGCGGTTGGTTCCGGGTTGCAGCACCACGCCGATGTATTCCCAGGCACCGATGCTCTTCGATGGCAGCTGCGTCTTCTTGCCGACGCGCCGCTCGTCGATGGCCTGGCCGTTGACGCTGAGCCGCAGCGCCAGGCCGGACTCGCCCTTGACGCGCACGTTGATCGACTGTGCGGGAACGGTGTCGCCGTTCTTCAGGCCGAGGAAGCCGAGCGCGTTGCTTTCGATCTGCGGCAGCAGCACCTCCAGCTCGATGGGACTGGGCACTGCCTCGGGCAGCAGCGGTGCACTGCGCGGCTCCAGCATGGCGGCGGAGGTGTTGACCGGCCGACTCGCAAAGGCGCCGACACCGGTTGCCGCACCGCCTTCGGCAGACACGCCTTTCGCGGCCGCCGGCAAGCCGTTCAGTGCGGCAAAGAGGCTGCCTGCCGGGGTCGACGCCGCCGAAGCCGCCGTCCCCAGCGTGCCGCTCATGCTGCCGGAGGCGGCACCGACGAAGCTGCTGGCATTGGCCGGCGCATCGGGCATGGCGATCAGCGGCGCGGACGACGTCGTGGTCGAGCCCGTGCTGCCGCTCGCCAGCGCCTGGCCGCTCGCGGGCAGCGAGCGCAAGTCGCCCACCGCAACGATCTGCCCTTCCGCATTCAGGCGCATGCGCACCTGGGCTTCGGCTTCGGTGTCCGGAATCGCGGCGATGGCCGCGCGGCGGGCCACCACGTCGTCCAGCGTCGCGCGGTTGTCGCAGTTGCCGATGATGAAGTTGGCCTTGTGGAATTCGCCCTTCTTCAGGTCGACGAAGCGGCTCTCGGGGCGGCCCGCGTTGCGGTTGTCCAGCAATTCGAGGCGGGCACCGGACGGCAGCGTGGTCTGGTCGACGCGCAGCACGTGGGTGACCGGCTTGAGGCCGTAGAGGCTCCACTTGCCCTCCACGTCGGTGACGACGTTGGTGCCGTCCTCCATGAACAGGCGCACGCCGGGCACGCCGATCTCGTCGCTGCCCTCCTGCCTGCCGTCGGCCTTGCAGTCCATGTAGACCTTGCCGAACATGAAGGCCTCGTCCGAGAACACACCCCCGGTGACGCGCACGGTCCAGTTCGCAAGATTCGACTGCAGCGGACCCGAATGGGCACGCGCACGGTTGATCGCATCGCCGTTCGTGGGTGCGCCCACGCCGACCCGCACGCGGTAGCGCACCATGGCCATCTGGTCGATGCCCAGGGTCAGCGTCGGGTAGTTGAACACCAGCTTCGGGCCCGCGCCGCCGACCGGATTGCCGGTGGCCGTACCGTTCAGGCGCGCGCTGTTGCTCACGTAGGCAAAGCCCGGCGGCAGGCTGTCGCTGATCGAGATGCCGGTCACCGGCGTACCCGTCTTGTTGGTCACCGTCAACGCGTAGTCCAGAAAGTCGCCGAACTCGACCTGCCGCTTGCTGCCTTCCTTGCGCAGCACCAGGCCGAGCACATTGCCGGGGTCGAGCGGGATGTGGTTGTGCACCACGTCGCACGCCTCGTTCGAAGCATTGAAGCCGGACGTGACCGAGAAATAGTGCGTCGTCGGCTCGGCCCCCTTGGGCGGCAGCGCACCGGGCACCACCGGACCGCAGCTGCCGAAGGTGCCGGCCGTCACAGGGATCAGCTGCGACGGGAAGACATAGCCGCTGCCTGCCGGCGGCGCCACCTGCAGCGTGTAGGTGCACAGGCCGATGAACGGCGGCGATTGCAGGTAGAACTGATAGCTGCCGTCGGCACCGGTCGTCATCGAGACGCTGCCGTCGGCATTGAACGTGTAGGTGCCCGAGGAGCCGCCGTAGATTTCCGCCGCGTTCATCGGCGTGACCGATCCGCTGCTGCACGACTGCCGCGTGAACGTGACCACCGCGCCCTGGACGGGCTCTCGCGTGACGGCGTTGTAGACCGTGCCGGCCGGATCGGCCAGCAGCGACTGCACCGAATTCGCGGTGGCCGCGACCAGCATCGCGGGCGTGACGTTGATGGTGTTCTGGTCGAAAGCCGCAGCCCATGCCTTGTTGTTGAAGGTCGCGCGGCGGTCCCCTGCGCCAGGCTTCTGCGTGATGCGGACGCTGAAGCTGACCTCCTCGCTCTGGCCGGGCTCGAGGCCGCGGCTGCCGTCGGTGAGGCTGAGCACCGCCTCGGTCGGCAGCCTGAATGCATCGCTGCTGGCCAGGGCCTCGCGGTCGCAGGCCGCGCGCCCGGTGAAGCTTCCCGCGGCGTTGAGCAAGCCGCTGCGAACCTTGGGCGCGTCCACCAGTTCCCACGACGCGACCAGGCCCTCGGGCTTGTCCATGTCGAAGGTGCAGTTCAGGTTGTCGATCACGCGCACGTTCGGCGCCGGCGCGACGCCCGTGTTCGTGACGAGCAGCCGATAGTCGATCTCGTAGACGCCCTGGGCCACGCGCCGCGGCAGCGAAGCGGTCTTGGCGAGCGAGAGCGAGGGCAGCTGCATCGACACCGGCGTGGGCGAGGCGTTGTTGTTGGGATTGCCGTCGCCGTCCGGGTCCGGGCTGGCGCCGTCGACCGAATCGTCGTAGGCCACGGGCGCGCCGCCGGGCGTGAGGGCGCCCTGCGCACGCACGCTGTTGAGAAGCGTGCCGGTGCGGCCGCTGACATTGATGCGAACGTCGAACTGCACGGTGACCTGCGCACCGACAGGCAGCACCGCACCGGGCGCCAGCAGGTTCTGGGCGGCGGCGGTGCCGGTGAAGCCGTTGTTCGCGGCGGCCACGGTCCCGCTCACGCCGTTGCCTTGGTTGCCCGCAATGGCGATCGAGCCTGGCACGACCGTGTACTGGCCGGGACCCGGCACCGCCGCGCCGGTGTAGCTGCCGAACTGGGTCGCGCCGCTGCCTTCGAGCAGGTCGACCGCCTGCACGCCGTAGAGCCACACGGCGCCATAGTTGCGCACGTCGACACTGAAGCGCACGGTGGTGGTCCCGTCGAGCAGGCCGTCGGCGCCGCGGTTCGCACGCGGCACCGATGCGGTCTTGGCCACGCCGATGCGGCTCTGGCTCGTGGTGATGAGCACCGTGTTGGACGGCGACACCACCGGCGCCGTGCCGTCGTTGTAGTGGCCCTGGGCGGTGTTGCGGATGTCGCCGGACTGGTCGGCCTTCACCAGCACCGCGAACTGCATGGCGATCGAGGCGTTGCGCGACACGGCCGTCGGCACGCCAATGGCCACTTCGATCGCGGCCGCGTCGTCGGCGGTGCGGTAGCTGAAGGCCGGATCGCCCGGCAGGCGGAACAGGCGCACGGCGCCCGCGGCCGTGCTTTGCAGTGTGCCTGCGATGTACTGCGTGCCGGCCGGCACGAGGTCGCGCACCAGCACCAGGCTCGCGGGCGCGCCGTTCACCAGCACCGGCGTGCCGGCCGGCGCGGTGGCATTGCCCGGCTGCGCATCGCGGGCGCCGATGTTGGTGCCGGAGATCATGAAATCGATGCGGCTCTGTCCTGGAACGATGACGCCCGGATAGCTCGCGCTCTTGGTGAGGGCAATGACCGCCACGTTGCCGACCGTCACGGTGTCGCGGTTGGTGGCGCTCAGGTTCTGCAGCGCAGTGGTCGCGGTCAGCGCAGCGCAGGCCACGCCGTCCGCGGTGGTCGGGATCGTTCCCTCCACCAGGAGCGAGGCGGTTTCGCCGGGTCGCAGCGCCAGCGCGCCGGGCGCGCCGAGCGGCAGCAGCGGATCGCCCGGATCCACCACGCCGTTGTTGTTGATGTCGCGCACGACGCGCAGCGCCGACAGATCGAGCGTGTCCGCCGGGCAGCCGCCCGCGTTGTTGGCGAAGCCCAATGCATAGCTCGACGGCACGTTGCCGGTGTTGGTGAGCAGGTGATTCAGCGTGACGACAGTGGCCGGCGGCCGGGTGACCGCCTGGTCCTGCGTCAGCACCAGCGCCTCGACCGGCAGCACGTTGGCCACCACACTGTTGGAGCTGGAGGTCTCGGTCTGCGCAAAGCCGGCCGGCACATAGCTGGCCTTGGCCACGTTGCGGATGACGCTGCCGCCGGGTGCGGGTGCTGCATGCACCGCGGCGGACGCCAGGAACAGCGTCAGGAAGAGCGCCGAGAGCAGCGCCAGGCCGATCGCGAGCTTGGCGCCGGCACGGCGCCATCGCTGCGAGCGGCAGCCCATCAATGAGTCAGACAAGAATTGCACTCCGCTTAACCTTTCGGCGCCTGCTTGGGCCGTGAATACCTGGGTCTTTTTCCTCTGCCGCTGCCATGCACGCGTGCGTAAGCGCGCGGCGAGAAAGCAGCAGGGGAAAAAGGCGAAGCGCAGCCGTGAAGGCGGTGCCTCGCGTAAAGCCGGCAGGCCCGAAGCGGCCTGCCGGCGACTCAATCGCGCATCACTGGTTGATGCGTACGGCGAAGGTCAAGGTGGCGGTACCGGCCGGCGCCACGGTGTTCGCTGCGCTGCCGCAGCTCACCGCCGTCGCGGTCTGGGCATAGGCCAGCGCCGTGCCGGTCACGCCCGTGGAGACGCACTGGTTGGCTGGCTGCGTCGCACCGGCGAGACCGGTGAATGCAGGCGCCGCGTCGTTGATCGCGATGTTGGTGATGGGCGCAGTGCCTTCGTTGGTCGCGACGACCTGGTACACGATGCACTGGCCGGGCTTCAGCGACAGGGGCGTCGCTGCGAAAGCGGCGTCAGCCGTACCGTCGCAGGCGATGTCGGCGGCCTGCGTCTTGACGACGCGGATCTGGCCGGTGATCACGGTGCTGATGTCGGTGGCCGAAGGCGCGCCGCAGTTCGGTGCCGGATCGGTGAACGTCGCCGTCACGGTGGCCGTGTCGGTCGCGCCGGCGCCGGCGCCGCCCGGTGCGAACACGCGCACCAGCAGCTTCTGCGTTGCGCCTGCCGCCAGCGGACCGGCGATCGGGCCGGTGACGAGCGTGTCGCCCGCATCGATCTGGCCGTCGCCATTGACGTCGAGGTAGATCGCGGTGGTCCAGCCCAACGTCGCATCGCCTGCCGGCACGGTGGCCGTGAGCGTGTAAGCGCCGCAGCTCAAGGAGCCGGTGTTGGTCAGCGTGTGCGCATAGACGACGGTGCCGCCCGGAGCGACCTGGCCGACGTTGTTCGGCGTGAGCGTGGCGCCCAGGGTCTGGGCGGCGACAACGGTCACCGCATCATGCTTGGCGTCGGACACGAGCACGCCGGTCGATGCCACGGCGCTCGATAGCACGCGGAAGTAGATCGGCTGGGCCGTCACCGGCGTCTGGGTCGCGGGAGGCGTCACGCAGGCGTCGACCTGCTGCTGCGCACCGGCAGCCACGGTCACGCTGGTGATCGCAGCGGCGGTACAGGTACCGCCCGCGGCCACGAACTTCACCGTCCAGCCCGCCGGCAGCGTGCCCGGGAAGCTGGTCGATTGGCTGGCCGCCAGCACGTAGGTCTGCGTTGCCGGGCCGGTCGCATCGTTGTTCTTGACGAACAGCGTGAAGATCGTGCCGGTGCCCGCAGGGGTCGCGTTGGTGGTGGTCGGCTGCGGACTCGGGCCAGGGCCCAAGTCACCGCCCGCCACCGAACCCGAGCCGGTACCGGCTGCGCTGTTGGTCAGGTCGACGAGCGAACCGACGACGATGGTGACCTGGTCGAGCGTGGCGTCGATCTTGGTCGCGTCGCCTGCGGAGCGGCCGGTCAGGATCGCGTTGAACGGACCCGAACCCACCGTCGCGCTGGCCGGAACGTTGGCCTGCACCACGATGTTGGCGCTGCCGCCGACCGGGATCGGACCGGTGTCGGGAACGCCGTCGCCGGTGGTGTCGAGCAGCGGCGTCACGCCATCCGCCGCGAACAGCAGGAAGGTCGTGCCCGCCGGGAAGCTTCCGTTGGCAATGCTCAGGTTGATGCTGTCGACGCCGCTGCCGGTGTTGAACACGGTCTGCGGAAACTTGACGCTGCCGCCGGCAACCACCGAGGGCTGCGTGGTCGTGTCCGCCGCCGTGCCATTGGGCGTGCCCGCCACCGTGTCGACCGCCGTTGCCGCGGTCGAGGGGTTGGTACCCACGACGAGGCCGTAGCTGGCGACGACGGTGTAGGCCGCCGGGTTGGTGCTCGAACCCAGGGTGCCGATCGCCGTGGCGGTGGCAGCCGGGGAATCCGTCGGGTTGTACTGGCCCACGTTGGTCGTGGTCGAGGTGCCGACCACTGCGGTGTTGTTCACCAGCACCACGAAGCTGATCGTCTGCGTCACGTTCTGGCCGAGCGAGTTCACGACGGCGTTCAGCGTGCTGCCGGCCACCTGGAAGTCGATGCCGGCCGGATCGCCGCCAGCACCGTCACCCAGCGCCACGCCCGGGGCGCTGCTCCAGACGGCGGAACCCGCGACATAGGTGAAGCCCGATGGCAGCGTGTCCGACAGGGCGAACTTGCCGGGCGCTCCGCCGGTGTTGTTGAAGGTGAGCGTGTAGACCGTGTACTGGCAAGTCGCGCTGGAAGCCAGGCCTGCAGCCCAGGTCGTCGAGCAGGAGGCTGCCGACGAACGCGGGCCTCCGGTGCTCGCGAGCGGCCAGGCCGCGCCGCCGGGGCCGGCCACTGCCGGAACGCCGAGCGACTTGGTGGCGCCGAACGCGGCCACGGTGGTCAGGTTGACCTGGTCCTTGTCGGCCGCCGAGGTGTTCGGCGCCGTGTAGAGCGCCGGCGTGCCCGGGGTGGCCGTGATGGTGGCCGTGTCAAACGGGGTGGTCGGCGTGGTGGCCGTGCCGGGAATCGTGTAGGCCACGACGAACTGGAACGTGCCGTTGTTGCCGGGCACGGTCTGCGCGGGCACGCTGCAGACTGCAGCGGGCGCGGCGGTACACAGCGGGGTGGTGCTGTCGGGCACGCCGTCGCCGTTCGCGTCCGGATAGACCTCGACCTTCGAGAAGGCATCGTTGTCGGCATCCACCGTGATGGTGAAGGTGTCCGAGCCGTTGCCGGTGTTGGTCAAGATGTGCGGCGCGTACACCACCGAGCCTGCAGCGCCCAGCTTGGTGTTGACGACCGTCGTCGTGACCTGGTTGACGGTGTCCAGCGTGAAGGAGCCGACTTGCTGAACCGTGGTCTGAACCAGGTTGGAGGTGGCCAGCTGGGTGGTGCCGGACGAATCCGAATAAGTGGCCGAAGCCTGGTTACCGATGACGGTGTTGGCGGGCGGCGGTGCGGCAGATGCGCTCGAGCTTCCAAACAGGAAGCCCAGAGACAGAACTGCGGCGCCCGCCCATGCGGCTCTCGGCCTCGAGCCGATGCGCCGGGTTGGCAAGGTGGGACTCACGTGGTTTCTCCTCGGTTGTCAAAAAAAAGGAACAAAAAAAGCCCGGCTCATGGATTCCGCGGGCGGAAGACACGGGCCGGGTTGCGCGCAATAGCAAAGGAAAGCAAGGGAACGGAAGCCAGGAGGCGAAACCACCACGACCTCAGCGCGAGGCAGCGCCTGCAGCGGACTGCACCGTCACAGGCGGCGCCTGGGGCGCGGCGGGGGAGGTCTTGGGCTCCGGCGGAACGACGATCTCGACCTTGGCGCGCGCAGTCACGGCGGTCTCGCCGCCGGCGGGCAGCTGGCCGAGCGCCCAGCGCAACGCGCGGTAGTCGCCGTAGGGCACGGGCTCCGTCTTGTTGTTCGCAGCCTTCCGCGTCAGCGGCTCGGCGCCGAAAACGCCATCCTTGGTGGCTGCCTTGACCAATGCGGCACCAGGCTTGGCGCTGCGCGGCAGGTACTCGAGCCCCTCGGGGATCGGCAGATCGGCGACCAGGCCGGAGACCGGCTTGCCGGTTTTGTTGATGTAGGTTGCCCGGTATTCCAGGATGTCGCCCGGCTTGACGGAGGAAGCATCCAGCAGTTGCTCCTTGCCGTCCGCAGCCTTCACCACCTTGAATTGCGTCAGGGTGACCGCAACGGTTTTCTCGGGGGCGAGCGCAGACGGGGTCGCGACAGGCTGTGCCGAGGCCGGCGCAGCCAGGCTGGCCACGGCGATCATTCCGGCGCCAAAGCTTGCAGCCAAAGCAGGCAGCCTGCCTGCCGTGCGGAAAAAAGATTGAGTCAGTTTTTGTATAAGCATGATTGCTCCAGTTCAAAGATCACGGCAATTCGGCACGAATCGCCAGCAGGGTCGCGAATACCTGGAAATAAGTCACAATGCGGCGAAACTTTTTTCCGCGGGCGACTCCAACATGCCTGAGTCCTTCGATCCGCAGAAATGTACGTTCACTTTCACTTGTAACCAACACCGATTTTGCCCGCGGCGGCTACAAAAAACAGGATTCCAATTTTGAAAATGGAGGTTTCAATTTTGGAACTGCCAATGCGTGGAACTGCCTAGGGCAATGCAGGGGCGTGCAGAAGCCCGGCTGCATCGCCGTTAAAAAATGGAACGTGGAGAAACCGCCGGAGTCACGAAGATCTCCGATGCGGCAAAGGCGCAAATCAGGCTTGCTCTAGCGCCTTGGATATGAAGTCAACGAAGGCTCTGATTTTTCGAGTATTGCGCCGCGCGGGCAAATACGTCAGATTCAATTCTTCCGGCATCAGCTCGAACGACGGAAGGACTGCGACCAAAGAGCCGCCCTGAATCTCGGCTTTGGCACAAAGAAGAGGGACCAAGGCGATCCCGCCGGCCGAGCAGGCGAGTCTCAGCAGCAATTCCGGATCGTTGGCCCGGAATACGCGCGCGGCCCTGACGATGTGCTCCCGGTCAAGGCCTGGAACGACCATTTCCATCGCCTGCCGCTCCGGACCACAGGTCAGAAAAAAGTGTCCCGCGAGATCGTCGACCTTCTCGATCGCCGGATGGCGCTCGAGATACCAGGGTGCGGCGCACAGGACAAGGATCTGCCTCTTGATGCGTCTCGCGACGAGATCTTCGCAGCCTTCGAGCCCCACCCGGATGGCCACGTCGGCATCTTCACGAAACAGATCCACGCGACCGGAGTTCACGTCGACAGTGAGTTTGAGCAGGGGATGCGCGGCCATGAAGCCCGACAGGTGCGAGGAGAGCAGTTCGCGGCCGAGATAGCCGGGAACCGAGATCCGCAGTTGGCCTGTCAGGGCTTCGTTGGTGTCGGAGAGCCGCGAGAGCGCCTGGTTCACTGCCTCCAGAACTTCCTTCGCCGTGGAAAGGAACTCGCGCCCTTCCCCGGTGAGACCGAAACGACCTGCCCCCCGGTGCAGGAGCGTGTGGCCGACCAAGGCCTCCAGCCTCTTGAGCTGCCGGGACGCGGATGCCTTGGGCACGCTCAGTGCGTCGGCCGCTTGCGTCAACCCTCCCACTTCGACGGCTTTCACGAACAGCCGCACATCCGACATCAATAAATCCATGATTTTCCGAACCTGAGCGGAACGCCTGCGCTTTCCAGCTTCTCCTCTGGAATGGCGGCGTTTCAGCTCGATAAAAAGCGCTTCTGTGAACGGAGATCTGCAGGCAAGCAATCGCGTCGTGCAGCGCGGAATTCTTTTCCCGCATGCTGTCGATCACGCAATCACCCTGATTTGTCTCCACCACCGAAGTGCCTCCATATCTGCTCGGCACTCATCCAATCTCGCAGGCAATCTATTTATTTATTTGGCCCGCGTTCTGGCATTGTCGCCGTGGAAACGGCGCACTGTTTTTATTCTCAAGCCAGAATTCCGTCATTCTTTTTGTCGACGAACACGAAGGCTTTCGCTAACTTCGCCCCCGCATCGCACTGCTCTGCACCAAAATGGTGTTAATTGACAAATTGAAATCATGCTCAAATCTTAACAAGTGTAACAATGCCACTTCGAAAGGGTTATGAGAACTTTTTGGCATTTCGGCGACCTAGGAGTACATCATTTGCGAGAGTGTTGTTACGCAGTCACACAGCTCCCGCGAGCAGAGGCCGAGATGCGTGAAGTATTTCCGCGGAGCCGTCGCGGTCGGCCAGGCCTGCAGGTACAGCGCGCTCCATACGACCGCCGCGCAAAGTACGTTGCGCCCTTTCTGCCGACGCGGCCCTTCGGGCAGTCGAAGTGCGTACGCCCTCGGGCCAGCCGGTGCGGGCCCTGGGTCATGGCGCTGCGGGAGCGGTCGACCATGCGAAGGCACGGGTCCGTTTCGGCGCCGCCGAGCAGGTCAACGACATTGCTCGACGGGCAGCGGATGCCGAGAGAGTTCGCGTCCTGCCTGGCCAGGTAGGATCTCCAGGTCGCCTCCGCGCCGCGCATGGGCGATGCCGTCCGAGCCGATCGGAAGGACGGCGAGAGATGCGGCGCGCGTGAAGTCTGCCGATGTGCCTTGGACACGGGAGAATCCGATTGGAAGTCAGAAGAACAGGGCTGGCGATTTGCTCGAGGCCATCAGGCTGCGGGCCCGTTCGTTGGTCGTGCGTGCAGCGGCTCCAAGCAGTTCGTCGGGCCGCCCCGACGAAGGTCTTGCTTCAGCCCGCCTTGGCCGCGGCCGACACCCCCCACAGCCGCGGCTTGCCTTCCCATACCGAAAACCCGGCGAGGCGCTTGCGCACGCCCCAGGCGTCGATGCCGTTGAACAGCATGATCATCGGGACCTGCTGGATCATCAATGCGTGGAGCTGGTCGAACAGCGCCTGGCGCTTTGCCCGGTCGGTCTCGGTGAAGCTCTCGTCGAGCAGCTTCAGCGCCTGCGGGTCTTCCCACACCTTGCGCGCCTGCTTGTCCTTCGGCCCGGAGAACTGCTCGTAGCTCAGCGCGGGATCGAGCCGTGACGAATAGCTGAACGAGCTCATCTGGTAGTTCCCGCTGTTGTACCGGTCGAGCTGCGTGGCCCATTCCAGCACTTCGATCTGCGCGTTGATCCCCACCGATTGCATCATCGCCTGCGCCAGCACCGCCACGGTGTAGCTCGGCACATGGGCGCGCTTGTTGGTCTGGATGGTGATCTTCTCGTTCTTGTAGCCGGCCTCGCGCAGCAGCTTCGCGGCCAGGGCGGGGTCGTAATGGAAGCCCTTCTTTTCGGCCGCGCCGTAAAAGGCCGAGCCCTTGTGAATCGCCGAGTTGTTGACCGAACCCAGGCCTTCGGATGCGGCCGCGACGATCTGCTCCATGTCGAGCGAGGCCGCGATCGCCTGACGCAGCTTCACGTTCTTCAGCAGCGGATCGCGCGTCTGGAAGAGCAGCGTGTTCTTCACCGCCTCGGTGGGTGCCTGCACGACGAGGTTGCGATCGGCCTTGAGCTCCTGCGCATCGCTCGATGTGATCTGGCCGGCGTCGATGGCTCCGGACTTGAGGCCGGCCGCGGCGGTGGCCGCGTCGGGCACAACCAGGAAGCGCACCGTGTCCACGAGCGGCGCCTTCAGGCCCACGTAGCCATCGGCCTTGGTGGCGCCCGGCGACGAGGTGTAGCCCTTGAACGCGGTCACCGTGACGTACTCGCCGCGCTTCCATTCGCCGAACTTGAACGGGCCGGTTCCCACGGGCTTGTCCCAGCTGCCGTCGGGCTTGACCGAGCTCGGATGCAGGATGGCCGTCATGCCGCAGTCGGAGCGCGCCAGCGTATCGAGGAACACGGCCGAGGGACGGTTGATCTTCAGCACGAAGGTGGCGTCGTCGGGCGTTGCGGCGTCCACCACCTTGAGGCCGTTGCGCCCGTCGTACTCGCTGAGGCAGCGCCAGTCGGTCTTCGGGTCCATGTAGCGCTTCCAGCTCCAGGCGACTTCGGCCGAGGTGAGCGGCGCGTCGTTGTGGAACTTGACGCCCTTGCGCAGCTTGAAAGTGTAGGTCAGCCCATCCTTGGAGACGTCGACCGATTGCGCGAGCAGCGGTCCCACGCTGCCGTCCTGCCGGTAGCCCACGAGCCCTTCGACCATGTTGAGCACGATGCCGTCGGTGGTGTTGTCGCGATTGACGCCGGGATTGGTGGAACGGATGTCCGCCGGCTGCGCGACCGTCACGGTGGTTTGCGCGAGTGCCGCGGCGCAGGCGAGGCCGGCACCGGCCATGGCTGCCAGACGGAAGAAGGAATGGGGCATGAAGTACTCCTGCAGACAGATTCAAAAAAGGAGGTCGGTCAGGCGAAGGACGGGACGGGGCCCCCCTTGCTGGTTTCGGCCTGGCGTTCGGCCTCCGCGCCGAAGCGCCAGCGCAACCGCACGCCGCCGGCGCCGGTCGGCTCCAGCGCGGGAATCGCAGAGAGCAGCCTGCGCGTGTAGTCCTGCCGCGGCGCGTCGAACACGGTGTCGCGCGCGCCCTGCTCGACGATGCGGCCGTCCTGCATCACGATCACCCGGTCGGCCACCTGCTCGACCACGCCGAGGTCGTGGCTGATGAAGAGGCACGAAAAGCCGTGACGCTTCTGCAGCTCGGCAAACAGCTCGAGCACCTGCGCGCGCACCGTCACGTCGAGCGCCGACACCGGCTCGTCGGCGATCACGAAGGCGGGCCGGCGCACGAGCGCGCGCGCGATGGCCACGCGCTGCCGCTGGCCCCCTGAAAGTTCGTGCGCATGGCGCGGTGCAAAGGCGGTGCCAAGGCCGACTTCATCGAGCACCTCGGCCACGCGCCTTGCCTTCTCGGCGGGCGACATGCCATTGACCAGCCGCAGCCCCTCGCCGACGAGCTGGCCGACCGTCATGCGCGGGTCGAGCGAGGCGTACGGATCCTGGAACACCATCTGGCATTGCAGCCGGTAGTCGAACCAGCCGGCATCCGAGCGCGCGATGGGACGCCCCCGAAAAAGGATCTCGCCGCCGCTCGGTTTCAGCAGGCCGGCAATGCTGCGGCCCAGCGTGGTCTTGCCGGAGCCCGAGCCGCCGACGACGGCCACCACCTCGCGCGGGCGCACCACCAGATCGATGCCGTGCAGCGCACGCTTGGGCGCCCCCTTGGCGAACAGCCGGCGATGGCCGGGATAGTCGACCACGAGGTTGCGCACCTCAACGATGGGCGCTTCGTCCACCACCTGCCGCGCGGGCCGCCGCCGCGGCATGGCCCGCAGCAACTCGCGGGTGTAGGGATGCTTCGGGTGCGCGAGCAGGTCGTCGGTGTTGCCGGTTTCCTTCACTTCGCCGTGCCGCATCACGACCATGCGCTGCGTGAAGCGCGCGACCATCGGCAGATCATGGCTGATCATCAGCACGGCCGTGCGGTGCTCGCGCGTCAGGCCGACCATGAGCTCCAGCACGTCGCGCTGCACCACCGCGTCGAGTGCGGTGGTCGGCTCATCGGCGATCAGCAGCGCCGGCTCCAGCAGCATGACCGAAGCCAGCATCATGCGCTGGCGCATGCCGCCCGAGAACTCATGGGGCCAGGCCGTGCACGCGCCCTGGGGATCGCGGATGCCCACGCGTGCCAGCATGTCGAGGATGCGCGTCTGCCGATCGCCGGCCGAGAGATGGCTGCGGTGCAGCGCAAGCGCTTCGTCCAACTGCTTGCCGATGGTCATCGAGGGGTTCAGCGACGTCATCGGCTCCTGGAACACCATGCCGACGCGGGCGCCGCGCAGCTCGCGCAAGCGCGAAGTTCTGGCAAGCGCCAGGTCCTCGCCATCGAAAAGAATGCGGCCGGCCGTGCGCACCAGCGGCGGCGGCGTCAGGCCCATCAGCGCGCGCGCGGCCTGCGTCTTGCCGCTGCCAGACTCGCCGACGATGCCGACCATCTCGCCCGGCGCGATGTCGAAGGACACCTGGTGCACGATCTCGCGGCCGCCCATGCCGACCGCGAGCGTCAGGCCCTCCACGCTGACCAGGGGAGTTGTCGTCATTGCACACCCTTCATGCGCGGATCGAGCCAGTCGCGCACCGCGTCGCCCAGCAGATTGATGCCGAGCAGCGTCAGCGCGATGCACAGGCCCGGAAGGATGGAAAGGTAGCTGGCCTGCGCCATGAACGGGCGCGCCGACGCCAGCATGTTGCCCCAGGTCGGCGCCGGCGGCGGCACGCCGAGCCCGAGGAACGAGAGCGCGCTTTCGGCCAGGATCACCCAGCCGAACATCGAGGTGGCCAGCACGGTGAGCGGCGCGGTGCAGTTGGGCAGCACGTGGCGCGCCATCGTGTAAAGCTCGGAGTTGCCGAGCACGCGCGACGATTCGATGAACTCCTTCTCGCGCAGCGACAGCACCGTGCCGCGCACGATGCGCGTCACCGAGGGCGTGTAGGCGAGCCCGAGCGCCAGCACGATGCCGTATTGGTTGGCGCCTACCACCGCCAGCAGCCCCAGCGCCAGCAGCAGGCCTGGGAACGCCAGCAGGGCGTTGTTGAAGGCCATCACGATGCGATCGGTCCAGCCGCGCAGGAAGCCCGTCAGCACGCCGACGATGCTGCCTGCCACGATGGAGAAGGTGACGGTCAGTACCGCGATCCACACGCTGGTGGCGGCGCCAGCCATCAGGCGCGACAGCTCGTCACGGCCGAACTCGTCGGTGCCCAGCAGATACCGGCCTCCGGGCAGCTTGAGCCGCGCGCCGAAATTGATGCGCAGCGGATCGTGCGGCGTCCACGCCAGGCTGACGAGCGCCGCCGTGACGATCGCACCGACGATGGCGATGCCGATCAGGGCATTGAGGGGTAGGCGTTTCCTGGCAGTCATTCGACAGTGACGCGAGGGTCGAACAAGGGATAGCAAAGATCGATGACGAGGTTCACCACCACGTAGATCACCGCCACGAACAGCAGGCACCCCTGGATCACCGGGTAGTCGCGCGCGAAGATCGCGTCGACCAGCAGCCGGCCGAGCCCGGGAATGGTGAACACCGTCTCGACGACCGCGATGCCGCCGAGCAGGTTGCCCAGCACCAGGCCGATCAACGTCCAGGTCGGGCCGAACGCGTTCTTGAAGGCATGGCGCACCAGCACCGCGCGCTCCGACAGGCCCTTGGCGCGCGCATGCGTGATGTAGTCGAGCCGCAGCACCTCCAGCGTACTGGCGCGGGCCATGCGCATGAGCACGCCGATCTCGTGCAGGAAAAGCGTGAGCACCGGCAGCGCGAGGTAGAGCAGTCCGTTCTTCCAGTCTTCGGCAATGCCCACGTAGCCCACCACCGGCAGCCAGCCGAGCTGGAGGCCGAACAGCAGCAGCAACAGCAGGCCGAGCCAGAACGTCGGAATCGACACCAGCAGCGTGGCCGAGCCCACCAGCAGCAGGTCGGGCGCGCGGTTGTGCTTCCACGCGGCGATCATGCCGGCGGGCACCGCCACCATCGCGGCCAGCGCCACGGCCACCAGCACGATGCGGCCGCTGACCAGGAAGCGGTCGGCCACGAGCGAGAGCACGTCCTGGCCGCTGTTGATCGAGAGGCCCAGGTCGCCTTTCAGCACGTGGCCGAACCAGATGCCGAACTGCGCCGCCAGCGGGCGGTCGAGCCCCAGGCGGGCGCGCAGGTCGGCGAGGCTGGCGGGCGTGGCCAGGTCGCCGAGCAGCAGCTGCGCGGGGTCGCCTGGAATGAGCCGTATCAGGACGAACACCGACACCGCCACGATGAGCAGCGTGGGAATCGCCATCGCGATGCGGGCCGCGGCGAAGCGGAACATGGGCCTTCTTTCTGGTGTGTGGGGTGGGTGTCAGGCCGCCGAGGCCACGGCGCGCAGGTCGTGCAGCGCCTTTGCGAAGAAGTCTTGCACATGTCCCACGCAGGCCAGCCCGTTGTGCGGCACGTTGTCGAGCAGGTCGAACGCAACCTTCACGCCAGCGGCCTCGAAAGAACGGCGCAGCGCTTCGAGGCGCTCGGGCCGCGTGCGGCCCGTCTCATTGGCGCCCGGCATGAAGAACTTGCCGCCCTCGCGGTGCGTGATCTCCCAGGTCTCGATGTCCGCCTTGCCCGCGACCATGTGCACGGGCAGGCGGCGCAGCGCTTGCAGGTTCATCGGCTTGCCGAAACGGGTCTCGAAGTCCTTCGTGCCGACCCACCAGCCCTGCGCCGGATCGATCAGCGTAACGGAGCCGGGCGCGCCGATCGACGCCGCCCACAAGTGCTCCGGATGCAGCATGGCAAAGCGGTTGACGAACTGCCCGCCGCCCGAGTAGCCGAACAGCGCAAAGCGGCTGAAGTCAGAGGCGAATTTCTCGCCCACCTCGGCCACCATGTCCAGCAGGATCCGGTCGTAGTGGATGTCGGCCTCGACCAGGTGCTTGAAGCCGTCGCGGTTGCCGTCGCCGCGCACGCCGGCCGGAAACAGCGGACACAGCACGATGCAGTCGTTCCACTTGGCGAAGCCGCTGAAGGCCTCGCGGTAGTTGACGAAGGCGCGGCCGGTGCCGTGCACCACCACCACCAGCTGCATCGGCCGCGTGCCGGGCTGGCCGATGTGCTCGGGCACATAGGTGCAGTATGAGAACCGTGCATCGGCCCGCGACGCATAGATGGTGCTCAGGCCCAGGTCGTAGACGGCGCGGGCGCGGCGCTCGGCCAGGCCGGCAGGGACCTCGATGTTCTTTGTCATGAAAGCGTTCTGCGAATGAAGAGAGGAAAAGCGGCGGCAGGCCGCAACTACAGCGTGTACTCCCGGAAGTTGCGCGCCTCGTACGGCTTGCGCGCCACCCACATCACGCGAGCGGCCGCATCCATGAGCGTGGTGGCCACGGTGGCCGAAATGCTGCTGAAATCCGCCGGCTTGGGCGTGCGCAGCACGCCGTCGGGTTTGCCGAATTCGTCGGCCAGTGCCCCCTTCACGTGTGTCCAGTCGATGCGCCCCTCGATGCGGCCGAGCGCGTTTTCCACGCGATGCTGGCGGTAGATGCTGTCGGGCCGCTGCGGCAGGCCGGGGTCGCGCAGCTTCATCAAGGCGGAAGGAGACATCCAGTGGTTGGCATGCACCAGCAGGCCGTTCTCCGGCAAGGTCCAGAAGATCTCGCCGGGCGACGTCTCCAGGCTGATGCCCGAGCCGTCGTTGCCGGTGGACTGCGCCAGGATCATGTTGTTGGCGCAATAGCGCTTCGACACCCAGATGGTCTTCATGGCCTGCGCGAGGTTGGCCGCTTCGAGCACGCGGCGGCGCAGCAGCACCAGCGGCACGCCGGGGCCCCGGCGGAAGTCTTCGTCGCAGGTCAGCGAATTGCCGGTGAGCGAGACGCCGTGGCTGTTGAAGCCATGGCGCGCCAGGGCGCCGGCTTCGGTGAAGGTGAGCATGTCAGGGCCGCTCTCGCCGCGGATGCGCAGCACGATGCCGGTGTCGACGCACTCCTGGCGCCAGTCCCAGTTGTGGGCGTGCATGAGCCGCCCGGTGGCCGAACGCGCCGGCAGCACGACCAGGCCGGTACAGTCGCCGTCTTCGCTCGCTGCCGCGTCCGCCGATGCCGCGGCGTCTTGCTTCATGTCGGCATAGCCGAACAGCATCTCGGTGCGGCAGTTGATCATCACCACGTCCTCGAGCGAGACCCCTGCGCCCTCGGCGATGCCGCGCATCTCCTCGAGGTAGGTGGTGTCGTAGGCCTCGATGATCGGCAGCATCGATCGCGCGAGCTGGCCGATGGTGGCGTCGTCCAAGCCGCGCCGGCCCAGTTGGGCGCGGTAGAGCGCCACGCCTCCGGCCACTCGCTCGGGCACGGCACGGCCGTGCTGCACGCCGCGCGCATATGGCGCACCGGAAACATCGACAAGGGGAAAATATTCAGGAGTGGTCATTGGCTTGCGGTTATCACCACCACACCGCGCAAGAGCAGTAGCGCGAAAGCAGTAGCCACATTGTTTTCCAGGCGCGCAAAAAAATAAATTTGAAAATCATTTAGAGTCGATAAAGAATTTGTTTATCTTTCTGACGTGAGCACCATTCGTTTTCTTCGCACCTTTGTTGCCGCAGCGCGTGGCGGCTCCTTCGCCGCGGCTGCCGAACAGGTGGCGCTGACCCAGGCCGCCGTCGGCCAGCAGATGCGCGCGCTGGAAGCGGAAATGAAGAAGACGCTGTTCGACAAGACAGGCCGCACGATGGTGCTGAGCCCCGCGGGCCACCTGCTCCTGCCGCGCGCCGAAGAGTTGCTCGCGCAATACGAATCGATGCGGCGCGAACTGCAAGACCAGCGGCAGATCGCGGGGACCATCAAGCTCGGTTCGCTCATCTCGGCCATGGGGTTGCTGTCGAGCGCGCTCGCGGTGCTCAAGTCGCTGCACCCGAACCTCGAAGTCGAACTGCGGGTGCGACAGCAATCGCAGCTGATGCAGGACGTGGCCAGCGGCGAGCTCGACGCGGCCGTCGTCGTCGAGCGGCAATGGCCCGACACGCCGGGGCTGCTGTGGACGCCTTGCTATGAAGAGACGCTCACCGTCATCGCCAATTCGGATATCGCCAGGCCCGATACCCACATCACCAGCCTGTTCGCCGTCCATCCCTTCATTCGCTTCGACCGGCGCACGCCGACTGGCGCGCGCATCGACCGCATCCTGCGGCGGCTGCAGCTGGTCCCCAAGGAGTTCCTGGAGCTCAATTCATTGCTCGCCATTGCGGAGTTGGTGCGCAAGAACGTGGGTTTCACCATGGCGCCGCTGCTCAAGAACTTCGACTGGGAAAGCGACCCTGCGCTCTGCGTGCTGCAACTGCCGGGGCGGCCCGTCGCGCGGCGCCTGGGGATGCTCGAAAACGGGAAGCGCAGCCACATCACCGGCGTGGTCCGTGAGGAAATGCTGGCTCACCTGCGTCGCATGAAGCCTGCTAGTTGAGATTTGCACTCGACCCCAAAGAGCGCCACCCACAACGCCCTGGCGTTCGGCATGCCGAACATCGAAGGAATGCATAAAAGACCGGCGCGGCGCAATGAGCGTGCGAGCCATCGAACGATCCGGTGGGGCTCGACCGGATGGGATGGAACATTCGACTCACTCGCGCAGCGTGAAAACCACCGACAGGTACGACACCGGCCCGTTCTGAATGGCTTCGATCCCGTGCAGCGCGGTTGCATCGAACAGCAGCGCGTCCCCCTCCCTCACCTCCACAGTCCTGCCGCCATAGCGGTAGCTGACCTCCCCGGACAGGAAGTACAGGAACTTGAGGCCCGGGTGCTGGAAGGTCACGTAGGGATCGGCACCGGGCAACAGCGTGACCAGATAGGGCTCGACGAACAGGTTGCCCGACAGCAGGTGGCCCAGCAGCTCGTAGCGGTAGTCGGAGACCGCACCGATCCGATCGACGACAACGCCCTGCCTCGCGCGCACATGGCAGAAGTCCGTGCGCCGCGCCTGGTCCCCGAAGAAGCGCGACGCCGGCACCCCTAGACCATTCGCGAGACGCTCCAGGGTCTCCACCGACGGCGAGACCAGACCGCGCTCGATGCGCGAGAGCATCGAGGCCGAAATCCCCGAGGTCTTCGCCAGCGCTCCACCGGATACATCAGCCGCCATGCGCAGCGCCTTCACCTGCGCGCCGATGCGCGCCGCGGACATGCTGCGCACGACGGGTGCGGGCCGCCCCGATCGAACACGGGTGACCGACGCCGGCAGCCGCAGGGGATGAGCAGTTGGTAGTGGAGAGGCTGCGAGTCTGCGCGTCATGCGACAACAAAGCAGCCTCTGCGGACAGGAACCGACCTGGAGGCGACGCTGTACATAGAAGAGGAGGTCAGTATGTGGAAGATCATCCGTGGTTCAATCGTACGCAAGGCGAGAGCATTTGTCCATGCCAATTGCCTCGCCCAAACATGCGCTCGACCCAGCGCTGTTGGCGCTTGGCACCGCCATCAAGGCATTGCGCAAGACACATGGCATTTCACAAGAAGAACTTGCGCATCGCAGCCACGTCGATCGCTCTTACATGAGCAGCATCGAAAGGGGGATGCAAAACCCTGGCGTGATGACCGTTGTACAGATCGCCGCCGGCCTCGGCGTGTCCGTGGCCGAGTTGGCGGCCAAGGCACGACTCTAAGAGCTTAGGTCGCGTTTCTCATTGTCAGTCTCGGAGCGTCGCGCAGGGTGCCAACCGACTGTTCCCCAGAACGGCGGCCGGCAACTTAGGAACCCCAACGAGCCCGACGCCAGAGTAGATCGTCTCGCCAATCTTGAGCACTAACGCCATCGGGCTCAGCGCGTCCTGGTGTACTACTTCATGGCCGTGAATGCATACCGATGGCGCCACGACAGCTGGAAGTGCTCGGCGGTGAAGGCGCTGGCACTGGCCGCCAGTCCCACCGACGTTTGGCTGCGCCGCTGCACCCAATTCGCATATCGGGCACAGAAAGTCACGCTCCTCTTCGGTGTACATCGGGCAGAAAGAAGTTCGGGCGCTCGCTTCATCGCACGGAACAGTCGCTCCGTCTCCCCATGCAGCAGCTTTCACGAGGCCAGCTTCGTCGAACAAACATGGCCAGCACTATGTTGCAGATGAGCGCTCACTCAGCTCGCGATAACAAGCGTCACGCGAATGCCCTGTGAAAGGGAAGACACGGCTGACTGCGCACCACATCTTCCATTCCAAGGGGTCGAGCGCCAGGTGCGTAACGATCTCTGGAAGGGCCGCACACCCGAGCGTTTCCACGATGCAATGGAGTGGCTTTACGGCTGGACCGCCGACAACTGCCTCATGCTGGACTGATGGTCATGGGACTCCGGCATACAGCAGATCGCGAGAAATCACGCCCGGGGATTGGACTTGATTTCTGGACAATCTATCCAGCCAGCGGTGGCTGATCTCCTGCGCAGTGCTACCTAAACTCCCATTTTTGTCATGTTCAACCAAGGAGATCGACATGGCAGATCATTCCATTCAAGGCAAGACCGTCCTCATCGCAGGTGGCGCCAAGAACCTCGGCGGGCTGATTGCGCTCGACTTGGCCAAGCAAGGGCCCAAGGCCGTCGCCGTCCACTACAACAGCGCAGTCAGCAAGGGCGAAGCCGACAAGACTGTGGCGGCCATCGAAAAGGCAGGCGCCAAGGCCGTGGCCCTGCAGGCCAACTTGACGACGGCCGCCGCGGTGGAGAAGCTGTTCGCCGACACGATGGCCGCCGTCGGAAGACCGGACATCGCCATCAACACCGTGGGCAAGGTGCTCAAGAAGCCGATGACCGAGATCAGCGAGGCCGAGTACGACGAGATGACGGCGGTCAACTCCAAGACCCGCATCGCATCCCGTGCTTCGGTGCCCAAACCCCGGTCCGCCAAGCCCATGTCGACCATGAGATTCCGGTCCAACCAGGTCGCGCCCAAGGCGCGCACCTGCTGCTCAACAGGGTGCGTCAGCGCTCGCGGGCAGCATGGCGCAACACCTGGGTGATCGGCTCCACCAGGTACTGGAGGGCTGTGCGCTCCTCCCCCTGCAGATAGATCTCGGCGGGCATGCCGGCGAGCAGCTTCAGGTCTCCCGCAGTCGCGAGCGAAGCCGGATCGGCCTCGACCAGCACCGAGTAGTAGGGCGCATTGGTCGCACGGTCGATCAGGCGGTCACCCGATACGTAAACCACCTTGCCGTGCACCAGTTGCGTGGTACGGTATTTGAATGCCGTGAAGCGGATGTCGGCCGCCTGCCCGCGCTGAACGCGGCCGATGTCCTCGGGACGCACGCGCGCGTCGGTCATCAGTCGGCTGTCGTCCGGCACGACATCGGCGATGGTCTCGCGCGGCGGGATCACTGCGCCAGGCGTCGAATACTTCAGATCGATGATCTCGCCGCTGGCTGGCGCCGTGATCACCTGACGCGCCGAGGCGTCGGTCGACTTGCGCCGCTCCTGCTCGATCTCGGCCAGCCGGGCTGCCGTGACCTTGAGCTGGTCGCTCGCCTGCTGGCGGTAGTCGCTCTCCAGCGAGCGGATGCGCAGGTCGGCATCGACCGTGCGCTGCTCGGCACGTGCCAGCTCCGCGCGCCGCTCCTCGATCTTCACGCCGTAGTCGGCCACGGTGCCTTCGAACTGCGCGATGCGCGCGGCCGAGACGAAGCCGTCCTTGAGCAGCTTGCGGTTGGTCTCCAGATCGCTCTTCTGAAACTTCATCGACTCGCTCGCCTGCGCGATCTGGGCGCGCAGCGCGACGATTTCCTCGGCCACCTTCTCGCGCTGCGAGCGCAGCAGGCGCACCTGCCCCACCAGCGCGTCGCGCCGCGCCTCGAACAATGCGCGCTCCTTGTCCAACTGCGCCGCCAGGCGCGGATCCGCGACCGCGGTCTCGACCACGTCGGGAGGGAAAGCGATCGCGCGCGCCATGGTCTGCTCCGCGTCCAGCCGCGCGAGGCTGGCGCGCTCGGTCTTGACGCGGTGGTCCAGCCTGTTGCGGTCGGCATCGACCGAGACATCACCCAGCACCAGCAAGGGCTCTCCCTTCCGCACATGCTGGCCGTCGCGCACCAGGACCTCGCGCACGATGCCGCCTTCGGCATGCTGTACCGGCCGCCGGTTCAGGTCCACCTTGACATAGGCCTGCGCCACGACGGCCGAAGACAGCGGCGCAAAGCCCAGCCATGCAGCGGCCGGCAACAGTCCGCAGACCAGCATGGCCAGGCCCCAGTGCGTCAGGCGGCGCGCTTCGCGCACATGGAGCGCCAGGGGGTCGTTGGCCGCGATGGCATGCGCGGTGTAGTTCATGACACCTTCTCCGCAGGGCGCGGCATCATTACCACCTGCGCCCCGCCCGTGTTCTGGCCGTTCCGCTTGATCGACTGCATGACCTCCGCCACCGGTCCGTACTGCTTGACGCGTCCGGCCTCCAGCACCAGCAGCTTGTCCATGTGCTGCACCAGTGCGCTGCGGTGCGTGACGACAATCACCGTGATCTGCCCGCGCAGCGCCTTCAAGGCCTCGCCCAGCGCCAGTTCGCCCGCCCCATCCAGGTTGGAGTTGGGCTCGTCCAGCACCAGCAGCTTGGGGTTGCCGTAGAGCGCGCGGGCCAGCGCGATGCGCTGGCGCTGGCCCGGCGACAGCATCACGCCCATGTGGTCGACGACGGTGTCGTAGCCCTCGGGCAGCGTCAGGATCAGCGCATGCACGCCGGCGCGCTGCGCCGCTTGCACCACCTTGTCCGGGTCGACCTCGCCCAGCCGAGCGATGTTGTCGGCAACAGTGCCGGCGAACAACTCGACATCCTGCGGCACATAGCCGAGCCAGGGGCCGAGTTCTTCGCGCGGCCATTGTGCAAGGTCGACATCGTCCAGACGCACGACACCGGCATGGGGCCCCCACAGACCAGTCAACAGGCGCACCAGGGTCGACTTGCCGGCACCGCTGGGGCCGGTGATGGCCAGCGACTCGCCGGGCTCCAGGCTCAGCGAGACGCCGGCGAGAATCATCCGCTCGCCCTGCGACGACCGGAACACGAGGCCCTCCACGTGCAGGCGGCCGCTCGGCGCCGGCAGCGCCATGCGTGGCGGCTGGCGCTCGGCGGCGCCCAGGACCTCGGACAGGCGCGCGAAGGCCAGGCGCCCCTCGGCCAGCACGCGCCAACTTCCCACCACCTGCTCGACCGGCCCCAGCGCCCGGCCGAGCAGGATGGTGCAGGCCACCAGGATGCCCGGCGTGCCTTCGCCCGTGATGACGAGGTAGGCGCCCAGTGCCTGCAACAGGACCTGCACCGTCTGGCGCGTGGTGCGCGTGAGCGCGGCCATCGCCACCGACTTGCGCGCGGTCGGGCCCTGCAACGCGGCGACGCCGGCGTTGAGGTTCCGCCAGCGCCCGATCACCGCCTCCCCCATTCCGAGCGACTGCGCCAGTTCTGCGTTCTGCATCGAGGATTCGAGGTAGCGCGTGGCCCTGGCGGCTTCCTTCTGCAGGGCTTCGATATCGCGGCGCGTGATGCGGTCGTTCACCACGGCAAGCACAAGCATCAGCACCGACGCGGCCGCCGCAGCCATGCCGAGCATCGGATGCGCCAGCCAGATGACCGCGACATAGACGAATGCCCATGGCACATCGAACAGGGCCAGCAGCCCCTGGGAGGAAAACAGGTTGCGCAGCGCCGCGACGTCGCGCAAGCCTTCGCAGGGCGCGCGCTCGGCGCGGCGCGCCGTGCGCACCAGCACGGCCTTGGCCACCACCGGGGACAGCTGATCGGCGATCAGGTTCCCCGCGACGCCCTGCAGCCGGCTGCGCAGGTAGTCCAGCACCAGCATCAGGCCGAGCGCCACGCCAACGCCAAGCAACAGCATCAGCAGCGTCTCCCGGCTCTGGCTCGTCAGCACGCGGTCGAAGACCTGCAGCATGAAGAGCGCGGGGGCGAGCAGCAGCAGGTTCACGAAGAACGAGAAGCCCGCGACAAAAAGAAGCGGTCGCTCGAGAAGCTGGAAAAGAGGCTTCATGTCGATTTCTCTCGTGTGCCGCCACCCGCATCCGCGCGCGACAAGCGGGCTCTCACACGCCGGCCTTGATGTCGTTGCTGTCGAAGGTGTCGGCCGGGTTGCTCAGCGCCAACGTCGCCACCAGCGTGCGGTTCGCGGCGCCCAGGCCGTCGGTGTCGTAGTACAGGTTGCCCGTCGCACTGTCGTAGATCACGTGCACGCCCGCGCCCACCGTGTCTCCCGCACCACCGCCGTTCAGGGACGCAAACTCGGCCGCCGACAGCGTGTTTCCGCTGGCGGTCGTGAGGGCCGTGAACGTCCCGCGCGACAGTTCGATCAGGTCGCCGCTCGCCGCTGATCCCGAAGCATCGAAGTCGGTGACCGAATCCACCGCGTTGGGTGCCGAGTCGAAGACGAAGGTGTCGTTGTCCGCGCCGCCGGTGAGTATGTCGGCGCCGGCCCCACCGACGATGCGGTCGTCGCCCGCAAGGCCGTTGATCACGTCGTTGCCGCCGCCGCCGCGCAATTGGTCGTTCGACGCCGAACCGGTGATCGTGTCGCCGAAGGCCGTGCCGATGACGCCCTCGAAGTTCTTGTAGCCGTCGGTGCCGAGCCCGGCGGCGCTGGCATTGAAGCTTGTCGTGCTGCTGCTTTGCGTCAGCGTGAACGTGAGGCCGGCGGTGCCGTCGGAGAAGTCGAGCAGGTCACCGGTGCCCCCTGCTCCATCGAGCGTGTCGTTGCCGGCGCCGCCGCGGATGATGTCGTTCGAGGCGCTGCCGGTGAGGGTGTCGGCCAGGCCCGTTCCGATCACGCCTTCGATGTTCTGGTAGGTGTCGTTGTTGCCGAGCCCGCCGGTGCCGTTGGCGATGCCGGTCGATACGGCACTCTGGACCAGCGTGAAATTGACTGCCACGGTACCGTCCGAGAAGTCCAGCAGGTCTTCGCTGCCGGCGCCGCCGTCCATCGTGTCACCGTTGCCGATGCCACCACGCAGCACATCGTTGCCGGCGCCGCCCGACAGTGTGTCGTTGCCGTCACCGCCAATCAGGAGATCGTTGCCGGCAGAGCCGATCAGCGTATCGGCTGCGTTGCCGGTCCCGCCGATGAAGACGTCGCCGCCCGCACCGCCGGTCAGGTTGTCGGCGCCGCCGCGGCTATCGATGAAGGAGGCCTGGTAGGTGCCGGTCGCGCTGAGATCGATCGTGTCGGCGCCGTTGCCGCTGGACACGGCCCTGACGTCGATCGTCGCCGTCGCCGTGGTGGTGCCCCCGGCGCCGTCCGACACGGTGTACTGGAAGCTGCCGGCCGTGGCTCCCGCCGTGCTGCCGCTGGTGAAGCTGATCGTGCCGTTGGCGGCGTCCAGGGTCAGGCCGGAAATTCCGACCGCGCCGCCGACGCTGGTGATTGTCAAGGCGAGACCGTCGATGTCGGTGTCGTTGCCGAGCAGCGAGTTCGCCGACAGCGTGACGAGCGTGCTGTCCGACACGATGATCCTGTCGGCCACGGCGACCGGATTGTCGTTCACCGCGCTGACGGTGATGCTCGCCGTGTCGGTGGCGCTCGAGAACGCAGAGCTGTTCCCGTTCGTGACTGTGCTCACCGTGGTGCCCGCCGCGCCGCTCGTCTGATCCCAGGCGCGGAAGGTGATGCCATCGCTGAGCGTCCCGTTGAAGTTCGAATTCCCCTGGAAGTAGACACGCGTGTTCGCGTTCGCAGCCAGCAGCAGTGCGGACGCGTTCGACACCGCCCCCACCGCCGCCCAGTTGGCGCCGCCGTTGGTGGAATACCACCAGCTTCCGTTGGTGGCGTTCGCGCCCGTCAACGCGATGCCCGTGATGGCGCCGTTGTCCGCGTCGGTCACGTTGTCGAGGCCGCCGGCTGGCGGATTCAGGTTCACCAGGCTCGATATGAGCGTCCCGACGGCCCCGACCGGTGCGCCGCCGTCCTCGTTGGCTGCCGCCAGGACGGGTGTCGCGGCAGAGCCCAGGACCGGTGCATCGTTGGTGCCGGCGATGGTCACGGTCACCACCCGGCTGGCTGTCCCGTCGGAAGACACCGCAGTGAAGCTGTCGCTGATCGACTGGCCGGCGCCCAGCTGCTGGATCGCCGCCTGGCTGTTGTTGGCCGTGTAGGTCCAGTTGCCATCGGCCGCCAGCGCGAAGCTGCCGTAGCCGTTGCTGCCGGCGGTGCCGGCCTGGGCTGTGAAGCTGGACTGCCCCGTGTCGACATCGGCGATCGTCAGCGCACCGTTGGTGCTCAGGTTCGGCGTCGAGGCATCCTCATTCACCACACCGCTCGCGACGCCACCAATCACTGGCACGTCGTTGGTCCCGGCAATGGTCACGGTCACCACCCGGCTGGCCGTGCCGTCGGATGACACCGCGGTAAAGCTGTCGTTGATCGATTGACCCGCGCCCAGCTGTTGGATCGCCGCCTGGCCATTGTTGGCCGTGTAGGTCCAGGCGCCATTGGCCGCCAGCGTGAAGCTGCCGTAGCCATTGCTGCCGGCGGTGCCTGCTTGGAGCGCGAAGTTCGACTGGCCCGCATCCACATCCGCGATAGTCAGCGCGCCACCGGTGCTCAGGTTCGGTGTCGAGGCATCCTCGCTCACCGCGCCACTGGCGACGCCGCCGATGACCGGCACGTCATTGGTACCGGTGATCGTCACCGTCACGAGCTGGCTCGCCGTGCCGTCGGAGGACACGGCGGTGAAGCTGTCGTTGATCGATTGACCTGCGCCCAGTTGCTGGATCGCCGCCTGGCTGTTGTTGGCCGTGTAGGTCCAGCTGCCGCCGGCCGTCAGCGTGAAGCTGCCGTAGCCGTTGCTGCCGCCGGCACTCGCTTGGGGCGCGAAGTTCGACTGGCCTTGGTCGGCATCGGCAATTGTCAGCGCACCGCCGGTGCTCAGGTTCGGTGTCGAGGCGTCCTCGCTCACCGCCCCGCTGGCCACGCCACCGATCGCCGGCACGTCGTTGGTCCCGGTAATGGTCACGGTCACCACCCGGCTGGCGGTGCCATCCGACGACACCGCGGTGAACCTGTCGTTGATCGATTGACCCGCGCCCAGCTGCTGGATCGCGCTTTGGCTGTTGTCGGCCGTGTAGGTCCAGTTGCCGTCGGTTGCCAGCGCGAAACTGCCGTAGCCATTGCTGCCGGCGGTGCCGGCCTGGGCTGCAAAACTGGACTGTCCTGCATCCACATCGGCGATCGTCAGCGCGCCGCTGGCCGCAAGGCTGCCCCCCGCCACCGCAATATCTTCTTGCGCCGCGCCGCTGGCGACGCCGCCGATGACCGGCACATCGTTGGTCCCGGTAATGGTCACCGTCACCACCTGGCTGGCCGTCGCATCGGACGACACTGCCGTGAAACTGTCGCTGAGCGATTGACCTGCGGCCAGCTGTTGGATTGCTGCCTGGCTGTTGTCGGCCGTGTAGCTCCAGTTGCCGTCGGCCGCCAATGTGAAGCTGCCGTAGCCGTTGCTGCCGCCGGCACTCGCTTGGGGCGCGAAGTTCGACTGGCCGGCATCTACATCGACGATCGTCAACGCCCCGCTGGCCGCGAGGCTGCCCCCCGCCACCGCAATATCTTCTTGCACCGCGCCGCTGGCGACGCCGCCGATGACCGGCACGTCATTGGTGCCAGTGATCGTCACCGTCACGAGCTGGCTGGCCGTACCGTCGGACGACACAGCAGTGAAGCTATCGCTGACCGACTCGCCGGCGCCCAACTGCTGGATCGCCGCCTGGCTGTTGTTGGCCGTGTAGGTCCAGCTGCCATCGGCCGCCAGCGTGAAATTGCCGTAGCCGTTGCCGCCGGTGGTGCCGGCCTGGGGCGTGAAGTTGGACTGACCCTGGTCGACATCGGCAATCGTCAGCGCACCACTGGTGCTCAGGTTCGGCGTCGAGGCATCCTCGCTCACCGCGCCGGTGGCAACGCCACCGATCACCGGTACATCGTTGGTCCCGGCAATGGTCACGGTCACGAGCTGGCTGGCCGTGCCGTCAGAGGACACGGCGGTGAAGCTGTCGCTGATCGATTGACCGACGCCAAGTTGCTGGATCGTGCTTTGGTTGTTGTCAGCCGCATAAGTCCAAGTGCCGCCGGCCGCGAGCGTGAAGCTGCCATAGCCATTGCTGCTGGCAGTGCTCGCTTGAGGCGCAAAGTTCGACTGGCCGGCATCCACATCGGCGATCGTCAGCGCCCCACTGGCCGCGAGGCTGCCACCGGACACCGCAACGTCTTCTTGTACCGCGCCGCTGACTACGCCGCCAATCACCGGAACGTCATTGGTCCCGGTGATGGTCACAGTCACGAGTTGGCTGGCCGTCCCATCGAACGACACCGCCGTGAAACTGTCGCTGATCGCCTCGCCGGCGCCCAACTGCTGGATCGCTGCCTGGCTGTTGTCGGCCGCATAAGTCCAAGTGCCGTCGGCCGCCAGCGTGAAGCTGCCGTAGCCGCCGCTGCCGGCGGTGCTTGCTTGAGGCGCGAAGTTCGACTGGCCCGCATCCACATCGGCGATCGTCAGCGCGCCACCGGTGCTCAGGTTCGGCGTCGAGGCATCCTCGCTCGCCGCGCCGGTGGCGACACCACCAATCACAGGTACATCGTTGGTGCCAGTGATCGTCACTGTCACGAGTTGGCTGGCCGTGCCGTCGAAGGACACTGCGGTGAAGCTGTCGCTGAGCGACTCCCCGGCACCCAGTTGCTGGATCGCTGCCTGGCTGTTGTCGGCGGTGTAGATCCAGTTGCCGTCGGCCGCGAGCGTGAAGCTGCCATAGGCGTTGCTGCCGGCTGTGCCGGCCTGGGCTGTGAAGCTGGACTGGCCTTGGTCGACATCGGCGATCGTCAACGCACCGCCGGTGCTCAGGTTCGGAGTCGAGTCATCCTCGCTCAGCGCGCCGCTGGCGACGCCGCCGATCACCGGCACATCGTTGGTCCCGGTGATGGTCACCGTCACGAGTTGGCTGGCCGTTCCATCGGACGAGACGGCAGTAAAGCTGTCGCTGAGCGACTGGCCGGCACCCAGCTGCTGGATCGCGCTTTGGCTGTTGTCGGCCGTGTAGGCCCAAGTGCCATCAGCCAGCAAGTTGAAGCTGCCGTAGCCGTTGCTGCCGGCAGTGCCGGCCTGGGCTGTGAGGCTGGACTGGCCTTGGTCGACATCGGCAATCGTTAACGCACCGCCGGTGCTCAGGTTTGGTGTCGAGGCATCCTCGGTCACCGCGCCGCTGGCGACGCCGCCGATCACCGGCACGTCGTTGGTCCCGGTGATCGTCACCGTCACGAGCTGGCTGGCCGTTCCATCGGACGAGACTGCAGTGAAACTGTCGCTGATCGACTCGCCGGCACCCAACTGCTGGACCGCTGCCTGGCTGTTGTCGGCCGTGTAGCTCCAGCTGCCATCAGCCAGCAAGTTGAAGCTGCCGTAGCCATTGCTGCCGGCAGTGCTCGCTTGTGGCGCGAAGTTCGATTGACCCTGGTCGACATCGGCAATCGTCAGCGCACCACTGGTGCTCAGGTTCGGCGTCGAGGCATCCTCGCTCACCGCGCCGGTGGCGACTCCACCGATCACCGGCACGTCGTTGGTGCCGGTAATCGTCACGGTCACCACCTCGCTGGCGGTGCCATCCGACGACACCGCGGTGAAGCTGTCGCTGATTGATTGACCTGCACCAAGCTGCTGAATCGCGCTCTGGCTGTTGTCGGCCGTATAGGTCCAGCTGCCATCGGCCGCCAGCGTGAAGCTGCCGTGGCCGTTGCTGCCAGCGGTGCTCGCTTGAGGCGCGAAGTTCGATTGACCCTGGTCGACATCGGCAATCGTCAATGCACCGCCGGTGCTCAGGTTCGGCGTCGATGCATCCTCGCTCACCGCACCGCTGGCGACGCCGCCGATCACCGGCACGTCGTTGGTGCCGGTGATCGTCACCGTCACTATCTGACTGGCTGTGCCGTCGGAAGACACGGCAGTGAAGCTATCGCTGATAGACTGGCCGGCGCCCAGCTGCTGGATGGCGTTTTGGCTGTTGTCGGCCGTGTAGGTCCAGCTGCCGTCGGCCGCCAGCGTGAAGTTGCCGTGGCCGTTGCTGCCAGGAACGCTGGTTTGGGGTGCGAAGTTCGACTGGCCCTGGTCGACATCGGCGATCGTCAATGCACCGCTGGTGCTCAGGTTCGGCGTCGAGGCATCCTCGCTCACCGTGCCGGCGGCAATGCCGCCGATCACCGGCACGTCGTTGGTCCCCGTCACCGTCACAGTGATCTGCTGCTGGACCGTGCCGCCGTGGCCATCGGCGATGCTGACGGTGAAGGTCTCCGTCGCCGTCTGGCCCTGGGCCAGATACTGAGTGGCCGCGTTGGCAACGCTGTAGTTCCACGTCACCGTGCCGTCGCCCGCGCCCGTGGCCGCATCGCTGACGCCAGCCGTCAAGACACCGCCCAGCGTGTTGCCTGGACCGGCCGCCACGCTGACGCTGTGCGCATCGCTCAGGTCCACGTCGTCGAAGGTGATCGTGCCGCTGTCGCCCAGGGTCGGCGTCGCCGCATCCTCGGTCACCGCCGCAGCGGCATCGGCTGTACCAATCGTCGGCGCGTCGTTGGTGCCGGTGATGGTCACGTCGATCTGCCGAGTGACGATGCCGCCATGCTGATCGTTCACCGTGATAGTGAAGCTCTCGACCCGGATCTGACCAGCGGCCAGGTACTCGACCGCCGCGGCATCCACGGTGTAAGTCCAGGTGATCTGGCCGCCAGTACCGGTCCCCGTGGTGTCGCCGCTCCTGACCGCTGTCAGGCTTCCCAGCACACTGCCGACCGGCGTGCCGGTGGCGCTCACCAAGTGCACATCGCTCAGGTCCAGGTCACTGAAGCCGATAACGCCGCTGTCGCTCAAATTGCCCGCCGGCGCAACCTGCTCGCTCACCGCACCCGCCAGGTCCTGGGCTGTGATCACCGGACCATCGTTGGCGCCGGTGATGGTGATGGTCACTGCGGCCAGTCCCCTACCACCATCGGCGTCCATCACCTCGTAGCTGAAGGTGTCGGTTGCGCTCTCGCCCGCTGCCAAGTATTGAAAATCGGCTGTATGGGGCTGGTACTGGAAATACCAGGTCGACGGATCGCCCATCGCCGGTTGAACGAGCGTCGCCGTCCCGTGGGCCGGCGCCGAGGCCAGCGCCAAGCTCTTGACCAAGTCGGGGACCAGATCGTTCTGCAGCACGTGGACTTGGATCCCCGAGCCGTCTTCGGTCGTCGCGCCCGTATCGCCCAGCGCCTTCACCGCCTCGTTGGCCGGATTCACCTCTACCCCGTCCACGAAGACTCTCAGGACTTCAGTCATCTGGACGGTCAGCGTGGACGACCCGAAGCTGAAAACGAAATCGCTGGCCGAGCCATTGGAAACCTCTCCAGTTCTCGCGTTGGTCACTGCCGCAAGATGGGTCAGATAGGCAGCGATCTGCGTCTGGGTGGAAGCCTCCAGCCACTGGGTCCGCGTGAACTGGAGCTGGAGCGTATCGACACCCGCCCCGCCGGTGTACACGTCGCTGGTGCCCGCTGCGGCGTTTTCGCTGACGTTGTAGATCAGGGTGTCGGCCCCCGATCCTCCGTTGAGCTGGTCACTACCGCTGCCGCCATCGAGCGTGTCGTTTCCCGCGCCGCCATTCAATGAATCGTTCCCGGCTCCGCCGCTGACGCTGTCGTCCCCGTTGCCGCTGTTGATGGTGTCGCTGCCGGCCGTGCCGGTGAGAAGGTCGTTGCCGTTGGAGCCGGTAATGGTGGTCATGTGCTTCCTTGGTGAACGCCGGAAAGCCGGCGCGTTCCGATCTCGACCCTGGATTCCTTTTGTTCGCAAATTAGATCGCGCCGGCAATGCGAGCACATGGAGAGAATGTCCTTCCTTCTCTATCGGTAAGTCCCGGGTTGCCGCTGAAAAGCCTGGTACTTTTGTCCTGCCGATGCATCCGCCTCTGCCGGCATGCCGCGCCAGTGGCAGACCGGGACGAGCGGGAACAGCGTGGGCACGGCCACACTCCATGCGGGACAATAGGAATAAGAACGAACTCGCCGACGCGAGGTCAATGATTGCCATGGCGGCAATCCTCCCAGACGTGCATGCAGCATCGCCACTTCCGCCAGAAAGCGCACTTGGACTGGTTTGATGCCGTAAGCCGGAGGTTCTCTCGGTCCCGATGGGGCTGCGGCGGCCACGGAGTTCTTGATCGCTTCTCGCCGTACCCAGCGGATGTGGGAATCAACGAGCTCTATGAATTGCTCGATGGTCGTGGTCTTCCAGTTCCGGAGATGGAACAACTCCGTCTTCAGCCGTCCGAAGAAGCCTTCGCACGCCGCGCTGTCACGTGAGCAACCTTTGCGAGACATCGAGCGAATGAGCTTCGCATGTGCGATCCGCGAGAGCCAGCTTGGCCAGCGATCGTGGGCGCCACGAACGGAATGGGCGACGGGCTGGTCGTTGGTATCGACCACCGTCTCGATGGCCGCATCTAGCATGTATTGACGAGCTCAGCGCCCGGGTGCGTCCCAATGGACCAACTGATGACCAGGCCCTGCGACGCTGCGGTCCGAACGCGGATGTCCCGATGAAAAAAGCCGCATCAGCGGCGAGTTTCTGGTGCTGGTGTCACGACAGCCTCGGCATCGGCTGGCCGGGACTGCCCGCCCTGCGCCGATCTGGTTGTTCCGACCGGGTCCTGAATTCCGCGGCGGTGCGATGCGGCTCGGTAAACCCCCGGCCGCCTGCATTTCGCACCTCCGCAACAATCCTCTAGCCATATGACCGCCGCCGGCATATCCCTACGTATCCGTCCGCTCCCTTGGCAGTTCGCCGCGAAGGGATCCGGCATCGAGCGCCAAATTTCCTGGTGCGCCCTGCGTTTTGCACCATCAGAACGCGTGCCGGATGCCGAAGTCGTATCCGGTCGAACTGCGTGGGGCGAATCCCGATATTCCGGCGCCTGTCGTGAGATACGTCACACCACCCGTCACAGCCCCCATGATCGCCGGATTGTTCTGCCCGTTCTTGATCCGGATCCGGGCTGCCGTCGCATACAGCGCCGTGCGCTTGGAGAGGTTGTAGTCGAACCCGATCGCAAGCTTGTTGACCGACGCATCACGCCGCGGTGTCAGCGGGGTCGCCAGCGGGCCCAAATCGTTGTCGAACTTGACGCGTGAATAGGCCGCCTTGATCAGCCCCGCACCGACGGGCACGGTAATGCCCACAAGACCGCCCTTGTACTTGTCCGAATCACGCAGCGTCAAGGAGCCCAGCACCGGCACCGGCGCGCTCGACAGCGCCTGGTCCCTGACCTGCGAGAGCTCACCGAAGATCTTCATGAAGCCGAAATCGTACGAAGCGCCGAGATTGATGGTCTTGATCTTCTCGCGCAGATTGACGCCGGTTGGCAATCCGACGGGACTCACGCCGGTGGTGTCCGCTGCCGTGCTCTCCCCGTAGGCCAAGGCGACATCGAACGGACCGGCCGCATAGCCCAGGCGACCACCGAAGTAGCGCCCTTTCTGGCTTGGACTTCCGGGCAGGCTGCTCTGCGAAACGTTCTCGTGCAAGGCGTACTGGAACTGACCATAGACGCCACCCAGATTGGGCGGAAGAAAGTAGCCGATGCTGTTGCTGGTGCGAAGATAGTTGTCGGAGGCCGCTACCGCGGAACCAGGGCCTCTTACTGTCTGCAAGTTGGTCCCCACGCTCGACACGACATTGGCGCCGACGCCGATCGTGCTGAACGGGCTGAACACCGAGTCGTTCCAGAAAGTCGGGGTGAAGTCGCGGCCCAGCCGAACCTCGCCGAAAGGGCCCGACAAGCTCACGGTGGACCTGCGAGCGAAACTTGCGATCGCGGTGGCACCGTTGTCCGGTGTCGTGCCGGCTTCCAGCCAAAAGCCGGCGGCAAGTCCACCGCCGAGATCCTCCGTGCCGCGGAAGCCCAGGCGGCTGTTGGAGGTCCCGCTGTTGGACAAGGCCGTCTGGCTCCGGGTGACGCTCGGCGATGCGATGGCGGGCGACGCCGTGTTGTTGTAGAAGTCGCTCCTGGCGCTGTAGTGGCTGACGCCGACGTCGACGACGCCGAAGAGTGTGACGGACGACTGGGCGGTCGCCGCGGTGGCGCAGGACAGCAGGCTCGCTGCCACGAGCGTGGTTCTGTTCATGGTCTGATCTCCTTGGGTGAAAGCGGTGCGCGGCGTCCGTGTCATTCGGGCTTGAAGCCGGCGCTCTTGAGCAGGTCGGCGCTTTGGGCCACGAAGCCGGCCACATAGCGTTTGAATTGCTCGGCGTCCTGGATCACCGGTTCGACGCCGAGGTTGGCCAGCGCGCCCGACCTGCCCAGCTCGGACATGGCGGCGTTGATCGCGCTGTTGAGCAACTGGACGCGATCGGCGGGCGTGCCTTTGGGGGCCCATACGCCATACCACGACCCGTACGTGAAACCCGGCAGTCCGCTCTCCTGCACCGTCGGGACGTCCGGCGCGAGCGGACTGCGCTTGGCGGCGCTGATGGCGATCGGCCGAACCCGCCCGGCCTTGGCCAACGGCATGACCGAGATCATCGAGTCCATCAAAAGCTGCACGTGCCCGCCCCCGACGTCCACCAGCGCGGGTTGCGTACCCTTGTAAGGGACGTAGGTGAACTTGACGTTGCCCTGCTTGGCCAAAAGTAGTGTGGCCAGGTGGCTGGGTGCACCCGCAGCGGGGATGGCCGCCGTCCACTTGTCCGGCTCTTTTTTCGCCGCGGCGAGCACCTCGGTGAGTTTCCGGGGCTCGAGCTGGGGCGCAATGACGAGCATCAGCGGTGCCTCGGCCACGCGCGCAATCGGGGAGAAGTCCGTTTGCGGGTCGTAGGGCGGCGTGCTCATGACCTCCTTGGCCAGCACGTGCGTCGCCGCGGAGAACAGCAAGGTGTAGCCGTCGGCGGGCGCCGTCTGCACAACCTTGCCGCCCAGCGAGCCGTTGGCCCCGGCGCGGTTCTCCACGATCACCGGCACCCCCGAGAACTGGGTCTGCAGCTGGTGGGCCAGCAGGCGCGCGATGTTGTCCACGCCGCCGCCTGCCGCAAACGGAACGACGATTCGGATCAACCGATCGGGGAACTTGGCGGTCTGGGCCCAGGCAGGCGCGACCGCGAGCACCGCGCATGCGGCCAGTACTTTCAGCGATTTCATGGAGTCTCCTTGAGTTGTGATGAGGGGTCCGGTGAAGACGCGGCAGGGCGCCTCTGCCGCCCACGTCGTTCGAAAACGCGCAGAGACTCGTCCATCGCTTCCGCGTCGACGCCTCGGGTGATGAAGACAATCCGGGTGCGTCGGTCCGGGCTCGGCCAAGCCGACAATGACACCGGTGGCTGGTACAGATGCTGTACGCCGTGAAAGACAAGCGGCTGCTCCGGCTGCTCCTGCAGATTGACGATTCCTTTCACACGCAGCAGGTCTTCACCCCGCATCGCGATCACCATGTCGAGCCAGGCATAGAAGCCGTCTCGCGGCAACGGATCGTCGCGAACTAGGACGAATGAGGTGATCCCGCCCGAATGGGGAGATGGCTCGCCTGAGGCGCCTGGGCCGCCGGTGACCGGCATCGGCCTGTAGAACAGCCCGCGCTCTGCGGGGACCGGCCGCGCGTCGTCCGCGCGCGTCTCCATCGTCTGCCGCAACACGGCCACGTGCACTTCGCGCTGCTGGTGCACCGTGCCCGTGGGATTCAGGCTCCTCACGCAGTCGAGCAACGCCTGCGATGCCGGTTCGCCCAGGAGGTCGGTCTTTGTGAGGAAGAGGTGGTCGGCCATGGCGATCTGCCGCGCGGCCTCCGGATGCCGATCCAGCGTGCGAAACGCCAGCACTGCGTCGACCGTGCAGCACACGCCCGCCAGCCTGAAGCGATCCTTGACGGCAGGCTCTCCCATCAAGGTCCGGAGGATCGGGGCCGGGTCGGCCAGGCCGCTGGTTTCGATCAATACCTGGCACAGCGCCGAGCCATCGGAGACGGCTCTCTCGACGAGTCCCACCAGCGCGCCGATGAGATCGCCGCGCACCGCACAGCACATGCAGCCGTTGGCCAGCAGGATGGTGTCTTCCGTCGTGTGTGCGATCAGGTCGTGGTCGATGCCGATTTCACCGAACTCGTTGACGATGACTGCGGTGCCGTGCAGATCAGGTTCGCGCAGCAGCTCGTTGAGGAGCGTCGTCTTTCCGCTGCCGAGGAATCCGGTCAGCACCGTCACGGGCACGCGCACCTGCCCGGGCTGGTCGGCTGCCAGCAGCGAGGAGAAGTGGCCGCTCATGACCCTGCCTGCTGTCGCCCGCCATGAAGCTCGGCGAAAGAGTTCAAGGTCCGTTCCAGCCTGGCCAGCAGCCATTCGCTCGCCTCGGCGGGAAACTCGTCGCGCTCGAGGTCTTCCAGGAGCTTCTGAAGCGGCAGACCGGTGGCTTCGGACGTCGGGCGAGCCCGGAAGAATTGCTCCACGTCGGCAACACCCGAGCGCAGGCCTTGATCCTCGAGGTAGTCGACGATGTCCAGTTCGAAGTCGACCAGCTGGAGGCTGACGCCGCCGGCACCGCAGCCGCAGCTGGACCCGAGTGCCACGTGACGCATCGCGAGCTCGCTCCACAGGCGTGAGAGCCTGGCGGCGCGCAGCGACACGTCTTCGGCCATGACGAGGCTCACTGCCCGTCCCAGGCGACGTCGAGCGAGGCGCCATTGCGCAAGGCGCTCGGTGCCTTCCGGAGCGTGCGCGTGGCCTCCTGGTCGACCTGCCCTTTGGAGTCCAGCGCAACGCGATAGACCCGGCGCGCCACCTCGCTGCTCACGTAGCCCTCGCGCACGTCCTCTGCGACCAGGTCGATATCCCGATCCAGCGGATCGCCGAAGCCGCCACCGCCGCCCGACAGCATCTTGTAGGCATCGCCGCGTTCCAGCCGCACGTTGAAGATCTTTGCGTTCAGGTGGTCGCTCTTCCATTCGCCCTTGTGCCGCACGGCCAGGCCGTTGCCCATGGCGTCTCCGCCGCCCTCCAGGCCCCATGGCTTGCAGTGGACACGGTCGATGCGGGTGGTGACGGTGAAGGGCGAGAGCGCCTGCACCACCATCTCCGCGCCCAGGCCGCCGCGGTACCGGCCGGCGCCGGCACTGTCCTGACGGATCTGGTACTTCTCGACCAGCACCGGGTACTTGGCCTCGAGCTGCTCGGTCGGGCTGTTGTGGGTGTCGCCGTCGTTGATGCAGACCGTGACCGAGACGCCATCTTCCGTCGACTTCGCGCCCCAGCCTCCGCCCAGCGGCCCGATGCCGACGATGAAGAGCCGCCCGTCCTCTGGCGAGATGCCGTGGATGTTGGGAAACACCAAGTCGGCGTGGTGGCCGGCGATGGAGCGATCGGGAATGGCTGGCGCCAGTGCCTTGAAGATCGTGTCGATCACCGTCATCGGGAAGGTCATCCACACCCGCATCGGGTACGGGCGCTCGGCACTGATCACCGTGCCCATCGGCATGATCACCTTCAGCGAGCGAAAGCTTCCGTCGTTGACCGGGTAATCGGTCGGCGTGGTCAGGCACTTGTAGGCCACCTGGGCGCAGGCGATGCCGGTGGTGAAGCCCGAGTTGTAGAAGCCGCGAACCTGCTTGCTGACGTCGGACAGGTCCACCGTCATCTCATCACCGGTGACGGTCACCTTGACGCGGATCGGGATGCGCTTGCCAATCTCGAGTCCGTCGTCGTCCATGAAGGACTCGGCCTCGTACACGCCATCGGGAATCGACAGGGTGTTCTTGCGCGCCACGGCCTCTGAAGAGTCCATGATCTGGCGGATCGAGCCGTTCACTGCATCCACGCCATAGCGCTGCAGCAGCTCCACGTAGCGGCGCTCGCCGGTGGTGATCGCGGTGATCTGGGCGCGCAGGTCGCCCAGGGCGCGATCGGCCAGCCGCACGTTCATCGCGATGATGTCGATCAGGTCCTGGTTGACGACGCCTTCGCGCTGGTACTTCATGATGGGGATCTGGATCCCCTCGCTGAAGATGTCGGTGGTGACGTTGCCGAGCGTGCCGCCCACGTCGAGCCAGTGCGCCATGCAGCAGGTGAAGCCTTCGAGCCTGCCCTCGTGGAACACCGGCATCGTGAACGTGAAGTGGTTCAGGTGGCTGCCGGTGGTGTAGGCGTCGTTCGTGACCAGGATGTCGCCCGGCAGGATGTTCTCGTAGCCGAAGTGCCTGATCTTCGCCTTCACCGTCTCGGACATGCCGCGGATGAACATCGGCAGGCCCAAGCCGATCGAGACCGTGTCGCCCTCCTTGGTGAAGAGCCCGACGGTGAAGTCCAGCGCCTCGTAGATGATCAGGTTGTAGGCGGTGCGCGTGAGATTGGTCTTCATCTCCTCCGTCACGGCGTACAGGCCGTTGCGAATGATCTCGACGGTGACCGGGTCGACCGCGGCCGCTGGGGTTTGGGGGGTGCTCATGATCGATCGCTCCCGATGGAAATTTGAAGGTTGCCGAGTTCGTCCACGCGCATCTCGTCGCCTGGCTGCATCACGGTGGTGGAGGCGTGCTCCTCGATCAGCGCGGGGCCGCTGATGACGTTGCCCGCGCGCAGCCGGTCGCGCTTGTAGATGGGCGTGTCGGCCCAGCCGCCAGAGCGGAAGTACACCGGTTTGACCGCACGCATTGCGGCCTTCTCGGGCTTGGACGACCCCTCGTCGACGCTGTGCTTGGGCGGCTTCTTCATGATGCCGAGCACAGTGACGCGCAGGCTCACCAGGTCCGCCGGCTCCTTCGGCGCCGACGTGCCATAGCGCACCTTGTGCAGTTCATCGAACTGCTGCTTGATCGCCGAACGGTCCTTGCCTTCGAAGAACGCCAGCGGAAGGTCGACCGTCACCGCGTGCTCCTGGCCCACGTAGCGCATATCGGCCGCGCGCTCGATCACGACGCCGTCCGCCTTCACGCCGGACTGCGCCAGCGCGGCGCGGCCCTCGTCTTCCATCGTCTTGTAGGCGGATTCGATCTCCTCGAAGGAGACGTCGTTGAGCTTGCGGAACACCGAGCGCACGTAGTCGTAGCGCAAGTCGGAGAACAGCATCCCGTAGGCCGAGAAGTAGCCCGGCGCGTACGGAATCAGCACCTTGCGGATGCCGATCTCGCGTGCAATCGCCGAGGCATGCAGCGGGCCGGCGCCGCCGTACACCACCATGGTGAAGCTGCCGGCGTCCAGGCCGCGCTCGGTGGTCACGGCCTTCACGGCGTGCGACATCTGCGTCACCGCGATGCGCAGGATGCCGTCGGCCGCCTCGGTCGGGTCCAGGCCCAGCGGGCCGGCCACGCGCTCGGCCATCTGGCGCTTGCAGCCTTCCAGGTCGAGCTTGAGTTCGCCGCCCAGGAAGTTGTCGGCGTCGAGCCGGCCCAGCACCAGGTTGGCGTCGGTCACGGTCGGCTCCTTGCCGCCGCGTCCATAGGCCACCGGCCCGGGAATGGAGCCCGCGCTCTGCGGCCCCACACGCAGCGCGTTGCCGGTCTCCACGCGGGCGATCGAACCGCCGCCGGTGCCGACCTCGTGGATGTCCATCATCGGAATCTGGATCGGCAGCGCGCGCTCGTAGCCGCCGATCAGCGCCGAGCCCGTCGTGAGCGGCCGCCCCTGGCTGATCACGCCCGCCTTGGCCGTCGTGCCGCCCATGTCGAAGGCAATCGCATCGCCCATGCCGAGTTGTGCACAGATCGCCTGCGCGCCGATCACGCCGGCTGCGGGGCCGGACTCCAGCATCCGGACGCAGCCGACGCGTGCATGCTCGATCGGAAACAGGCCACCGGTCGACTGCACGACGTAGAAGTCGCCGCCGAAGCCCTTGTCGGAAAGGTGCGTCTCGAGCTGGCCGAGATATTCGGAGACACGGGGCCCGACGTAGGCGTTGGCCACGACCGTGGAGACGCGCTCGAACTCGCGGTATTCCTGAGAAAGCTCGTGCGAAGCGGAGACGAAGGCGCCCGGCAGTTCTTCCTGCAGGATCTGCTTGACGCGCTGCTCGTGCGCCGGATTGCGATACGAGTGCAGCAGCAGCACCGCCACCGCTTCGATGTTCTGGCTCTTCAGCTCGCGCGCCAGTTCGCGCACCGCGCCCTCGTCCAGTGGCTTGTGCAAGCTGCCGTCGGCGCGCAGGCGCTCGGTCACCTCGAAGCGCAGCGAGCGCTTGACCAGCGGCTGGTGCTTGTTGAAGAACAGGTTGTAGGCATCGGGACGGTTGACGCGGCCGATCTCGTAGATGTCGCGAAAGCCTTCCGTGATCAGCAGGGCCGTGTTGGCGCCGGTGCGCTCCAGCAGCGTGTTGATGGCAATGGTGGAGCCGTGCAGGAACAGCTGCCCGTTACGCACATCGATGTCGGCGCTGTCCAGCGTGGCCTGGATGCCATTGACGAGCTGGCCGTGGGTCGAGAGCGCCTTGCCGAACAGCAGCTTGCCGGTGGCCTCGTCGAAGGCGGCCATGTCGGTGAAGGTGCCGCCGATGTCGACCGCGATGCGCAGATTGGGGGTGGAGGGGGTGGCCATGATGTGTCGCGGCGCTTCAGGCTGCCGTTCCGATGCGGTTGCGCAGGATGCCCAGGCCGGTGATCTCCACCTCGACCACGTCGCCTTCCTTCATGTAGAGCGGCGGCTCGCGGCGGTCGCCGACGCCACCGGGCGTTCCGGTGGCAATCACGTCACCGGGCGACAGCGGTGTGAAGCGGGAGATGTACTCGACCAGGACAGGGATGTCGAAGATCAGGTCGTCGATGCTTGCCTGCTGCATCACGTTGCCGTTGACGCGCGTCTCCAGCGTCAGCCTGGTGACGTCCGGCACCTCGTCGCGGGTCACCAGGTACGGGCCGAACGGGGCGGTGCCCGGAAAGTTTTTGCCCGGCGTGAATTGATGCGTGTGGCGCTGCCAGTCGCGCACGCTGATGTCGTTCAGGCAGGCATAGCCCGCGATGTGCTCGAAGGCCTGCGCCTTCGGGATGTGGCGGCCACCCTTGCCGATCACGAAGGCCAGTTCGCCTTCCCAGTCGAAGCGCTCAGAAAAGGCCGGACGCAGCACCGTGTCCTCATGCGCTGCCAGCGTGTCGTTGAAGCGGATGAAGAGCGACGGGTATTCGCTGTCCGGGCGCTTGGTCTCGGCCACGTGGGTCTTGTAGTTCAGGCCCACGCAGATCAGCTTGGGTGGGTTGGGAATCACCGGAAGCGCGCGCACGGCGCTGGCCTGCACGGCGCTGCCGCTTGCCGCGGCCGCCTGCGCGAGTTCGCGCAAGGCATCGGCGCGCAGCACCGACACCAAGTCGGGATGGCGGCCGAGGAAGTCGGCCGGCGGCAGTTGGTAGCGATCTTCCTCAACCACTCCGTAGGTGGCCTGTCCGGCGTGTGTGAAGCTGGCGAGTTTCAAATGAGTCTCCTTGGATTCGTCGCTGCGGTGCTTGCCCGAAATGAGCAGTTCGCATCAGGTACAGCCAATGTAAAAATCCTTAAGCCATCCGCATAGATAGAATTCCGAGCAATCAGATTTGCCTTATTTGGCATAACTCACACGGGTAATCCCTATGGACGTCGCGACCGTCAGGCTCTTCCTGGAAGTGCTGGAGGCTGGCAGCCTGAGCAAGGTGGCGGCCCGCCGCCAAACGGTGCAATCGCACATCAGCCGCCAGATCAGTGACTTTGAAGCGGGGCTCGGCGGCCCGCTGTTTCGGCGAACAGGCAGAGGCGTCGTGCCGACCGAACTGGGAGAGCGCGCGGCAACGCGGCTACGGTCCTGGCTGCTGGAGACGGACCGTTTGTCGGAGGAACTTCGCGAGGAATCAGGCAAGTTGCTCGGCGAGGTCCGCCTGGGCGTCATACCTTCGGCAGCCCATCCGCTGATGACGCGACTCTTTGAACGCCTGCAGGTCGAGCATCCAGGCATCCGCCTGAACATCGCCGAAGCTCAGGGCACCGAACTCAACACGATGCTCGACAGCGGTGCCGTCGACATGGCAATTCTTTTTCGGTTCAATCGCCCGAGCGGTCACGAAGAAAGGCTGCTGAGCGTTGCACATACCTATCTGATCTCCGCCCCGGGGGACGAGCTCACGAAGGAGGCCACGGTCAACTTCTCGCGTCTGTCCGGTCTGCACCTCGTGCTGCCTCGACGTCCCAGTCACTGGCGCAACGCACTTGACGAAGCAGCCCGCAGCTTGGGCTTCGCCCTGGTCCCAGTCGCCGAAGTGGATTCGTTGACGATGCAAAAGGAACTGGTGGCGCACACGCCGGGGCTCTATTCGATGATGGGGCCGTACTCAATTGCCGAGGAACTCCGACGGGGTCGCCTTCAGGCCAGCAAACTCGTGAAGCCCGATCTCTTCCGCCATGTGACCTTGGCGTTTCCGAAGCAGGGCAAGCTTTCACCCGCGTGCAGGAGGGCCGCCGAGATCATCCAGCAATTGGTCGGCGCCTGGGGCAGTCAACTCACCGAGCCAATAGCCGGTGATGAATCTGGACACGCACCTGCAAAATAGTGTGCCCTCGGCCCAGGCGAGGTGCACGCCACCATCAGGCACCGGCCAACCGGCCATGCGCTGTAGCCATCTGAGATCGAGGCGGGACGGTATATCTGGCCGCCCTCCCCTTTACTTCTCGGGCGGCGTCAGCTCCCATGCACTTCCGCGGCGTCGAATGAGACCTCGCCTTGCCAGGGATGCCAGGTACAAACGATGACCACTTTCACTCTTTCGGCCGAATGGCGGAATCAGCCGCACCAGCAAGTTCGGCATAAGCATCGCCAGGCGCGCGTTCCAGGACTCGCCGGCCCTCACGAAGAGCTCCAGGCGCGGTTTGTCAAGCGCCCGCAGCACGACCTTCCCGACTTCGCCAGGCATCTGCGGTGGGTCCATGAATTGCATCTTGTTGCCGTCTTCAATCGCCTCTCGCATCAACATGGGCGTTTCGGTCGCAGTGCGCGCACGGCGGAAAACGAGCAGATCGCGCGGGCGAATACCGACTTGGCACGCGCGGTTAGCCAGCAGATCGATAGTACGGCTGCCCTGGCCGAGCACATCATCTCGGGCCTCGTCTTCGAACTCGAGCGCGCGGACATCACGACCGACTCCCTGCAGCGTCTTCAGCACGATCCGGTGGTCAAAACCTTCTGCGACTGGTTGCTGGAACAGGGCACGGGCGTTGACGGCGCCGCGACAGCCTAGCTCTGCCGCGGCGTCATCCGCGGCTGTCGGTCAATGCCTGAAGACTGAGGTGTACGAGCGCGCCTGCTGTGGCTCGAACTCGCTCATGGGGTGAGGTGCGTCAGCCCATCTGCCTCTCGGAGGCAACGGAAGAAAGTGCTCGCCCCGAACTGCGGGGTGAGCGGGGCAACGCTGAGCATGCCGAATGGACACTAGGATCTCAGTTCACGGAAGAGGTCGCGCCCGAGCACGGCGCTGGCGGCCACCAGACCGCCGACCATTGCACCACTGACGCCCGCGGCCGCCACGTCTTGGCCACTGAAGTACAGGCCCTTGACCGGCGCGTGAGCGCCCATCCAGCGCTGGGCAAAGCGCCGCGGCGTCTGTTCGAAGCCCATGAAATTGCCTCGAGTGCGATTCAAGAAGTGATTGAAGCTCAGCGGTGTGGCCAGTTCGGCATGGGCAACTCGCCCTCGGAGCTGCGGGAAGCGGCGAAAGGCCTCAGCGAGCAAATGCTCAGTCAATTGAGCCTTCATGTCGTCGTACTCGGCACCACGGCGCATCCATTCAGTGCCAGCAAAGCGCTCGAAGACGGACCAATCAGTGAGGCCGCAAACGTCCATGGTGCTGCGTCCAGGATAGCGAGCCGCCCAACTCGGATCACGCAATGACGGGTGCGTCATGAAGTAGAGCGGCATGGGCTCGCCTGCGGGGTCGGCTTTGTAGCGAGAGAGATTCCGCGTGAGATCATTTGTGGGGTGAACCCAAAGGTTTCCCGGATGGATGCCCAGCTCGCCATTGCCCGCATCCACCCCAACGTTGAGTACCGCAAAACACTGTGTCGTCCCCAGAGACTGGGTGGCCTGCGTCAGCGGCCGGATCAGTTCAGGGTCGGCATGGGCCAACAATGGCAGAGTCTGCGAAATGCCAATGGAACTGACAACGCGGCGCGCTTCAATGTCGCTGCCATCGGCGGTCACGACCCCCACCACCCGGTCGTTGTGCATCCTCAGGCCGACAACTTCGGCGGCCACCAGGCAGGCGCCACCTGCCGCGCGAACCGTGTCTGCCATGGCTTCTGCGATTCGTGGTGCACCACCCACCGGATAGCTGGCACCGTCGATATAGTGATGAAACACCATTGCGTGGACGGCGAAGGCCGCTTCGGCAGGTGAGTTGCAATAGTCCCCGTAGTTGCCGCACCAAACCGCCTTGAGATCGGCGTTGTCGGTCAACTCGTTCAATACCTCCAGCACCGTACGCTGAGAGTATGGAGCGAAGGCGGCCTGTGGCGCGCTGACCGAAGCGTCGGACAAGCGATGCTGGAGAGCACGCTCGCCAAAGAACGCCTTTGCAGCGCGATTGGCATCAGCGACGAGCTCCACATAGCGATCAATGGCTGCAGCCTCGCCCGGAAAATAGACCTTGAGTTGGTCCTTGTAGGCCTCGGCGCCAGCCACGTGGTCGAAGCTACGGTCTCCGATGATGATGCGGTTGTAGACCGCCGGCATGGGTGCCCATTCGAGCTGCCCGCGGGAGACCTTGTCGAACAGGCGATAGAGGCCACTGCTCTTGCGGTGCACCTCGCCCACGTAGTGGAGGCCTACATCCCACTCGAAGCCCTTGCGCGTAAATGACTGTAGACAGCCGCCGAGAACCGCATGGCGCTCCAGCACCAGCACCCGCTGACCATCCAGCGCCAGCAAGGCAGCGGTCGTCAAACCGCCAGCACCGGAACCAATAACGACAGTGTCGAAGCTGCCGTGCAACTCGCCGCGCTCGCGTGCGCGCTTGAAACTCAGATCGGGCGTATTCATTTTTTGCTCCATTTCTTCGTCAGCGCAGGTCCATCAGCTTCACTTCTCGCACCTTTCCACCTTCGACCACCGCCACCGGCACGGCTCCGATCGAATTGCCGCGGACATCGACTCCGCTCAAGGCATGAGGGTTGGCTGCGGCGCTCAGTGCCTTCATCGCGGTGTTGAGTTGCGCTCGAATCGCCAAGACATCGGTCGCTCTCGACGCGGCCTTCATCGCCTCAGCGGTAGCGCGCACACCTGTGTAGCCCAGCGTGACCTCACTGCTCGGATCACGCCCGGGATACAGCTTGCGATAGCGCTCGACGAAGGCTTTCATTGCGTTCGAAGAATCATCGACCACGGGCAGCAAGCCGATGGAACCTTCGAGCAGACCGTAGCCACCCGTGACTTTGGCGATCTCGTCGAGCTTGGCTTGGTCGATAATGACGAAGCCGCCCTTGAAGCCCAGTTCGCGAGCTTGCTTGATCACGAGCGCGGTCGGCTCCGATGCGCCCCCCACCAGCAGCACATCGGGTTTAGCGGCCAGCACACGACTCACGCCGCTGTAGAAATCGGCCGCGCGGTTGTAGGACATGGGGTTATCGGCCACCACTGTGCCGCCCGCAGCTTCCCAGGTTGGGCGGAAAGCGGCGCTCCAGGCTTTGGCATAGTCATGGTCACCCACAGCGATGCCGAGCTTCTTGCCGTACTTTCCCATTGCATAGTGGGTGAAGGGCTGGATATACGTCGTGAAATCTGGCGGGATGCGCCAGGTCAGCGTATTCCCATTGGCGGTGATCTGCGGCACGCTGCTGTACGAGAGTAGCAAGTACTTTTGCTTCTCGTTGGCGGTCTGCAACGCAAAAGTCCCGCCCGAATGCCCCACCAAAATCACCGGTGTCTTCTCCGCCTGCACCAAGCGCTGTGCATTGATCGCAGACTCCGCGGGGTTGTACTTGTCGTCGAGGCTCACGATCTCAAGCTTGCTAGGCTTGCCCCCGATCTGCCACCCCTCCGCATTGATCTCGTCGGCGGCCATGCGCATGCCGTCGAGCACGTTCTTTCCGAACAGCGCACCGCCACCGCTCAGCGGGCCGGTGTAGCCCAGCTTCACGACCTGCTGCGAGAAAGCCTGGCTGGCGAACAGGAGTGTGCTTGCAGCGATGCCAGCGAGCAGTCGCCTGCCGTGGGGAGTCTTCTTCATGGCTTGTCTCTCTTTCATTGGAATGAATGGAACGCGGAAAATCCGGCCCTCGCCTCAGGCCCCGATGTAGGCACGTCGGATGTCAGGGTTGCGCAGCAGGGCATCGCTGTCGCCCTCCATGGCGACACGGCCCAGCTCGAGCACGTAGGCCCGATGGGCCACCTTCAGAGCGGCGAAAGCGTTCTGCTCGGCCAGCAGCACGGTGGTGCCGGCACGGTTGATCTGCTGGATCACATCGAACATCTGCCGGACCACGAGCGGCGCCAGGCCGAGCGATGGCTCGTCGAGCAACAGGGCGCGCGGCCGACCCATCATGGCGCGGCCGATGGCCACCATCTGCTGCTGGCCGCCGCTCAACGAGCCGGCCGGGTCGTCCTTCTTCTGATCGAGGATCGGAAACAAGCCGAAGATTTCTTCGAGCCGGCGGCGATTTCCCGCACTGTCGGTGCGGTGAACATAGGCGCCGAGTACGAGGTTGCGCAGTACCGACATGCCCGGAAAGAGCTTGCGCCCTTCCGGACATTGAACGACGCCGGCTTGGACGATCTGCGAAGGCCGCATGCCGATCAGTTCATGTTTACCAAAACGGATGTGTCCCGTCGCAGCTTCCAGTCCGCTCGCGGCGCGAAAGATCGAACTCTTGCCCGCGCCATTGGCGCCCAGCAGCACGACCAATTCACCGTCGCGGGCCTGCAGGCTGATGTCGCTCAAGGCCCTGAAGCTGCCGTAGTTCAGCGAGACGCGCTCAAGCTTCAGCATGCTCGCTCCCGAGGTAGGCATCGATCACTGCGGGGTTCGTCCTGATCTCGTCGGGCGTACCCTCGGCGATCTTCTCGCCGTAGTTCAGCACCATGATCTTGTCGGCCAGCTGCATGATCATGTCCATCTTGTGTTCGATCAGGCACACGGTGATGCCGCTGCGCACCATCTTGCGGATGAGCAGCGCCAGTCCCACCGTTTCCTCCGGGTTGACGCCGCCGGCCGGCTCGTCGAGCAGCACCAGCTGCGCGTCGGTGGCAATCGCCAAGGCGAAGGCGACGCGCTTTCGCTCCTCCTGCGTGATGTCCGCCGCCAGCCGCCGCTCCAGATGCGACAACCCCACGAAGTCCAGCGCGGCGCGTGCCTTCGCACGGCACAGCGCCTCCTCATCCCGAAGCCGCCGGGACCCCGTCACCGCGTCCCAGAGGCCGGAGCGAGTGCGCAGCCGATGGCCGACGATCAGGTTGTCGAGCACCGTCGACAGGTCGAACAAGGTGGTCGACTGAAAGGTACGGGCCACGCCGCGCAACGCCATGTCGTCGGCGCGGCAGCGTGTCACATCCTCGCCGTTGAGCAGAATGCGCCCGGCGCTCGGTAGGTGCACGCCGCCGATCAGGTTGAAGAACGTCGTCTTGCCCGCGCCATTCGGGCCGATGATCGCGTTGACCTTGCCCTTCTCCACGCAGGTGCTGACATCGTTGACTGCTGTCAGCCCGCCGAAGCGCTTGGTGAGCCCCTGGATCTCAAGCATGGCGCTCTCCCTTCAGTCCCACCGAGGTCGACTGTTGATCCGGCTCCTGTGCAACGACAGACGCCGGCTGCGACGCGCGGCGGCGCAGCCATTGGCCCCGCACCCAACCGACGATGCCGTCGGGCAGGAAGATGACCAGCACGATCAGCAGCGGCCCGAACACGATGAACCGGTAGTCCTGCAGGAACTGCAGGTACTGCGCGAGCCAGGGCACGCCCAGCGCCCCCAGCAGCGGACCGAGCAGCGTTCCGGCACCGCCGATGAGCATGTACATGGTCATGTCGAAAGTGCGCTCGACACCGGCCAGGTCCGGACTGAGGAAACGCACGAAGCCCGCATACAGGCCACCTGCCGTGCCCGCATAGAACACCGACAGCAAAAAGGCCAGAAGCTTGTTGCGCATCAGGTTGATGCCCAGCGACTCGGCCAGGTCGTCGCCGTTGCGGATGGCCACGAAGGTGCGTCCCAGCAGCGAACCGACGATGCGGTGCATGACCCACAGTCCCAGAGTGAGAAAACCCAGCACCAGGTAGTACAGCGCGCGCGGCGAATCAAAGGAGACATCGCCGAACGGCGTGGGGAGTGCCTCCGGCACGGGAATGCCGATGATGCCGACCGCCCCGTGCGTCAGGCTTTCCCATTTCTCGATGCCGAGGAACAGGATGTAGCCCATGCACATCGTGAAGATGGCGAAGAAGTGCCCCTTCAGGCGCAGCGACAGGAGCCCGATGGGCAAGCCCAGCACCACAGGCACCAGGCCCGACAGGCAGAACGCGGCCCAAAACGGCCACTGGTGGTCCACCGTGAGGATTCCCACGGTGTAGGCCCCGATCGCCATGAAGCCCGCATGCGCGAGATTGAATTGGCCCGTATAGCCCGTGATGAGATTCAGGCCCAGGGTCGCCAACGCGAAGATGTAGGCGCTGCTCATCACCGTCAGGTGGTAGTCGTTGTCCGTCAGGAGGGGGAAGACGAGGCCCAGCAGCAGCAACAGGCCCCAGCCGGTACGTGCGTTCATGTCAAAGCACCCCGCGCGTGAACAGGCCCTGCGGCCGCACAGACAGGATCACCACCAACAGCACGAAGGCGATGAGGTCCTTGGCATCGGACGAAACATAGAAGGCGCCGAAACTCTCCGCAAAGCCGATGATCAGCCCGCCTGCGATGGCGCCGGGCACGCTGCCCATGCCGCCGATCACGATGATCGCGAAGGCCTTGGTGATCACCAGGCTGCCCATGGCGGGGTACACCAGATTGATCGGCGCGTAGAGCACCGCCGCCGCAGCTGCAAGCGCGCCGGAAATGGCAAAGGTGAGCATTGCGACGCGGTGGGTGTCGATGCCCATGAGCGCGGCACCCTCGCGGTTCTGTGCCAGCGCGACGATCGTGGCGCCAACGACCGTGCGCTTGAGGAACAGCTGCAGTGCCGCCACCAGCACGAAGGCACCTGCGACGAGCAGCACGCGTTGCTGCCCAATGCCGATGCCGGCGACCTCCACCATGCCCGTGTAGGGGGTGGGCATGCGACGGAAGTCGGCACCCCAGATCGCCTGGGCAGAGGCCTCGAGGAATAGCAGCAGCCCGATGGCCGCAATCATCGGATGCAGGCCCGACGACTTGCGCAGCGGATGGAACACCCAACGGCCGGCAAGCGCTGCCAGGGCTGCCACGCTCGCGGCGGCCGCCAACATGGCGAGCCAGTAGTTCCAGCTGAGCGCCGACATGAGCTGGAAGGCCACGAAGGCTCCGGCCATGTAGAACGCACCGTGCGCGAAATTGGGCACCTGCAGGATCCCGTACACCAGCGTCAGACCCAAGGCCACCAGGCAATAAACGCTGCCGAGCGTCAGACCGTTGAGGATCTGTTGAAGGAACATGTCCACGGATCAGACCTCCGCGACCAAGCGAAACGCCCGGAACTGGTCCCGGAGCTTGTTCTTGAGCACCTTGCCTGTGGCACCCAGCGGCAGCGATTCGACAAACGCCACCTCGTCGGGCCGCCACCATTTCGCAACCTTGCCGTCGAGGAAATCGAGCAGCTGCTCTTTCTCCAGCGCGGCGCCTTGCCTTTTCACGACGACAAGCAGAGGCCGTTCATCCCACTTGGGGTGATAGACGCCGATGCAGGCCGCCTGCTGCACGGCCGGGTGCGCCATCACGAGGTTCTCCAGTTCGATGGAGCTGATCCATTCGCCGCCGGACTTGATCACGTCCTTGTTGCGGTCGGTAATCTTCAAGTAGCCGTCGGCATCGATGGTGGCCACGTCGCCAGTGTTGAACCAGCCATCGACGTTCGTCGCCGACGCTGCGTCGCGGAAGTAACGCTCGACGACCCACGGACCCTTGGCCATCAGGTTGCCCGCCGTCTCGCCGTCCCAAGGCAGTTCTCGTCCTTCGTCATCGACGATCTTGATGTCGACACCGACGATGGTGGTGCCTTGCTTGCCGAGGATCGCCTGCCGCTCTGCCTCGGGAAGGCTGTCGTGCTTGGCGAACAGCTTGCCGGTGGTGGCCAACGGCGAGGTCTCGGTCATGCCCCACGCATGGACGACCTCAATGCCGTAGCGCTCGCGGAAAACCTTCATCATCGCGGCGGGACACGCGGAGCCGCCGATCACGGTGCGCTTGAAGGTCGAGAAACCGGCTTCCTGCTTGGCGGCATGGTCGAGCAAGCCCATCCACACCGTCGGCACTCCCGCCGAGAAGGTCACGCCCTCCCGTTCGAAAAGCTCGTACACCGAGGCTCCGTCCAGCGCCGCCCCGGGAAGGACAAGCTTCGCGCCGGTCATCGCCGCCGCATAAGGCAACCCCCAGGCGTTGACGTGAAACATCGGGACGACGGGGCAGACCACGTCCCGCGCCGACAACCCGAAAGAATCGGGCAGCGAGGACGACATGGCATGCAGGACGGTGGATCGGTGAGAGTAGAGAACACCCTTGGGATCGCCCGTTGTGCCCGATGTGTAGCACAGGCCCGAAGCGGCGTTCTCATCCAACTGCGGCCATTCGTAGGTGTCCGCACTGGCGTCCAGCAACTCTTCGTAGCACAGCAACGCCGGCATGCCATCCATCTGCGGCATCTCGTCGCGCCCGCACAGCGCGATCCATCCCTTCACGCCCGGACAATGCGGTGCAATGGCCTGGACGAGCCTGGCAAAGGCCGGATCGAACAGGAGCCAACCGTCCTGCGCATGGTTGACCATGTAGACGATCTGCTCCTGGAACAGGCGCGGATTGAGCGTGTGCAACACCGAGCCCGCACCCGCCACCGCGTAGTAGGCCTCCAGGTGCCGGTAGCTGTTCCACGCAAGCGTGCCAACGCGGTCGCCCATGCGCATGCCTTGTGTCACCATGGCTGCAGCAAGCTGGCGCGCGCGACGATGACAGTCGCGATAGGTGTAGCGATGCGTGCCGCCGGAAGACAACTGCGACACCACCTCCACATCGCCGAAATACCGGTCGGCGCGCTGCAGGATGGCGGAGATGAGCAACGGGGTGCTCATCATCTGTCCAGGGAGGAACCGGTGTATGTCGTCAGTCATCTTGTGTCTTCCATCTCGTTCTTGTTGTGTGTGTCGCTGCGAGCGATGCGCAGGGGCCAAGCCGGGCAGGCCGCGTGTCGCGCGCCCTGCCCCGCATCACGTGCCGGTGCCGGCGACTCAGCGCGGTGGCATCTGCATCGACTTGTATTCGAGGTATTCCTCGAAGCCGAACTTGCCCAGCTCGCGCCCGTTGCCCGATTGCTTGTAGCCACCGAATGGCGCCATCAGGTTGAAGCCGCCGCCATTGATCTCGACCTGGCCGGTGCGCAACCGGCGCGCTACACGCTTGGCGCTCTCGACATTGCCGCTCCAAACGCCGCCACCCAGCCCGTACACGGAGTCGTTGGCAATGCGTACTGCATCGTCTTCGTCCCGGTAGGTCAGGATGGACAGCACGGGCCCGAAGATCTCTTCGCGTGCGATGGTCATGTCGGATGTCACGCGCCCAAACACGGTGGGCTTGACGTAGTAGCCGACGGGCAGGTCGCGCGGCGCCTCAGCGCCGCCCGCGAGCAGCTCCGCGCCCTCCTCGATGCCCTTCCGGATGAAGCTGCGCACGCGCTCGCGCTGGGTCTCGGAGACGAGCGGGCCCAGGTTCGTTTCGGCTGCGAACGGATCGCCGATCCGGGTCTGGCGTGCCGCTTTGGCAGCCAGTGCGGCAGCCTCCTCGTAGCGCTTCTCGGACACAAGCAGGCGCGTGTGCGCGGTGCAGGTTTGCCCGGAGTTCTGATAGCAGGCCTGGATGACTCCCGGAATGGCGTGGCTGAAATCGGCGTCGTCCAGCAGAATGTTGGCCGACTTTCCGCCCAGTTCCAGCGCCACCCGCTTGACGGTCTGGGAGGCCAGTTCGGAGACGCGCTTGCCGGCCCGGGTGGAGCCCGTGAACGACACCATGTCCACCTTCAGGTGGCACGCCAGCGCCTCGCCCACCACGGGACCGGCGCCGCACACAAGGTTGAAGACACCTGCGGGCAGACCGATCGATTCGATGACCTCGGCCAGCAGGAAAGCGTTCAGCGGTGCGACTTCCGAAGGCTTCAACACCACGGTGCAGCCGGCAGCCAATGCCGGCGCCACCTTGGCCGCGATCTGATGCAGCGGGTAGTTCCACGGCGTGATGCAGGCGACCACGCCAACGGCTTCGCGCACCACTTCGGAGTTGCCCACGGACTCGCTGAATGCGTAGTCGCCCAGCAATTGCGCGGCCACGCCGAAGGAGCCGATGGGCAGGCCCGCCTGGGCGAACCGCGAGAACCCGATGGGCGTACCCACCTCCGCAGAGATCAGTTGCGCGATCTCCTCTGCGCGTGCCTGCAGACCGGCCTGAATCTTCATGAGCCAGACAGCGCGCTCGGCGGGCGGGGTGTTCGCCCAGTTGTCGAACGCGGCAGAAGCGGCTTCCACCGCAGCGGCCACGTCGTCGGCATCGCCCATGCAGACGCGCCCGATGACTGCTTCGCTAGACGGATTCACCACGTCGGCAAACTCGCGGGACCGGGAGGCCATCCAAGAGCCGTTGATGAAAAACTTGTCGTATGTCCTCATTGGGATCTCGTTCTTGTACGTCCCGGGTCAGCCGACCAGGACTTCGCTGATCTGGACGGTCGGCTTCACGTTGGTGTAGTTGGGAATGTCCGCGGCGATGGCGCCGGCGTGCGGCCCGAAGGCGAAGAGAAACGCGTCGAGCGACCCGAAAAAAAGATGCCCCATCGCGACGTAGGCGGGCGGCGAGGCCGGTGCTTTGCCAGCCAGCCCTTTGTCGATGGTGAAGTGGCTGCACGCGCCGGCCATCTTCTGCTTGACCATCGGCATGTGGCTGTTGCTGTAGTAGTCGAAGTCGAAGCTGCAGCCGGGGTCGTTCGGATAGAGAATGCTTACCTTGATCATGGCGTTGCTCTTTTTTGCTAGGGATCAGGAGACAGCGAGCGGACGCTCGCCGGCGATGGTGGTTCGGTGCATCACGCGCAGGTGGCCGTCATAGCCGCCATCGGCGTTGTGCAAGGTGCAGCGGTTGTCCCAGAGCGTGAGCATGTTGGGCGCCCAGCGGTGGCGATAGACGTACTCGTCGCGCACCATGTGCTGGTAGAGATAGCCCAGCAGCGCCGCGGACTCGCCGCGCGTCATTCCTTCGATGCCCTGTGTGTAGACCGGGCTCACGTACAGGGCCTTGCGGCGCGTCACCGGATGGAGGCGAACCAGCGGATGCGGCCATGTCTTGTCGGCATCCTCGCTGACGACGATTTTCATCGAGCGCGTCTCCGTTTCCTTGGCGAACAGACCGTCCTTGCCGTAAGGCATGCCTGCTGAATGGATCGCCACCAGGCCATCGAGCAGACGCTTCATGGTGTCCGACAGTTCGTCGTAGGCCCGATAGCCGTCGGCATAGAGCGTGTCGCCACCGACAGGCGGGGTCACCTTGGAGTGCAGGATGGTCCCAGCGGGAGGCTCTTCCTGAAAGCTCCAGTCGGAGTGCCACTGCGCGCCGAAGTTGACCGCCTTCTCGTCAGCCTCGCGCCGTAGTTCCAGGATGTGCGGGTGATCTTCTATCGGGACGATGTATGGGTCGACCCCGAATTCGCCGAACTGCAGCGTGAACGCTTCCAGTTCGGAATGCGTGAGCGGTTGATCGGGAAAGTAGACGACCGAGTGTGCGGCCCAGGCCTTCTTCACTTCGTCGAGGACGGGAGCCGGCAACGGCCTGCTTATCGATAGGCCGGTGATCTCGGCGCCGAAGGCGTGCGGCTGCGGCCGCACGCGGATGTGCTCGTAATGGTTTTCCACCATATGTCTCCTTCATTGTTAAGACTCGCTGCACAGAGACCTTTGCGTTCTGCGCGGGGGGCAGTGTCCGGTCGGCGTCGCAGACTGTCATTGCTTCGGGGCGACAGAAAATTGCTCTGACCTACCAGGCACCCTTGACGCAAAGGACACGCGCACCTAGCCTTGCCGGCATGGCAGCACATATGACGATCCTCTCGACCTGGCTCGACGCTGTCGTGGATCAGTTGGAAGTGCAGGATCTGAACCCAAACGATCTCACCGCTGGCCTGTGGGGTCCGGGCCTGGCGCGTCTCGCACCCACACGCCAGGTCGGCCTGGTACTCGCTCGGCGTTTGTGGCAACGGGCGGCCAAAGTCTCCACTGACCCGCTTCTTGGCCTGAAGGTCGGCATCGGATTGCCGTTGCAGGCCATGAACGTATCGGGGCTGCTGATGATGCACAGTCCAACGTTGCGGGAGGCTTTGACGCACATGGAACGCTACCAGCAGCTCGTGAGCAACAGCGGGCGCGTGACGGCGCACAAGGTGCCGGGCGGCCTGGAGCTGGGCTATATCGTTACGCCGTGCCATGTCGACATGCACCACATGCAGATTGACTCGGTGTTCGGCGGGATACTGGCTTTCCTCAAGCGCTGTAGCACGCGAAGCATTGCACCCAGGCACATCGCCCTCACCGCGCCAGACAAGCTGCTCGGCTCGAGTTACGCAACGCTACTTGGCAGTCCGGTCACGCTCGGCGAGCGCAACGTGTGCGTTGCGTATGACGACCAAACGCTCGACCAACCCTTTCAAGGCGCCGACCCCGCTCTGCTGGCATTGCTCCGCGCGCAAGCCGACGGCCTGCTGCGGGCACAAAACTCATCCGACTCGCTTGAGGCCGCTGTGAGGGCGGCGATTGGTCAACGTGGTTTCGGCCACGTGTCGTGTGACGATGTGGCAAATGACCTCGGCATCACTTCGCGCACGCTGCAGCGGCGCCTCAGCCAGAACGGCATGCCTTTTCGTCGTGTCCTCGAGGCAGCCCGAATGGAAGAAGCCCTGCTTCTTTTGACTCATGGCAGCATGCCCCTGCCCGACGTGGCTGAACACCTGGGCTACACCGAGCTCAGTTCCTTCTGGCATGCCGTTAAATCGTGCTGGGGCTCGACACCGCGCGAACTGCGCAACAATGCCAACGAGCTCGCAAGCATGGCGTCGATGCATATGAATCCACCGGGGAAATCACACCCCTCTTCAACGACCCACGCAATTCGTTGAGAGCGTGCTCTCTCGCCGTCAACTTTGAGTGCTACTCAGCCATGTGCACCACTCTGATCATTTGCGTGCACGCGCTTCCCGCTTGATACGTGAAGAGCAGGTCGGCCGCCTGCTGGAAGAAGATTCGAACCGCGATGTCGACCAAAGTGGTCATGGGGCAGTTTGTGCCGCAAGCTCGCAACCAGTCAGTCTGAAGCAGCCGTTCAGCGCGCGACATCCGTATGTAGGCTTGCGGGGCCATACCCTGCCCTATCGAAGCGCCGCCGATACAAACCGCTTTCGCGCCAACGATGCGTAAGCGCGCGGTGATCCCGTCTTGACGACGGTCCTTCGATCAGCGCACTGCGGCTGGCTGCCAGCGATGCGGCAGCAACTCTCCGACGCGACTGGCCGGGTGAGTAGGCAGCCGCTCAAGAATGTCGCTGAGGTACGCGTGCGGCTCATGTCCATTGAGCTTCGCTGACTGGATCAAGCTCATGATGGCCGCGGCGCGCTGGCCTGCCCGTAGCGATCCCGCGAACAGCCAGTTCGATCGTCCGATGGCGATCGGGCGGATCTGGTTCTCCACCCAGTTGTTGTCCGCCGGCAGATCGCCGTCGTCGATGTAGCGCGTGAGCGCCTGCCAGCGCTTGAGGCTGTAGTCGATTGCCCTGGCCGTGGTCGAACCATCCGGCACCCTCTGCCGTTGCCCGGCGAGCCATTGCTGCAGGGCATCAGCCACCTTGCGCGACCTCTCTTGTCGTATTCGCCTTCGATCCTCAGGCACAAGCTCAGCAACCTCGCGCTCGACGGCGTAGAGCTCGCCGAAGAACTTCAGCGCCTGCTCGCCGATCGGGCTGCCGTGATTGGCCCAGAGTTCGTGGAACTTGCGCCTTGCATGGGCCAGGCAACCCGCCTCGGTGATGCCCAGCTCGAAGCACGCCTTGTAGCCACTGAAGTCGTCGCACACCAGTGTGCCGCGCCAGCCATGCTCGCCCGGCAGCCCGAGGAAGGCGCGCGCATGCTGGCCGCCGCGGCTGTCGGCGAAGTCGAACACCACCGCGCGCAGCGCGCTGTAGCTCGTCGTGCAGTAGCTCCACAGGTACGCCCGGTGTGTCTTGCCGTTGCCGGGCTTGAGCA
>NZ_JBFTLJ010000014.1:0-170635 GCF_056396385.1 Variovorax sp. 05T418 | reverse complement strand
TCGGTCACGGTCTGCATGGTGTCGGTGACGACGATGCCGCGGTGGCAGTGCAGGCGCATCCGCTCGGCCAGTTCGGTGTTGGGGCGGATGCCCACAGCCATGACGACCAGGTCGGCGGGAACCTCGGTGCCGTCCTTGAAGCGGATGGCCTTGACGCGGCCATCCTTTCCCTCATTGCTGTCACCGACGAGTTCCTGGGTCTGGGCGCCGATCAGGAACTTCAGGCCCCGGTCCTCCAGCGACTTCTGCAGCAGCTTGCCCGCGACGTCGTCCAGCTGGCGCTCCATCAGCCAGGGCATGACGTGCACCACGGTGACGTCCATGCCGCGCAGCATCAGGCCGTTGGCCGCTTCCAGCCCGAGCAGGCCGCCGCCGATGACGACGGCGCTCTTGTGGGTGCGCGCGGTCTCGATCATGTAGTCGGTGTCGGCGATGTCGCGGTAGGCGATGACGCCTTTCAGGTCCTTGCCGGGCACGGGCAGCATGAAGGGGTTGGAGCCGGTGCACATCAGGAGGCGGTCGTAGGGGGCCTCGGTGCCATCCTCGGCGCGCACGATGCGTTTCACGCGGTCGACCTCGGCCACCTTCTTGCCGGCGTGCAGGGTGATGTTGTTTTCCGTGTACCACGCCCAGCTGTTGAGCACGATCTCGTCGACCGTCTGCTCGCCGGCGAGCACGGGCGACAGCAGGATGCGGTTGTAGTTGGGGTGCGGCTCGGCGCCGAAGACGGTGATGTCGTACAGGTCGGGGGCGAGCTTCAAGAGCTCCTCCAGCGTGCGCACGCCGGCCATGCCGTTGCCGACCATCACGAGCTTGAGTTTCTTCATCATGGGTGGGGCCTTTCAACGAATCAAGCAAAGGAAGCGCACGGCGCGCGCGGAAAGCATGTGGAGAATGGCGCCATGAGCTTTGAAGTGGACATCGGCTACAGCAGCCAGCGCGGACCGCGCGACGTGAACGAAGACTTCGCGGGCGCCGTGAACGCGCCGCCCGGCGACGAGTCGCGCGGGCTCATCGCGGCCATTGCCGATGGCGTGTCCACGGGCGGGCGCGGCCTGGAGGCGGCGCAGACCACCGTCATGGGCCTCTTGGCCGACTACTTCGCGACGCCCGATACCTGGGAGCCGACTGCCGCGCTCGACCGCCTGGTCGCCGCGCAGAACGCCTGGCTCGCCGACCACAACCGGCGGCGGCAGGGCAGCGCCACCGCGCTCACCACGCTGACGGCGCTGGTGCTGCACGGCCAGAGCTACACGCTCGCGCATGTGGGCGACACGCGCGCCTGGCGCGTGCGCGCCGGCGGCGAGCCGGCCATGCCGCTGACCCAGGACCACGCCTTCGAGCATCCCGACATGCGCAGCCGGCTGACGCGCGCCATCGGCCTGGACGACCAGGTGCGCGTCGACTATGCGCAGGGCGACGTGCGCGTGGGCGATTGCTTCGTGCTCAGCACCGATGGCGTGCACGGCGTGCTCAAGCCGCAGCGCCTGGCCGCGCTCGCCCTGCAGGGCAGTGCCGAGGAGGCGAGCGAGGCGCTGGTGCAGGCGGCGCTGGACGCAGGCACGCGCGACAACGCGACCGCGCTGGTCATCCGCGTCGTCGGCCTCGATGTGCGGCAGCTCGACGACGAACTCGGCGACGGCCGCCGCCTGGCGCCGCCGCCCTTGTTGAAGGTGGGCGACGCGCTCGACGGCTACGTCGTCACCGCACTGGTGGCCGACACCGGCGTGCACCTGCTGTACCAGGCACGCAATGCGGCCACGCGCGAACTGGTGGCGCTCAAGACGCTGCATCCCTCGCGCGCCAGTGACCCGCAGGAGCGCGCGATGCTCGCGCACGAAGCCTGGCTGGGCCAGCGCGTGGGCAACAGCGGATTCGTGCGCGTGCACGAACGCGCCGAGAACGCCAGCGCGCTCTACATCGTGTTCGACTGGCACGGCGGGCGCACGCTGGAGCAGATGCGCAAGTCCGGCGCGCGCGGCACGGTGGCCGAGGTGGTTGCCGCGGCCATCGAAGTGACCAAGGCCCTGGGCCGGCTGCATCGCCACGGCGTGGTGCACCGCGACATCAAGCCCGGCAACCTGCACCTGGGCGACGACGGCCGCTGGCGCATCCTCGACCTGGGCGTGGCGCTGTCGGGCCGCGAAGGCGCGGCCCAGCGGGAGCTGCATGCCGGCACGCCGAGCTACATCAACCCCGAGCAGTGGGAGGGCGCCGAGGCCGACACCGCGAGCGACCTGTTCGCGCTCGGCGTCACGCTGTACCAGTGGCTCGGCGGCCATCTGCCCTACGGCGAGATCGAGCCCTACCAGGTGGCGCGCTACCGGCGCGATCCGGCCGCGCTCTCGCGCCTGCGGCCCGATGTGCCCGTGTGGCTCGACCACCTGGTGCGCAAGGCCGTCGCGCGCGATCCGCGCGAGCGCTTCGAAACCGCCGAGGAAATGCTGCTCGCGCTGGAGCGCGGCGCTTCCCGCCCCGTGAGTGCGCCCGCCGCCACGCCGCTGATCCGCCGCGACCCGGCCGCGCTCTACAAGATCGCGCTGGCCGTGTCGCTGCTGTTCAACGCACTGCTGGTGGTGTGGCTGCTGTTCTTGCCACGTTGAGGGCGGGCGGAGGGAGGTCATGGCCGCGCCGTCTTCCTTGGAGGCACGTACTTGGCGTCGGCAGCGTGGGGCGAGGTGCGCGCGCGGCCGCCTTTCTCTGCCCAGGTGCGCGTCCAGCGGATCTGCATCACGCGCATGACGCCCAGCATCACCAGCGACAGCGCACCGAAGAACACAAAGCCCCAGACATAGCTGCCCAGGTACTGCTTCGACAGGCCCATGGCGTTGGGCACCAGCCCGCCGCCCAGCGCGCCGATCTCGCCGATCATCGAGCCGGCCACCGCGGTGCTCGTGGGCCAGCGCAGCGGCACCAGCTGGAACAGCGCGCCGTTGCCCGCGCCCAGCGCGGCAAAGCACAGGATCAGCAGCAGGGTGGTGAGCGCGAGCGAGCCCGACGAGATGCCCACCAGCACCAGCCCCACGGCCACCACCAGCAGCACCACGGTCAGCGTGTTGACGCCGCCCCAGCGGTCGGAGATCCAGCCGCCGACGATGCGAACCGCCGCGCCCATGAAGGCGGCCAGCATCGTGAGCTGGCCGGCCTGCACCTTGCTCACGCCGAACTGGTCGTAGTAGTAGGAGGGCAGGAAGGTGGTGAGCCCGATGAAGCCGCCGAAGGTCACGCCGTAGATCAGGCTGAACACCCAGCCGTCCTTCTCGAACAGGCAGGCGATGTGCGCGCGGAAGCTCGCATGGCTGTCGACGTCGGGCGGCTCCTTGGCGAACACGATCATCACGACCATCGGCATGAGGATCGCGCCGGCCGCCACGCCGTACACCGCCTGCCAGCCGAGCCACTGCGCGAGCGGCGGCGCCACCAGCACCGACACCGCCGTGCCTACGTTGCCGGCGCCCACCAGGCCCATTGCCAGGCCCTTGTGCTGCGGCGGGAACCAGCCCGAGCCCAGCGACAGCGCCACGCCGAAGCTCGCGCCCGCAATGCCCAGCAGCACGCCCATGGCGAGCAGGTCGTTGAAGCTCTTCACGAAGAAGAAGCCGAACAGCATCGCCACCGCGATCAGGCCCATCTCGACCAGCGTCGCGTTCTTGCGGCCGATGTACTGCGACAGGATGCCGAGCGGAAAGCGCATCAGCGCACCCGCGATGATCGGCACCGACAGCATCAGCCCCTTCTGCGCGGGCGAGAGGTCGAAGCTCTCGCCGATGAAGGGCGCCATCGCGCCGTTGAGCACCCAGATGCAGCACGAGAACGAGAAGTACAGGAAGGACGCAAACAGCGTCGGCCCGTGGCCGGAATGCAGAAAGGTCTTGAAGCTGGACATGGCGTTCAATCGTGCGAAATGCCGCGGCGCGGCCTTGCAGGAGCCGTGTCGACGGACGGGGTTGGGGCGGGATGCCGGCGGCGGACGCTGCTGGCGTGGGGGTGCTTCCCGGCACGTGCAGTGCCAGGACGGATGCAGGAGCCTGCAGCCTCACCAAAGCGGTGCTTCGTTACACCGCACCCTGTTCTACGCAAAAGGCGTGCCTGCGAAAGCGCGCGGGCCTGGCCTATGCTTGCACTGCTCTGCATCACCTCGCCATGATTTCCCTTCTCGCCGTCCTGCCCAATGAATTCGCCGGCTCCGCGCCCTTGCCGGAGCTGCCGGAGCCGTTGCGGCTGGCGCTCCAGGGGGCGAATGCCACCGTGCTCGGAAGGGCCACCTGCCACACGCTGGTGCAGCAGGCGAGTGCGCTTGCACCGCAACAGGCCCTGGTCCATCTGCCGGAGCCGGCGGATCAGCTGCCGGCGCTGGTCGATGCATTGCAGGCCTGGGGTGGTGCGCCGCCTTGCGCGCTGAGCCTGGCCAGTGCGCCGCTGAGCGGAGAACAGCACGAGGCGCTGGCCGCGCTCGGCGTGCATGCATGGGCGCCCATCGATGCGCTGGACGCCGTGTCGCTCGCGGCACTGCTCACCCGCGCGCAGGCCCGCTGGCAGCGCGAGGCCGCGCTGCGCACCGAGCTCGACGCGCTGCGCACGCGCATGGACGAGCGCAAGTGGGTCGATCGCGCCAAGGGCCTGCTGATGTCGGCGCGTGGCATCGGCGAAGACGAAGCCTTCGGCCTGCTGCGCGGCGCCGCGATGCATGCCAACCTGCGGCTGGGCGAGGTGTCGCGCTCGGTCATCGAGGCCGCGCAGTGGGCCGATGCGATCAACCGCGCCGGGCAGCTGCGCATGCTCTCGCAGCGGCTGGTGCGTGTGGCGGCGCAGCTGCTGTCGGGCATCGACGTGCAGCGCGCACGGGTCCTGCGCACGCAATCGACTGAGCGGGTGCAGCAGAACCTCGATCATCTGGGCACCCTCGAGCTGGGCGCGGCCGGCGTGCTCGCGCTGGGCGAAGTGCAGGCCGCCTGGAGCGCGCTCGCCACCTCGCTGGCCGCGCGTCCCGCGCAGCAGGGGCTGGCCGAGATCGACGCGCGCGGCGAGGCCTTGCTGTCGGCGGCCGAGGCCATGACCGAAGCGCTGGAGGCCTCGGGCGCGCGGCGCGCGCTGCGCATCGTCAACATCTGCGGTCGCCAGCGCATGCGCGCGCAGCGCCTCGCGAAGGATGCATTGCTCGCATCGATCATTGCGGCCGAGGCGTCGCGCGAGCGGCTGCTGCCGACCATGAACGAGTTCGAGGCCGCGCTGCTGGAGCTGGAGCGCGCGCCCCTCAGCTCACCCGAGATCCGCGCCGCGCTGGCGGCCGCGCGCGACGAATGGCTGCGCCTGGTCGGTGGCGTGCAGGCGCTGGACAGCCCCGAAGGCCGCGCGACGCTGGTGCGTTCCAGCGAGGCGCTCGTCGACACCTTCGAGCGCCTCACCGCCTGGTACGAGCACAGCCTGCAAGTCATCATGTCCTGACTCCGGTCGCGCCGCGCCCGTGGGATCAGGCTGCGACTTTCTCCACGTGCGCCTGGCGCGTGTAGAGGAAATCGATCACGGCCTTGCGGGCATGAACATAGGCCGGGTCTTCGGCCAGCTCGACGCGGTTGCGCGGACGCGCGATGTCGACCTTCAGCACCTCGCCGATGGTGGCGGCCGGGCCGTTGGTGAGCATCACGATGCGGTCGGAGAGCAGCACCGCCTCGTCGACGTCGTGCGTGACCATCACGACGGTGCTCTGCGTCTTCTGCACGATCGCGAGCAGTTCGTCCTGCAGCTTGGCGCGCGTGAGTGCGTCGAGGGCGCCGAAGGGCTCGTCCATCAGCAGCACCTTGGGTTCCATCGACAGCGCGCGCGCAATGCCCACGCGCTGCTTCATGCCGCCGGAGATTTCACCCGGGCGCTTCTGCGCAGCGGCCGAGAGGCCGACCATTGCAAGCGCCGCATCGGTGCGCGCGCGCAGCTGCGCCTTGCCTTCGGTGGCCGCAAAGACGCGCTCGACGGCCAGGTACACGTTCTCGAAGCAGGTGAGCCAAGGCAGCAGCGAGTGGTTCTGAAAGACCACCGCGCGCTCGGGGCCGGGGCCCTTGATTTCCCTGTTCGCGCACAGCAGCACGCCCTGCGTCGGCGTGGTCAGGCCCGCGATGAGGTTCAGCAGCGTCGACTTGCCGCAGCCCGAGTGGCCGATCAGCGTGACGAACTCGCCCTTGGCCACGTTCAGGTTGACGCCCTGCAGCGCAAGGAAGCTGCCCTTGGCCGTCTTGAAGCGCTGCTCGACGTTGTGGATCTCGATGTACTTGGAATCATCATTCATGACTTCACCTCTTCGAACGTGAATGCAGTAGCCAGCTTGATGAGCGCGAACTCCAGCACCAGCCCGACGATGCCGATCACGAAGATCGCGATGATGATGTTGGCGACGTTGAGGTTGTTCCACTCGTCCCACACCCAGAAGCCGATGCCCACGCCGCCGGTCAGCATCTCGGCCGCGACGATCACCAGCCAGGCGGTGCCCACGGCCAGCCGCACGCCGGTCAGCATGTAGGGCAGCACGGCCGGGAACAGGATCTTCGTGAAGATCTTCCACTCCGACAGGTTCAGCACCTTGGCCACGTTCATGTAATCGCTCGGCACGCGCTGCACGCCAACCGCGGTGTTGATCACCATCGGCCAGATCGAGCAGATGAAGATGGTCCAGATGGCCGCCGGGTTGGCGCCCTTGAACACCAAGAGGCCGATCGGCAGCCATGCGAGCGGCGACACCGGGCGCAGCAGGCTGATGAGCGGATTGAACATGCGCGAAAGAAACTCGAAGCGCCCGATCGCAAAGCCCGCCGGAATGCCGACCGCCGCCGCCAGCCCGAAGCCCAGCGCCACGCGCTGCAGCGACGAGAGCACGTTCCAGCCCACGCCCTGGTCGTTCGGCCCCTTGCTGTAGAACGGGTCGCTGAACACCGTGAGCGCCTGCTGCCAGGTCGCGAGCGGCGACGGAAAGCCGGTGGTGCTCTTCATGGCCACCAGCTCCCAGATCAGCACCAGCAGGCCGAAGCCCGCGAGCGGCGGCAGCACGCGCATCCAGAAGGCGCGCAGGTCGATGGGGGGGCGTTGCTTTTTGGGGTGAGGGGCCGCCTCGGCGCGGACCACACCCTCACCCCGACCCTCTCCCGCACGCGGGAGAGGGAGAGATGCGTCCATCGGCGAATGGAATACAGCGCTGACCATGATGTGTTCCTCCTCAGGCATGCAGCTTGAAAGACTCGGCGTACTTCTTCGGATCCTTGCCGTCCCACACGGTGCCGTCGAACAGCTTGCTGCTGCGCATCGTGTCCTTGGGCACCGGCGTCTGCGTGGCGGCGGCGGCCTGCTTGTAGATGTCGATGCGGTTGATCTCGGTGGCCACCTTCAGGTAGTCCGGATGCTCCTTGAGCAGGCCCCAGCGCTTGTGCTGCGTGAGGAACCACATGCCGTCCGACAGGTAGGGAAAGCTCACGGCGCCGCCGTTGTAGAACTTCATGTGGTTGGGGTCGTCCCAGCTCTTGCCCATGCCGTTGACGTAGCGCCCGAGGATGCGCTGGTTGATCGCATCCACGCTGGTGTTGACGTAGCTCTTGTCGGCGATGGTCTCGGCCATCTTGTTCTTGTTCTGCAGGCCGGTGTCGATCCACTTGCCGGCCTCGATGATGGCCGCGGTGACGGCGCGCGCGGTGTTGGGGTACTTCTTGACGAAGTCGCCCGTGGTGCCGAGCACCTTCTCGGGGTGGTCCTTCCAGATGTCCTGCGTCGTGATGGCCGTCACGCCGATGCCGTCCATGATCGCGCGCTGGCCCCAGGGCTCGCCCACGCAGTAGCCGTCCATGTTGCCCACGCGCATGTTGGCCACCATCTGCGGAGGCGGCACCGTGATGTTCTTGACGTCCTTGAACGGGTCGATGCCGGCCGATGCGAGCCAGTAGTAGAGCCACATCGCATGCGTGCCCGTGGGAAAGGTCTGTGCGAAGGTGTATTCGCGCTTTTCGCTCGCGATCAGCTTGGCGAGCGAGGCCGCGTCCACCGCGCCCTTGTCCGCGAGCTTCTTCGACAGCGTGATCGCCTGGCCGTTGTTGTTGAGGGTCATGAGCACGGCCATGTCCTTCTTGGGGCCGCTCAGGCCCAGGTGCATGCCGTAGACCAGGCCGTAGAGCACGTGCGCCATGTCCAGGTCGCCGTTGGAGAGCTTGTCGCGCACGCCGGCCCAGCTGGCTTCCTTGCTGGGCACGATCTTCACGCCGTACTTCTTGTCGATGCCCAGCACCGAGGCCATCACCACGCTGGCGCAGTCGGTCAGCGGGATGAAGCCGATCTTCACTTCTTCCTTCTCGGGCTTGTCGGAGCCCTGGGCCCAGACGGCGGCGCGCAGCGCGGGATTGACTCCCACGGCGCCGATGGCGGCGGCTTGCAGTACGCGGCGGCGGCTGAGGCGGGTTTTCAGCGGGTCGGTCATGTGGCGGGCTCCGGTTGAAGAACAACAAACAAACAAAGGAAGACAAAAACAAAAAGGCGTCCCGCACCGCGCAGGGGCTGCTCGAAAACGAGCCCTTGCGGGATGGGGGACGCCTTTGTCCGATCGCGGTGGGCAACACCCGCCGTTGGGTGCCGCCTGCCTGGGACCCGAAGGTCCATGGACTACTTCAGCAAGCTGTGTGCCAGCTTTTGCGGCTGCCGGTTGCTATCGAATCGGCAGCAGGAGAGCGGTTGCCGGCGCATGCGCAAGGGCTGCCAGGCGGAAATCCGCAGGCATGCACGCTTGTTGTGCACTGCACCAATCCGAACGCTTTTTGGGGCGGCGCTCAGCGCCGGGGCGCTGCATCGAGCGGCAGGTAGTCGGCCATGGCGAGCATCGACTCGGCCACGTCGACCAGGCGGCGCTTCTGGTTCATGGCCGTCTGCAGCAGCATCTTGTGCGCCTCGTTCTCGCTCATGCGGCGGTGCGCCATCAGCAGACCCTTGGCGCGCTCGACCAGCTTGCGCTCGTTGAGGGAAGCGCGCGCGGTTTCGAGCTCGTCGCCCATGGCCTGCAGCCGGCGCGACTGCTCCTGGACCATGTCGAGCACCGAGCGCTCCAGGTGGCGGCCGTACTGCGCGGGCTCGGTGGCCCGGGTGTCGGCGTCGTCGAAGAACACCGCGCCCTCGGGCTCCGGCGCCAGGTTGCCGAGCACCTGCTGGTAGCGCTGCAGCTCGCTGCGCGCCTGCGCGGTCTTGCGGGCGCAGAGCTCGCGCAAGTCGGCGGCCAGCCGGTCCTCGACGGTCTTCATGGCGTCGATGCGGCGCGTGCACCAGTCGAACCAGGCCTGGCTCAGCCGGGGGTCGGGCGCGGCCGCCGAAGCCGCCTGCGCCGAGCTCACGCTCATGCGGCGCTGGCGCTCGATCTCGGCCATGACGGCCTCGGACTGGCTGTGGTGCCAGAGCGCCAGCACGCCGCTGCTCGAAAAGTCGGTGAAGACCTGGAAGCAGCGCTCCTGCAGTTCGATGAGGTGCAGCCATTGCTGGCGCTGCGCCTCGTCGCCGCGGCCCAGCGCCAGCGAGGCGGCGCCGAAGGCGCGCTCCTGGCCGGCAAATTCCTTGCCCTGCATGAAGTTGAACATCGCCACCAGCAGGCGCGAGATCTCGGGATCGGTGGCGCCGTCGGCTGCCTCGAACACCACCGCCAGCAGGCCGGCAACCAGCTTGGCGAAGGCCGCGGTGGCCTGCGCGGGCGTCAGCTCGAGCGCGCCGATGCGCCGGCGCAGGGCGGGCAGGCCGTCCAGCCCCGGAAGCACCCAGGCAATGCGGCTGAAGAGGCGGGCGCTGTTGCCGGCGGTGGCGCCGGGGTGCGCTTCGGTCTCGAGCTGGTCGAATCCGGCACGCACCTCCTGCTCGAGCGCCAGGCATTCGGCGATCTGCGGATCGCGCTGCTCGGCGAAGCGGCCGCCGCGCGAGGCGAGGAACACGTTGGACATGCCGCGCTCCCGCTGCAGCGCATGGACCAGCCGCGCGATCAGGCCGACCAGCTCGCTGGTGCGCGCGAGCTGGTCCAGCTCGTCGATTTCGCACTTTCTGGCGGCGATCAGAAAACTCAGTCCGGATTTCATGGTGGGGGAGGGGAAGCAAAAGGCTTGCTGCAACATCCGTGCCGCACGGGCATTCCTCGCCGCCTACACTCCCGGGCATGCTTCTCCTGGGAATCGAATCATCCTGCGACGAAACCGGCGTGGCGCTGGTGGAAACGCATGGCAGCGCGCTGCCGCAGTTGCGCTCGCATGCGCTGCACAGCCAGATCGCCATGCACCAGGCCTATGGCGGCGTGGTGCCCGAGCTGGCCAGCCGCGACCACATCCGCCGCGTGCTGCCGCTGACCGAAGCCGTGATGGCCGAGGCGGGCCGCTCGCTGGCCGAGATCGACGTGGTCGCCTACACGCGCGGGCCCGGCCTGGCCGGGGCCTTGCTGGTGGGCGCGGGCGTGGCCTGCGCGCTGGGCGCGGCGCTCGGCAAGCCGGTGCTCGGGGTGCATCACCTCGAAGGGCATCTGCTGTCGCCGTTCCTGAGTGCCGATCCGCCGGAATTTCCCTTTGTGGCGCTGCTCGTGTCGGGCGGCCATACCCAGCTGATGCGGGTCGACGGCGTGGGCCGCTACGAGCTCCTGGGCGAAACCATCGACGATGCGGCCGGCGAGGCCTTCGACAAGAGCGCCAAGCTCATGGGCCTGCCCTATCCGGGCGGCCCCTGGCTGGCCAAGCTGGCGGAGGCGGGCAACCCTGCGGCGTTCAAGCTGCCGCGGCCGCTGCTGCATAGCGGCGACCTCGATTTTTCATTCGCCGGCCTGAAGACGGCCGTGCTGACACAGGCCAAGAAGCTCGGCGCCGAGCTCGAGGCGAACAAGGCCGACCTGGCCGCGTCCACGCAGGCGGCCATCGTCGAGGTGCTGCTGAAGAAATCGCTGGCTGCGCTCGGGCAGACGGGCCTCAAGCGGCTGGTGGTGGCCGGCGGCGTGGGCGCGAACCGGAGCCTGCGGGAACAGTTGAACGCCGCCTGCGCCAAGCGCGGCGTGCGCGTGCACTATCCGGAACTGCACCTGTGCACCGACAACGGCGCGATGATTGCCATGGCGGCCGCCATGCGGCTGCAGTCGGGTTTGGCAGAGGCGAGCGAGCGCTATGCCTTCGACGTCAAGCCGCGATGGCCCATGGCTTCGCTGATGGCGTCATCCGCGGCGCCGGTGGCCGCGTAGCCGACGACCCGCGCGAGCGGCCGAGCGATGGCAGCGGCAGCACATCGAGCACATTGCGCCAGAGCTGGCGCCATTGCGGCCAGTCGTGGCCGCCCTCGGTGGTGAAGACGCGGCCTTCGGGCAGGGCGTCCGCCAGCAGCTTGTGGTTGCTGGCAAAGCGGTCGCTGAGGCCGAAGCCAAGGTAGAGCTGGGGCAGGCTTTGGGATTTCTGCGGCTCCAGGTACTGCTGGAACCAGGGCCACAGCTTGCGGTCGACTTCCTCGTCGGGCAGGGGGCCGGCCGGCGCCTGCCAGGTGCGCAGGCCGCCGGCCTTGAGGATCTCGGCACCCAGCACGCGACGCCCCAGGTAGGGCGCCAGCGCGACGATGCCGTCGACCGAGCCCGGCCGCGACAGTTCATGGATCAGCGCCCCAAAGCCGCCAATGGAGATCCCGACCAGCCAGATCGACTTGTAGCCCTTGGCGCGCTGCGGCTCGATGACGTCTGCATGCAGCCGCTCGCTGAGCGTCTGGTCGTAGTAGTAGGAAACATCGGCATCCACCAGCAGCGAGTCGGCCGCCAGATGGCGCTCGCGCACGGCGCTGATGAAGCCCTCGCGCTCGAACTCGTCAGGTTTCAGGTAGGCGCCCGGAAGGAAGACCAGGAGCGTATCGGACCGTTCATCGTCTTTGGCTGACTTGAGGTGCGTGATCATGGCGTGCCTTGAGGGGCACCCGAATCCGCACCGTCATGGATTCGGTGCGTCTGTCGAAACGCCCACGAAGAAAGGAAAATGTGAAAACGTCACATGATGTGACGTTATTCGCTGTCGTATTGTGATTAGGGAGCGTCTTCAAAGTCAAAAACAATAGATAACGACACTTTCCTCTTGTGGGCTTTGCAGGCTCAGTTGATCTGCAGTTGCGAAACCTGGCTGACCGGCACCAGCTTGCCCAGCTTCAGCGTGAGCACGCCGTTCTCGAGCTTGGCTTCGCTCGAGGACACGTCGATGTCCAGCGGCAATTCGTAGGCTGCCTTGAACTGGCGCTTGGCTTCTGCCTTGCTGTCGATGCGGACCACGGCGCCTTCGATGCCGATGGCGAGGTCTTCGCGCGAGAGGCCCGGCACGTCGACGGAAAGCGTCCAGCTCTTGTCGTCCTGTTCGACGAGCGGCGAGGTGCGCGTGCCGGCGAAGGCCTCGTTGACGAAGCGCTCGACGGCGCGGTCGTACGAACGGGGTGCAAAGCGGGCGGTGCGAAGGGTGGGTGCGAAAAACATGTGAGAACTCCTGAATGAACACAATGGGGACAAGAAATGTGTGTCCCTTACACTGCGCGGCCATTCAATCCTGAGTGCCGCTTGACACCTCATCTAGGCACAGCCGCACTCGTTTCAAGACAATGAATCCTCCCTTTATTTGGCGTCGCAAGGCCTTGAAATTTGCGGCGCTGGCGCTATGCGCGGCGCCCTTCGCAGCGCAGGCGCAGGCAGCGCCCGCGCCGATCCGCCTCGCGCTGATCGAAAGCATGAGCGGGCCGTTCGCCAACACCGGCGAGGCGGTGTTCCGCAACCTGCTGTGGGCCGTGGAGCGCGTGAATGCGCGCGGCGGCATCAAGCTGCCCGGCGGCGCACGGCCGCTGCAGCTCGACCGCTACGACAGCAAGGGGCAGAACGAAGAAGCGCTGTCGGCGCTGCGCGCGGCCATCGACGACGGCGCGCGCATCGTGCTGCAGGGCAACTCGTCGGCCACCGCCGCGGCGCTGGTCGATGCCATCGAGAAGAACAACGAGCGCGACCCCGCGCGGCGCGTGATCTTCCTCAACTACGCGGCGGTCGATCCAGCGCTGACCAACGAGCGCTGCAGCTTCTGGCACTTCCGCTTCGACGCGCACGCCGACATGCGCGTGGCCGCGCTCATGCAAGTGGTGAAGGACGATGCGGCCATCAAGCGCGCCTACCTGATCGGGCAGGACTACAGCTTCGGCCAGGCGGTGCTGCGCGAATCGAAGCGCCAGCTCGGCCTGCAGCGGCCCGACATCGAGATCGTCGGGGAAGAGCTCCATCCGATGGGCAAGGTGAAGGACTTCGCGCCCTATGCCAGCAAGATCATCGCGAGCGGCGCGCAGGCCGTGTTCACCGGCAACTGGGGCAACGACCTCACGCTGCTCGTGAAGGCCGCGCGCGAGGCCGGCTTCAACGGCAGCTTCTATACCTTCTACGGCAACGCACTCGGCGCGCCGGCGGCCATCGGCGACGCGGGCATCGGCCGCGTGATCGCGGTGGCCGACTGGCTGCCCAACGTGCAGAGCGCGCAGTCCGAGGCCTTCTACCGCGCCTTCCGCACGCGCTTTCCCAAGCCTGCCGACGACTACGTGCACATGCGCATGCAATTGCTCGTCGAGTCGCTCGCGCAAGCGGTTGCACGCGCGGGCAGTGTCGACGCGGTGGCCGTGGCGCGCGCGCTCGAGCAGGCCGACGTGAGCCTCTACGGACAGCGCGGCCGCATGCGCGCGGCGGACCACCAGTTCCAGCAGCAGCTGGTGGTTGGCGTGATGGACAAGCAGGGCAGCCCGGGCGTGCAGTTCGATGTCGAGGGGTCGGGCTACGGCTTTCGCGTGGTCAAGACCATCGCCCCCGAACGCGCCGAACTGCCGACCACCTGCAAGATGAAACGAATCTAGGAAACAAAAGACATGCGTGAAGCCATCCACAACCTCGAAGCCTCCAAGATCCGCGAGGTTGCCAATGCCGGACTCGGCCGAGACGACGTGCTCGCCTTCTGGTTCGGCGAAAGCGACGAGGTCACGCCCGAGGTGATCCGCCAGGCCGCCATCGACTCGCTGCAGCGCGGCGAGACCTTCTATGCGCACAACCTCGGCCTGCCCGAATTGCGCGAGGCCATCGCGCGCTACACCAGCGCGCTGCATCCCGCGGTCGATGCGTCGCGCATCGCGGTCACGTCCGGCGGCGTCAGCGCGCTGATGCTCGCGGTCCAGGCGCTGGTCGATGCGGGCGACGAAGTGGTCGCGGTCACGCCCGTGTGGCCCAACCTCACGGCGCAGCCCGCGATCCTCGGCGCCCACGTGCGCACGGTGTCGCTGGTGCCCGCCGGTGGCCAGTGGACGCTCGACCTGGCCGCGCTGCGCAAGGCCGTCACGCCAAAGACCAGGCTGCTGATCGTCAACGCGCCCAACAACCCGACCGGCTGGACCATGACGCGCGAAGAGCAGCAGGCCGTGCTCGACCATTGCCGCGAAACCGGCACCTGGATCCTGGCCGACGAGGTGTACGAGCGGCTGTACTTCGAATCGACGCCCAACGGCTGCGCGCCGAGCTTCCTCGACATTTCCAGGCCCGATGACCGGCTGGTGGTGACGCACAGCTTCTCCAAGAGCTTCCTCATGACCGGCTGGCGCCTCGGCTGGCTCGTGCTTCCGCCCGCGCTGGTCGACGGCATCGGCAAGCTGATCGAGTTCAACACCTCCTGCGCCAGCGTCTTCACGCAGCGCGCCGCCGTTGCCGCCATCGAGCACACTGCGGAGATCACCCCTCGCGTGGTGGCCCACCTGAAGCAGTGCCGCGACACCCTGGTGCCTCTCCTGGCCGCGCTGCCCGGCGTGCAGGTGGCCCCCGCCAAGGGCGGCATGTACGCCTTCTTTCGCCTCGAAGGCTTCGGCGACTCCCTCGACCTCGCCAAGCGCCTGGTCGTCGAAGCCGGCCTCGGCCTGGCCCCCGGCAATGCCTTCGCCCCCGAAGCCCAGGGCTGGCTGCGCTGGTGCTTCGCCTCCAAGGACCCGCAGCGGCTGGTCCAAGGTGTGGAGCGCCTCAAAACCTGGCTATCCAAACAGTAGAAGGGCACCAGGGGGGCGAGGCCGCAGGCGAGCCGCCCGTTCCAGAGATGCCGCGGAACCGGCTCCGCCGGGCCGCAGGCATCGCCCCCGGTAGGGGGAGGGAGGAGCGACACGAAGTGCGCGGAGCCTGGGGGCGAGCTATAATGAATGGCTTTGCATGCCGCAAGGCGCACGGTGAGGGCAGTTCCAGCGCTCACCGCAAGTCAAACATCCCGGAACAAAGGAAATTCAATGATCGCAGCCTCCATCAAGGCCGAAGTCGTCAAGGACAACGCCCGCGCCGCCAACGACACCGGCAGCCCCGAAGTGCAAGTCGCACTGCTGACCGCCCGTATCAACGAGCTCACCCCCCACTTCAAGACGCACGCCAAGGACCACCACGGCCGTCGCGGCCTGCTGCGCATGGTGAGCCGCCGCCGCAAGCTCCTGGACTACCTCAAGTCCAAGGATGCCGACCGCTACACCGCGCTGATCGCCAAGCTGGGTCTGCGCAAGTAAATCGAATCGCATGAAAAAACGCCTGGGTTAGTCCGCTAGCTCAGGCGTTTTTTACTTCGCGATCCACTTTCGGAGTGCCAAAACAGAGCGAAGCTGTGTCATTCCAATGAAGTTCCCGCCGAGCTTCGCTGGAATGGCATCGTGTTCTGAGAAGCCTCCGTCCCTGCGGAACCTGCGCCCAATGCAGGTCATCCGCTCTCAAAACAGGAGCAAAACATGAGCCTCTTCAACAAAGTCACCAAGTCCTTCCAATGGGGCGACAAGACCGTCGTCATGGAAACCGGTGAAATCGCCCGCCAGGCCAGCGGCGCCGTGGTGGTCGACATCGACGGCACCGTGATCCTCGCGACCGTGGTCGCCTCCAAGACCGCCAAGCCGGGCCAGGACTTCTTCCCGCTGACCGTCGACTACATCGAGAAGACCTACGCCGCGGGCAAGATCCCCGGCAGCTTCTTCAAGCGCGAAGCCAAGCCCAGCGAACACGAAACCCTGACCAGCCGCCTGATCGACCGCCCGATCCGCCCGCTGTTCCCCGAGGGCTTCCTGAACGAAGTGCACGTGGTCATCCACACGCTGTCGCTCAACCCCGAAGTCGATGCCGACATCGCCGCCATGATCGGCGTGAGCGCCGCGCTGTCGATCTCCGGCATTCCGTTCAGCGGCCCGATCGGTGCTGCCCGCGTGGGCTACATCAACGGCCAGTACGTGCTGAATCCGGGCCAGACCGCCCGCAAGGATTCGCAGATGGACCTCGTGGTGGCCGGCACCGAAGCCGCCGTGCTGATGGTCGAGTCCGAAGCACAGCAACTCAGCGAAGAAATCATGCTGGGCGGCGTGGTGTTCGGCCATGAGCAGGCCAACATCGCGATCAATGCGATCCATGAACTCGTGCGCGACGCCGGCAAGCCGGTGTGGGACTGGCAAGCGCCGGCCGAAGACGAAGCCTTCGTCGCCAAGGTCAAGAGCCTGGCCGAGGAAAAGCTGCGCGCCGTCTACCAGATCCGCAGCAAGCAAGCCCGCACGCAAGCCCTGCGCGAAGCCAATGCCAGCGTGATGAACACGCTGAAGGAAAGCGGCGAGCCCTTCGACGCCGGCAAGGTCAACGACCTGCTGTTCGCTATCGAATCGAAGATCGTCCGCAGCCAGATCCTGTCGGGCGAACCGCGCATCGACGGCCGCGACACGCGCACCGTGCGCCCCATCGAGATCCGCAACTCCGTGCTGCCGCGCACCCACGGCTCGGCGCTGTTCACGCGCGGCGAGACGCAGGGCCTGGTCGTCACCACGCTCGGCACCGAACGCGACGCGCAGCGCATCGACGCGCTGGCCGGCGAGTACGAAGACCGCTTCCTGTTCCACTACAACATGCCTCCCTTTGCCACCGGCGAAGTGGGCCGCATGGGCTCGACCAAGCGCCGCGAAATCGGCCACGGCCGCCTGGCCAAGCGCGCGCTCGTCGCCGTGCTGCCGACCAAGGAAGAATTCCCCTACACCATCCGCGTGGTGTCTGAAATCACCGAATCCAACGGCTCCTCGTCGATGGCCTCGGTGTGCGGCGGCTGCCTCTCGATGATGGACGCCGGCGTGCCGATGAAGGCCCACGTGGCCGGCATCGCCATGGGCCTCATCAAGGAAGACAACCGCTTTGCGGTGCTGACCGACATCCTGGGCGACGAAGATCACCTGGGCGACATGGACTTCAAGGTGGCCGGCACGACCAACGGCATCACCGCACTGCAGATGGATATCAAGATCCAGGGCATCACCAAGGAAATCATGCAGGTCGCACTGGCCCAGGCCAAGGAAGCGCGCATGCACATCCTCGGCAAGATGCAGGAAGCCATGGGCGAGGCCAAGACCGAGGTGTCGCAGTTCGCACCGCGCCTGACCACGCTGAAGATCAACCCCGAGAAGATCCGCGACGTGATCGGCAAGGGTGGTGCGGTCATCCGCGGCCTGCAGGAAGAAACCGGCACGACGATCAACATCGACGAAGACGGCACTATCACCATTGCCTCGACCGACCCCGAAAAGGCCGAATTCGCCAAGAAGCGCATCGAGCAGATCACGGCCGAAGTCGAAATCGGCAAGGTCTACGAAGGCCCGGTCACCAAGATCCTGGACTTCGGCGCGCTCATCAACCTGTTGCCCGGCAAGGACGGCCTGCTGCACATCAGCCAGATCGCGCACGAGCGCGTCGAGAAGGTGACCGACTACCTGAGCGAAGGCCAGATCGTCAAGGTCAAGGTGCTCGAGACCGACGAGAAGGGCCGCGTCAAGCTGTCCATGAAGGCCCTGACCGAGCGTCCGGCCGGTATGGAATACAGCGAGCGTCCGCCGCGCGAAGACCGTGGCGACCGCGGTGACCGTGGCGGCGAGCGCCGCGAGCGTTCGGACCGCGGCGACCGTGGTGGCGATCGCGGCGAACGCGCTCCGCGTTTCAACAGCGAGCAGCAACAGCAGCCGCGCAGCAACGAGCAGCAGCCGGCACCCGTCGGCGAGCAGCCGTACGCACCGCGCGATTCGCAAGAGTAAGAAGGCAGGGCGCGGCGGCAGCCATGCCGCCGCCGTCCCGTTTTCCAGTATTCGCTAACCACGCCCGGAAACGGGCGTTGCAGGCCAAAGACCATGAAAGCCATTGAAATCACTTCGTACGGCGCCCCCGAGGTGCTGCGCGCCGTGGAGCGCCCCGATCCGGTGGCCGGCGTGGGCGAACTGCTGATCCGCGTCGCGGCCAGCGGCGTGAACCGTCCGGACGTGCTGCAGCGCAAGGGGCACTACCCGGTTCCGCCGGGCGCCTCCGACCTGCCGGGCCTCGAAGTGGCCGGCGAGATCGTGTCGGGCGACGCCGCGGCCCTGGCCGAGGCGGGTTTCAAGGTCGGCGACCGCGTCTGCGCGCTGATCGCGGGCGGCGGCTATGCCCAGCTGTGCGTGGCGCCCGTGGCGCAGTGCCTGCCGGTGCCCAAGGGCTGGAGCGACATCGAGGCTGCCTCGCTGCCCGAGACTTTCTTCACCGTCTGGAGCAACGTGTTCGAGCGCGGCCGCCTGCAAAAGGGCGAAACCCTGCTGATCCAGGGCGGAACGAGCGGCATCGGCGTGACGGCCATCCAGATTGCCAAGGCGCTGGGCGCCACCGTGATCGCCACGGCGGGCAGCGACGACAAGTGCGAGGCCTGCAAGAAGCTGGGCGCCGACCACGCCATCAACTACCGCACGAGCGACTTCGCCGAAGAGGCGAAGAAGCTCACCGGCGGCAAGGGCGTGGACGTGGTCCTGGACATGGTCGCGGGCGACTACGTGGCGCGCGAGATCGAGTGCATGGCCGAAGACGGCCGGCTCGTGATCATCGCGGTGCAGGGCGGCGTCAAGAGCGACTTCAATGCGGGCCTCGTGCTGCGCAAGCGGCTGGTGATCACCGGCTCCACGCTGCGTCCGCGGCCAGTGGCCTTCAAGGGGGCCATTGCCAAGGCGCTGCGCGAGAAGGTCTGGCCGCTGCTCGAAAGCGGTGCGGTCAAGCCGGTGATCCACAGCACCTTTGCGGCCGATGGCGAACCCAGCGGCGCAGCGCAGGCGCATGCGCTGATGGAATCCAACCAGCACATCGGCAAGATCGTGCTGACATGGTGACGGACAACAACACGATGACCACGAAAAAGAAGCTGATCGCGGGCAACTGGAAGATGAACGGCAGCCTGGCTGCCAACGAGGCGCTGGTGAAGGCCCTCCAGCAGGGCCTGGCCGCGGCGCCGGCCAGCTGCGGCATCGCGCTTTGCGCGCCGGCCCCGTATTTCGCGCAGCTGCAATCGCTGCTGGCGGGCTCCGGCGCCATGGCGCTGGGCGCCCAGGACATCTCGGCGCATCCGCAGGGTGCGTTCACGGGCGAGCATTCGGCCGCCATGCTGAAGGATTTCGGCGTGCGCTATGCCATCGTGGGCCATTCGGAGCGCCGCCAATACCATGGCGAAACCGACGAGGCGGTGGCGGCCAAGGCAGCGGCTGCGCTCGCGAACGGCATCACGCCGATCGTCTGCGTGGGCGAAACGCTGGCCGAGCGCGACGCAGGGCGCACCGAAGAAATCGTCAAGCGCCAGCTGGCCGCGGTGATCCACCTCAATGGTCATTGCATCAGCGAGATCGTGGTGGCCTACGAGCCGGTCTGGGCCATCGGCACCGGCAAGACGGCCACGCCGGAACAGGCGCAGGCGGTGCATGCCGTGCTGCGCGCGCAGCTGCACCATGCCGCGAGCGAGCACGCCGCCGGCATCTGCATTCTTTATGGCGGCAGCATGAACGCGGCCAACGCCGCGCAGCTCTTGGCGCAGCCCGACATCGACGGCGGCCTGATCGGCGGCGCGTCGCTCAAGGCCCCCGACTTTTTGCAGATCATTTCCGCCGCTTCCCGCTGAACGCGGGCAGTGGCCGACATCAATTAGGAGTAAGAACGAATGAATGTGGTCCTCAATCTACTGGTCGGCGTGCAGATGCTGTCGGCCCTTGCAATGATCGGGCTGATCCTGATCCAGCACGGCAAGGGCGCCGACATGGGCGCGGCCTTCGGCAGCGGCAGCGCGGGCAGCCTGTTCGGTGCGAGCGGCAGCGCCAATTTCCTTTCGCGCACCACGGCAGTGCTGGCGGCGGTCTTCTTTGCGTGCACCTTGCTGCTGGCCTACTTCAGCCACGCACGGCCTGCGGGCGGTGGCAGCCTGCTCGAACGCGCCGCCGTCGGTACGCCGGCAACGCCCGCTTCGGGCGCGGCAGGGCAGATTCCGGGCGGCACCTCGGGCGCGGCGCCCGCCGGTGCACCTGCTTCGGCGCCTGCCGCACCCGTTTCGGGCGCGGGCCAGATCCCGAACAAATAATCAAGTTGTTTTCATGAAGCTGTCGGTGAGAAACTGCTTCATTTCAGGGTAAACTCTAAAGCTGTTCGGAAAGCCAAACACCTTTCCAGGTACCTCATGCCATCCGAACAAAAAACCGCGGTCGTGGTGAAATTGGTAGACACGCTATCTTGAGGGGGTAGTGGCGAAAGCTGTGCGAGTTCGAGTCTCGCCGACCGCACCAAATCTCACCGGCAGAAAACCTCATCCAGAGTGTTTTCCTGCCGGTGGCAAGCGGTGAAAAATCTCCCGATGAACCTCGATTCCTATCTCCCCGTCCTCTTGTTCATTTTGGTCGGTGTCGGTGTAGGTGTCGCACCGCAAGTCATCGGCTACATCCTGGGTCCCAACCGGCCCGACGCAGCGAAGAACGCTCCCTACGAGTGCGGCTTCGAGGCCTTCGAGGATGCGCGCATGAAATTCGACGTGCGCTATTACCTCGTCGCCATTCTCTTCATCCTGTTCGATCTCGAGATTGCCTTTCTCTTTCCATGGGCCATTGCGCTCAAGGAAATCGGCGCCGTCGGCTTCTGGGCCATGATGATCTTTCTCGCCATCCTCGTCGTGGGCTTTGCCTACGAGTGGAAAAAAGGCGCGCTCGACTGGGAATGACAAGGAATCGACAAAATGGCCATTGAAGGCGTCATGAAGGAAGGCTTCGTCACCACCACCTACGACTCGGTGGTGAATTGGGCGAAGACCGGATCACTTTGGCCGATGACTTTCGGTCTGGCCTGCTGTGCCGTCGAAATGATGCACGCAGGCGCAGCCCGCTACGACATCGACCGTTTCGGCATGCTGTTCCGGCCCAGCCCGCGCCAGTCCGATCTGATGATCGTGGCCGGTACGCTGTGCAACAAGATGGCGCCGGCACTGCGCAAGGTCTACGACCAGATGCCCGAGCCGCGCTGGGTTCTTTCCATGGGCTCGTGCGCCAACGGCGGCGGCTACTACCACTACAGCTATTCGGTGGTGCGCGGCTGCGACCGCATCGTGCCGGTGGATGTCTACGTGCCGGGTTGCCCGCCCACCGCCGAAGCGCTGCTCTACGGCGTGATCCAGCTGCAGCAGAAGATTCGCCGCACCAACACCATTGCGCGCGCCTGAGGGATTGCCGACGATGACTGATTTTGCAATTTCGCCGGAGGTGCTGCGCGCCACCATTGCCGAGACGCTTGGCGCTCGCGCCAAGAGCGTGACGCTCGCACTGGGCGAGGTAACCGTAGTGGTTGCTGCCGACGCCTACATCGAGGCGGCCATGCTGCTGCGCGATGCGCCCGGCTGCCGTTTCGAGCAGCTGATCGACCTCTGCGGCATGGACTACTCCGACTACCGCGAAGGCGAGTGGCAGGGCGAGCGCTATGGCGTCGTCACGCACCTGCTGTCGGTGAGCCTCAACCAGCGCGTGCGCCTCAAGGTGTTTGCGCCGAACGAAGACCTGCCCGTGGTCGACTCGCTCCAGCCCGTGTGGAACGCCGCCACCTGGTTCGAGCGCGAAGCCTTCGACCTCTACGGCATCGTGTTCGAAGGCCACGACGACCTGCGCCGCATCCTGACCGACTACGGCTTCATCGGCCATCCGTTCCGCAAGGACTTTCCGGTGTCGGGCCACGTCGAGATGCGCTACGACGAAGAGCAGAAGCGCGTGGTCTACCAGCCGGTATCGATCGAGCCGCGGGAAATTACCCCTCGCGTGATCCGCGAAGACAACTACGGCAGCGGTTTGCACTGATATGGCCGAAATCAAGAACTACACACTCAACTTCGGTCCCCAGCATCCGGCCGCCCACGGCGTGCTGCGCCTGGTGCTCGAGCTCGACGGCGAAGTGATCCAGCGCGCCGATCCGCACATCGGCCTCCTGCACCGCGCAACCGAAAAGCTCGCCGAATCGCGCACCTTCATCCAGTCGCTGCCGTACATGGACCGTCTCGACTACGTGTCGATGATGAGCAACGAGCACGCCTACTGCCTCGCCATCGAACGGATGATGGGCCTGGACGTGCCGATCCGCGCGCAGTACATCCGCGTGATGTTCGCCGAGATCACCCGGCTGCTGAACCACCTCTTGTGGCTCGGCGCACACGGCCTGGATTGCGGCGCGATGAACATGCTCATCTACTGCTTCCGCGAGCGTGAAGACCTGTTCGACATGTACGAAGCCGTGTCGGGCGCGCGCATGCATGCGGCGTACTTCCGCCCGGGCGGCGTCTACCGCGACCTGCCCGATGCGATGCCGCAGTACAAGGTCAGCAAGATCAAGAACGCGAAGGCGATCGAGAAGCTCAACGAGAACCGCCAGGGCTCGCTGCTCGACTTCATCGACGACTTCTGCAAGCGCTTCCCCGGAATGGTCGACGAGTACGAAACGCTGCTCACCGACAACCGCATCTGGAAGCAGCGCACCGTGGGCATCGGCGTCGTGACGCCGGAGCGCGCGCTGAACCTCGGCTTCACCGGCCCCATGCTGCGCGGCTCGGGTGTCGAATGGGACCTGCGCAAGAAGCAGCCCTACGACGTCTACGACCAGATGCAGTTCGACGTGCCGGTCGGCAAGACCGGCGACTGCTACGACCGCTACCTCGTGCGCGTGGAAGAAATGCGCCAGGCCAACAGGATCATCCAGCAGTGCTCGGCCTGGCTGCGCGCCAACCCCGGCCCGGTGATCACCGACAACCACAAGGTCGCCGCGCCCGCGCGCGAATCGATGAAGGCGAACATGGAGGAGCTGATCCACCATTTCAAGCTCTTCACCGAAGGCTTCCATGTGCCCGAAGGCGAAGCGTATGCCGCCGTCGAGCACCCGAAGGGCGAGTTCGGCATCTACCTGGTGAGCGACGGCGCCAACAAGCCGTACCGCCTGAAGATCCGCGCGCCCGGCTTCCCGCACCTCGCCGCCCTCGACGAAATGTCGCGCGGCCACATGATCGCCGACGCTGTCGCGGTGATCGGCACGATGGACATCGTGTTCGGCGAAATCGACAGGTGAGAAAGAGCGAATGACGACTTCCTCGACCCACCATGACACGGCGCCCTCGGCGCCTTCCGCTCCTCTGAAGCCCGCGATTCTCGAGCGCTTTGCGCGCGAGGTCGCCAAGTACCCCGAAGCCGGCAAGCAGTCGGCCGTGATGGCTTGCCTGGCCATCGTGCAGCAGGACGAAGGCTTCATCAGCATGCAGCGCGAGCGCGAGATCGCCGAGTACCTCGGCATGGCGCCGATCGCCGTGCACGAGGTCACGACCTTCTACAACATGTACAACCAGCATCCGGTGGGCAAGTTCAAGCTCAACGTTTGCACCAACCTGCCGTGCCAGCTGCGCGACGGCGTCACCGCGCTGGTCCACCTCGAGAAGAAGCTCGGCATCAAGATGGGCGAGACCACGGCCGACGGCATGTTCACGCTGCAGCAGAGCGAATGCCTGGGCGCCTGCGCCGATTCGCCCGTGATGCTGGTCAACGACCGCACCATGTGCAGCTTCATGAGCAACGAGAAGCTCGACCAGCTCATCGACGGGCTGCGTGCTTCCACCAAAGGGGAGGCCGCCTGATGTCGCCCGAACAAGTGCTCCAGCAATTCCAGGCCACGGGCGTCCAGACCTGTTTCCATGACCGCCACATCGAGCCGCAGATCTATGCCGGCCTGAACGGCACCAACTGGCGCCTGGCCGACTACGAGGCGCGCGGTGGCTACAAGGCGCTGCGCAAGATCCTCACCGAGGGCCTCACGCCCGATCAGGTGATCGCCGAAGTCAAGGCCTCGGGCCTGCGCGGCCGCGGCGGCGCGGGCTTCCCCACGGGCCTGAAGTGGAGCTTCATGCCCCGCCAGTTCCCGGGCCAGAAGTACCTCGTCTGCAACTCCGACGAAGGCGAGCCGGGTACCTGCAAGGACCGCGACATCCTGCAGTTCAACCCGCACATCGTGATCGAAGGCATGGCCATCGCCGCGTATGCGATGGGCATCAGCGTGGGCTACAACTACATCCACGGCGAGATCTTCCAGAGCTACGACCGCTTCGAGGAAGCCCTCGAAGAGGCGCGCGCCGCCGGCTATCTCGGCGACAAGATCATGGGCAGCACGTACAACTTCCAGTTGCACGCGGCCCACGGCTTCGGTGCCTACATCTGCGGCGAGGAAACCGCGCTGCTCGAATCGCTCGAAGGCAAGAAGGGCCAGCCGCGCTTCAAGCCGCCGTTCCCGGCGAGCTTCGGCCTCTACGGCAAGCCGACCACCATCAACAACACCGAGACCTTCGCGGCGGTGCCCTGGATCATCAACAACGGCGGCCAGGCCTACCTCGAATGCGGCAAGCCGAACAACGGCGGCACCAAGATCTACTCGGTGAGCGGCGACGTCGAGCTGCCGGGCAACTACGAAGTGCCCATGGGCACGCCGTTCTCCAAGCTGCTCGAACTGTGCGGCGGCGTTCGCAAGGGCCGCACGCTCAAGGCCGTGATCCCCGGCGGATCGTCGTCGCCGGTGCTGCCGGCTTCGATCATGATGGAATGCACGATGGACTACGACTCCATCGCCAAGGCCGGCTCCATGCTGGGCTCGGGCGCGGTGATCGTGATGGACGACAGCCGGTCGATGGTCGAGTCGCTGCGGCGCCTCTCGTACTTCTACATGCACGAATCCTGCGGCCAGTGCACGCCGTGCCGTGAAGGCACGGGCTGGCTGTACCGCGTGGTGGACCGCATCCACAACGGGCAGGGCAGGGCGTCGGACATGGACCTCTTGAACTCCGTGGCCGACAACATCCAGGGCCGCACGATCTGCGCGCTCGGCGACGCGGCGGCCATGCCGGTGCGCGCCATGATCAAGCACTTCCGTCACGAGTTCGAGGCCCTGGTTCCGGGCTACGTCCCGAAGGCGCCGGTCCAAGCCTGAGCCGAGAAGAAACATACTCATGATCGAAATCGAACTCGACGGCAAGAAGGTCGAAGTGACCGAAGGCAGCATGGTGATGCATGCGGCCGACAAGGCGGGCACCTACATCCCGCACTTCTGCTATCACAAGAAGCTCAGCATCGCGGCCAACTGCCGCATGTGCCTGGTCGACGTGGAAAAGGCGCCCAAGCCGATGCCGGCCTGCGCCACGCCCGTCACGCAGGGCATGATCGTTCGCACCAAGAGCGAAAAGGCCATCAAGGCGCAGCAGTCGGTCATGGAGTTCCTCCTGATCAACCACCCGCTCGATTGCCCGATCTGCGACCAGGGCGGCGAGTGCCAGCTGCAGGACCTGGCCGTGGGCTACGGCGGCTCTTCTTCGCGCTACGAAGAAGAAAAGCGCGTCGTCTTCCACAAGGACGTCGGCCCGCTGATCAGCATGGAAGAGATGAGCCGCTGCATCCACTGCACGCGCTGCGTCCGCTTCGGCCAGGAAGTGGCCGGCGTGATGGAGCTCGGCATGACCCAGCGCGGCGAGCACTCCGAGATCGAAACCTTCCTCGGCGATTCGGTCGACTCCGAACTGTCGGGCAACATGATCGACATCTGCCCGGTCGGCGCGCTCACGAGCAAGCCGTTCCGCTACAGCGCCCGCACCTGGGAACTGTCGCGCCGCAAGTCGGTGAGCCCGCACGATTCCACCGGTTCCAACCTGATCGTCCAGGTCAAGAACAACCGCGTGATGCGCGTGGTGCCGCTCGAGAACGAAGAAGTCAACGAGTGCTGGATCGCCGACCGCGACCGCTTCTCGTACGAAGCGCTCAACGGCCCCGAGCGCCTCACGCAGCCCATGCTCAAGCAGGGCGGCCAGTGGCAGCAGGTCGACTGGCAGACCGCGCTCGAATACGTGGCCAATGGCCTCAAGCAGATCAAGGCCGACCACGGTGCGCAAAGCATCGGCACGCTCGCGAGCCCGCACAGCACGCTCGAAGAGCTGCAGCTGGCCGCCATGCTCACGCGTGAGCTCGGCAGCGACAACATCGACTATCGCCTGCGCAATGCCGAATTCACGGCCTTCGAAGGCGTGCGCTGGCTCGGCACCTCGATTGCATCGCTCACGCAACTGCAGCGCGCGCTGGTCGTCGGTTCGAACCTGCGCAAGGACCATCCGCTGTTCGCGCAGCGCATCCGCCAGGCCGTGCGCAAGGGCGCCGCGCTGTCGGTGATCACCTCGGCCGGCCTGATGGCCGACCGCGACGCGTGGGCCATCAGCGTGGCGCAGTCGACCATCGTCGAGGCCGGCCAGTGGGTCGAGGCACTCGCTGCCGTCGCTGCCGCCATCGGCAAGACCAACGGCGCGACCGCCCCGCTGGCACCCAGGAACGAGCCCGACGCCGCCGCGCAAGCCATCGCGGCCTCGCTGCTCGGCGGCGAGCGCAAGGCCATCCTGCTCGGCAATGCCGCCGCCCACCACGCAGAGGCCAGCAGCCTGCTGGCCCTTGCCAACTGGATCGGCGCGCAGACCGGCGCCACCGTCGGCTACCTGACCGAAGCCGCCAACACCGTGGGCGCGCAGCTCGTCGGCGCGTTCCCGAAGAATGGCGGCCTCGACGCCGGCCGCATGCTGGCCGCGGGCTCGGGCCTCAAGGCCGTGCTGCTGCTCAATACCGAGCCGGTGTTCGACTCGGCCGCGGGCGCCGCAGCCGCCGACGCCATCGGCAATGCCCAGATGGTCGTCACGCTGAGTCCCTTCAAGGCCAACCTCGAGTTCAGCGATGTGCTGCTGCCGATCGCGCCATTCACAGAGACGCCGGGCACCTTCGTCAATGCCGAAGGCCGCGTGCAGGGCTTCCATGCCGTCGTGAAGCCGCAAGGCGAGACGCGTCCGGCCTGGAAGGTGCTGCGCGTGCTGGCCAACCTGCTCGGCCTGCCGGGCTTTGCATTCGAATCGACGGCTGACGTGCTGCGCACCATCGGCGACAACGGCGCCGTGCCGGCCAACGCGCTGGACAACGCCACCGCCGCCAAGGCCGTCGCTTTGAGCGGTGCCGCTCCCGCGCCCGTGGTTGCGAGCATCTATCAACTCGACTCGATCGTGCGCCGCGCACCGTCGCTGCAACTCACCGCCGATGCGCGCAACGCATCGGCTGCTCCGGCCCGTGCCGAGGAGGCATTGGCATGATCGACGCAGTGCATGCTTTCGGCCAGGGACTGGTCCACGCGGGCTGGTGGACGGGCCTGGCCTGGCCCGTGATCTGGACGCTGATCAAGATCATCGTGGTCGTGCTTCCGCTGATGGGGGCCGTGGCCTACCTCACGCTCTGGGAACGCAAGGCGATCGGCTTCACGCAGATCCGCATCGGACCGAACCGCATCGGACCGCTGGGCCTGCTGCAGCCCATCGCCGACGCGCTCAAGCTGATGACCAAGGAAATCATTCTTCCGACGGTCGCCAACAAAGGCCTGTTCCTGCTCGGCCCGATCATGACCATCATGCCGGCGCTGGTCGCATGGGCCGTGATTCCCTTCGGCCCCGACGTGGCGCTGGCCAACATCAACGCCGGCCTGCTGTTCGTGATGGCCATCACCTCGCTCGAGGTCTACGGCGTGATCATCGCGGGCTGGGCATCGAACTCGAAGTACGCCTTCCTGGGCGCGCTGCGCGCCTCGGCACAGATGGTGAGCTACGAGATCGCGATGGGCTTCTGCTTCGTCGTGGTGCTGATGGTCTCGGCCAGCCTGAACATGACCGACATCGTGACGGGGCAGGGCAAGGGCACCTTCGCCGACATGGGCATCGGCTTCCTGTCGTGGAACTGGTTGTCGCTGCTGCCGATCTTCGTCGTCTACTTCATCTCGGGCCTGGCGGAAACCAACCGCCACCCCTTCGACGTGGTCGAAGGCGAGTCCGAGATCGTTGCGGGCCACATGATCGAGTACTCGGGCATGAGCTTCGCGATGTTCTTCCTGGCCGAGTACGCCAACATGTGGCTGGTCTCGATCCTGTGCACCGTGCTGTTCCTCGGCGGATGGCTGCCGCCGTTCGAGTTCCTGAGCTTCATCCCGGGCTGGATCTGGCTCGGTGCCAAGACCTTCTGCGTGGTCACCATGTTCCTGTGGGTCCGATCCACCTTCCCGCGCTTCCGCTATGACCAGATCATGCGGCTCGGCTGGAAGATCTTCATTCCGGTCACGCTCGTGTGGCTGGTCGTGGTCGGTGCCTGGATGCAGACCCCGTTCAACATCTGGAAATAACTGGAAGCGCCAACATCATGACTGCTGCGCATACCGCCGGCGCGCTCGCGCGCCCTTCCAAGCTCGCATCCGCGCCGTTCTCGCTCAAGGACTTCCTGGGCAGCTTCATGCTGTTCGAGCTGTTCAAGGGCCTGGCCATCACCGGCAAGTACGCCTTCGCCCGCAAGATCACGGTGCAGTTCCCCGAAGAGAAGACGCCGCTGTCGCCGCGCTTTCGCGGCCTGCATGCGCTGCGCCGCTATGAGAACGGCGAAGAGCGCTGCATTGCCTGCAAGCTCTGCGAAGCCGTGTGCCCGGCGCTGGCCATCACCATCGAATCCGATGTGCGCGACGACGGCTCGCGCCGCACCACGCGCTACGACATCGACCTGACCAAGTGCATCTTCTGCGGCTTCTGCGAAGAGAGCTGCCCGGTCGATTCGATCGTGGAAACCCACATCTTCGAATACCACGGCGAAAAGCGCGGCGACCTGTACTTCACCAAGGACATGCTGCTGGCCGTGGGCGACCGCTACGAAAAAGAAATTGCAGCGAACAAGGCGGCCGACGCCAAGTACCGCTGATCCCGCTCAGCCCGAACCCCGTACCAATTCGAATTCCAATGGACGTCAAGACCGGTCTGTTCTATCTGTTTGCCGCGGTGCTGCTGTTCGCAGCCTTCCGCGTCATCACCGCCCGCAATCCCGTGTACGCCGCGCTGTACCTGGTGCTGGCCTTCTTCCAGGCTTCGGCGATCTGGCTCTTGCTGCGTGCCGAGTTCCTGGCGATCTCGCTGGTGCTCGTCTACGTGGGAGCGGTGATGGTGTTGTTCCTGTTCGTCGTGATGATGCTGGACATCAACGTCGACGGCCTGCGGCAGGGCTTCTGGAAGCACTTTCCGCTGGCTGCCGGCGTGGGCGCGTTGATTGCGCTCGAAATGGCCGCCGTGCTGATGGGTGGCTTCCGACTGGAGGCACCGCGCGCCGGTGCCGCCGCGGCAGCCCACGGCTCGAACACGCTCGAGCTCGGCAAGCTGCTGTACTCCGAGTACCTGTATCCGCTGGAGATCGCGGCCGTCATCCTGCTCGTGGCGATCGTGGCGGCCATTGCGCTCACGCTGCGCACCCGCAAGGACAGCAAGTACGTCAACCCGTCCGACCAGGTGCGCGTGAAGGCGCGGGACCGCGTGCGCATCGTGCAGATGCCGGTCACGCGCGCCGCCGAACCCGTGGTGGAAGCACCCGCAGACGCAGCTGCGGCAAAGGAAAACAAGGCATGACGCTCACGCTCGGACACTTCCTATCGCTCGGCGCCATGCTCTTTGCGCTGTCGGTGATCGGCATCTTCCTGAACCGCAAGAACCTCATCGTGCTGCTGATGGCCATCGAGCTGATGCTGCTTGCGGTGAACATGAACTTCGTGGCGTTCTCGTACTACCTGGGCGACATGCACGGCCAGATCTTCGTGTTCTTCATCCTGACGGTGGCCGCGGCCGAGTCGGCCATCGGCCTTGCGCTGCTGGTCCTGCTGTTCCGCAACAAGTCGAACATCAACGTGGACGAACTCAACTCGCTCAAGGGTTGAAAGCAACATGAGCGCAACCCTTTCCGCATCCACCCTGCTGGCCGTTCCGCTGGCACCCCTGGTCGGCGCCGTCGTCGCCGGCCTGTTCGGCACCAAGTTCGGCGGCAATCACATCGGCCGCAAGGTCACGCATTCGCTGACCATCCTCGGCGTGCTCGTCGCCTTCATCATCTCGGCCATGACGCTCAAGAGCGTGGTGGCCGACGGCGCCCGCTTCAACGCCACCATCTATGAATGGATGGTGGTGGGCGGCCTGAAGATGGAAGTCGGCTTCCTGGTCGACGGCCTCACGGCCATGATGATGTGCGTGGTGACCTTCGTCTCGCTGATGGTGCACGTCTACACCATCGGCTACATGGAAGAGGACGAAGGCTACAACCGCTTCTTCGCCTACATCTCGCTGTTCACCTTCTCGATGCTGATGCTCGTCATGAGCAACAACATGCTCCAGCTGTTCTTCGGCTGGGAGGCGGTGGGCCTGGTGTCGTACCTGCTGATCGGCTTCTGGTTCAACAAGCCGACCGCGATCTTCGCGAACATGAAGGCCTTCCTGGTCAACCGCGTGGGCGACTTCGGCTTCATCCTGGGCATCGGCCTGATCGCCGCCTACGCCGGCACGCTGAACTACGGCGAAGCCTTCGCCAAGGCCAACACGCTGGCCGGCATCACCTTCCCCGGCACCGAGTGGATGCTGGTGACCGTGATCTGCATCTGCCTGTTCATCGGCGCCATGGGCAAGAGCGCGCAGTTCCCGCTGCACGTGTGGCTGCCCGACTCGATGGAAGGCCCGACGCCCATCTCCGCGCTGATCCACGCCGCAACCATGGTGACGGCCGGCATCTTCATGGTGGCGCGCATGTCGCCGCTGTTCGAACTCAGCGACACGGCCCTGAGCTTCATCCTGGTGATCGGTGCCATCACGGCGCTGTTCATGGGTTTCCTCGGCATCATCCAGAACGACATCAAGCGCGTGGTCGCGTACTCGACGCTCTCGCAGCTGGGCTACATGACGGTGGCGCTCGGTGCCTCGGCCTACTCGGTCGCGGTGTTCCACCTGATGACGCATGCCTTCTTCAAGGCGCTGCTGTTCCTGGGCGCGGGCTCGGTGATCATCGGCATGCACCACAACCAGGACATCCGCTGGATGGGCGGCGTGCGCAAGTACATGCCGATCACCTGGATCACCTCGCTCCTGGGTTCGCTCGCGCTGATCGGCACGCCGTTCTTCGCCGGCTTCTACTCGAAGGACAGCATCATCGAAGCGGTGCACGAAAGCCACCTGTGGGGCGCGCAGTTCGCCTACTACGCGGTGCTGGCCGGCGTGTTCGTGACGGCGTTCTATTCGTTCCGCATGTACTTCCTGGTGTTCCACGGCAAGGAGCGCTACGACCAGAACCCTGATGCGCACCACCACGACGAACACGCGGAGCACGACGACGACCATGGCCACGGCCACAAGCCGCACGAATCGCCCTGGGTGGTGTGGCTGCCGCTGGTGCTGCTGGCGATCCCGTCGGTGGTGATCGGCTTCATGACGATCGAGCCGATGCTCTTCGGCGAGTTCTTCAAGGGCGCCATCGCCGTCGACGCAAACAAGCACCATGCCATGAAGGAGCTCGAAGAAGCCTTCCACGGCCCGCTGGCCATGGCGATCCATGGCCTGCAGACCCCGCCGTTCTGGCTGGCGCTGGCCGGCGTGGTGCTGTCGTTCTACATGTACATGGTCAACCCGGCGCTGCCGGCCGCGATCAAGCGCGCCTTCGGCCCGGTCTACCGCCTGCTCGACAACAAGTACTACCTCGACTGGATCAACGAGAACATCCTCGCCCGCGGTGCGCGTGCCTTCGGCACCGGGCTGTGGAAGGGCGGCGACCAGGCGCTGATCGACGGCGCGATGGTCAACGGCTCGTGGAAGGTCGTGGGCCGCATCTCCGGCGCGGTGCGCTGGCTGCAGTCGGGCTACATCTATCACTACGCCTTCGCGATGCTGCTCGGCATCTTCATCCTGATGACGTACTTCGTCTGGTTCAAACGCTGAGCTTTAGCGCTGGAGAAAAACAAAAATGGGTTTGTTGAGCCTTGCCATCTGGGTGCCGATCGCATTCGGTGTCGCGTTGCTGGCGTTCGGCCGTGACGAGCATGCCAGGGGCGTGCGCTGGGTCGCGCTGGTCGGCGCGATCGTGAGCTTCCTGGTGACCGTGCCGCTTTACACGGGCTTCGAGAACGGCACCGCCGCGATGCAGTTCGTCGAGAAGGGCAGCTGGATCGCGCGCTTCAATGTCAACTACCACCTGGGTGTCGACGGCCTGTCGCTCTGGCTGGTGCTGCTGACCTCGTTCATCACCGTGGTGGTCGTGATCTCGGCCTGGGAAGTGATCACCGAGCGCGTGAACCAGTACATGGGCGCGTTCCTGATCCTCTCGGGCTTCATGATCGGCGTGTTCGCCGCGCTGGACGGCATCCTGTTCTACGTGTTCTTCGAAGCCACGCTGATCCCGATGTACCTGATCATCGGCATCTGGGGCGGCCCGAACAAGATCTACGCGGCCTTCAAGTTCTTCATCTACACCTTGCTCGGCTCCCTGCTGATGCTGGTGGCGCTGATCTACCTGTACAACAAGTCGGGCGGCAGCTTCGACATCCTGAGCTGGCACAAGCTGCCGCTGGGCTCGACGGCGCAGACCTTCCTGTTCTTCGCGTTCTTTGCCGCCTTCGCCGTCAAGGTGCCGATGTGGCCGGTCCACACCTGGTTGCCGGACGTGCACGTCGAGGCGCCGACCGGCGGCTCGGCCGTGCTGGCCGCGATCATGCTGAAGCTCGGCGCCTACGGCTTCCTGCGCTTCTCGATGCCGATCGCACCCGACGCCTCGCACGAATGGGCCTGGCTCATGATCGCGCTGTCGCTGATCGCGGTGATCTACGTCGGCCTGGTGGCACTGGTGCAGGAAGACATGAAGAAGCTCGTGGCCTACTCGTCGGTTGCCCACATGGGCTTCGTGACGCTCGGCTTCTTCATCTTCAACGAGCTGGGCGTCTCCGGCGGCATCGTGCAGATGATTGCCCACGGCTTCGTGTCGGGCGCCATGTTCCTTGGCATCGGCGTGCTCTACGACCGCGTGCATTCGCGCCAGATCGCCGACTACGGCGGCGTGGTCAACACCATGCCCAAGTTCGCCGCGTTCGCGCTGCTGTTCGCCATGGCCAATTGCGGCCTGCCGGGCACCGCCGGTTTCGTGGGCGAGTGGATGGTCATCCTGGGTGCGGTCAAGGCCAACTTCTGGATCGGCGCTGGCGCCGCCACCGCGCTGATCTTCGGCGCGGCCTACACCCTGTGGATGTACAAGCGCGTGTACCTCGGCCCGGTCGGCAACGACCACGTCAAGGAACTCACCGACATCAATGCCCGCGAATTCCTGATGCTGTCGCTGCTGGCCATTGCCGTGCTGTGGATGGGCATCCATCCGAAGCCATTCACCGATGTGATGGACGCTTCCGTGACCGAGCTTCTTCGCCATGTGGCGATCTCGAAGCTGCCCTGATATGACCCCCACGTTTGCGGCTACGCCGCTGCTCTGCCCCCCGAGGGGGCCCTGGACCGGCTTGGGGCGGCCCTGCGCCGTCCAGCCACGCTGAAGAAGAGAACGAGATGATTGACAAACTCAGCTGGGTCGCGATCTACCCCGAAATCGTGCTGCTGGTCATGGCCTGCATCATTGCGCTGGTCGACCTGTCGAGCACCAGTGCGCAGCGCACGCGCACCTACATCCTGACGCTGCTCACGCTGGCCGTGGTGGCCGTGCTCACGGGCCTTGCCGCCAACGACGGCAAGACGGTCTACGGCTTCGGCGGCATGGTCGTGAGCGATCCCATGGGCAACTGGCTCAAGTGCTTTGCCACGGTGGCCCTGATGGTCACGCTGGTCTACGGACGGCCCTATGCGGCGGACCGCGACATGCTGCGCGGCGGCGAGATGTTCACCATCGGCATGTTCGCGCTGCTGGGCATGTTCGTGATGATCTCGGGCAGCAACTTCCTCTTGATCTACCTGGGCCTCGAACTGCTCACGCTGTCGAGCTATGCGCTGGTGGCGCTGCGCCGCGACAACGCGGTGGCCAGCGAAGCGGCCATGAAGTACTTCGTGCTCGGCGCCATGGCCAGCGGCTTCCTGCTCTATGGCCTGTCGATGCTGTACGGCGCGACCGGTTCGCTCGACACCAACGAAGTGTTCAAGATCATCGCGAGCGGCAAGGTGAACCACCAGGTGCTGGTGTTCGGCCTGGTGTTCATCGTGGCAGGCCTGGCCTTCAAGGTGGGGGCGGCGCCTTTCCACATGTGGGTGCCCGACGTCTACCAGGGCGCCCCGACGGCGGTCACGCTGCTGATCGGCGCGGCGCCCGAGCTGGCCGCCTTTGCCATCATCATCCGCCTGCTGGTGGAAGGGCTGCTGCCGCTGGCCATCGACTGGCAGCAGATGCTGGCGCTCCTGGCCATCGCCTCGCTGCTGGTGGGCAACCTGGCCGCCATCGCGCAGACCAACCTCAAGCGCATGCTGGCCTACTCGACCATTGCGCAGATGGGCTTCATGCTGCTCGGCCTGGTGGCGGGCGTGGTCAACGGCAACACCTACAACGCACAGTTCGCCTACAGCGCCTCGATGTTCTACATCGTGACCTACGTGCTGACCACACTGGCGAGCTTCGGCATCATCCTGCTGCTGGCGCGCGAGGGTTTCGAAAGCGAAGAGATCACCGACCTGGCCGGCCTGAACCAGCGCAGCCCGCTGTACGCCGGCGTGATGGCCATCGCGATGTTCTCGCTCGCGGGCCTGCCGCCGCTGGTCGGTTTCTACGCCAAGCTGGCGGTGCTGCAGGCGCTGATCGCCTCGGGCCAGGCGCTCTACATCGGCCTGGCGGTGTTTGCGGTGGTCATGTCGCTGATCGGCGCCTTCTACTACCTGCGCGTGGTCAAGGTCATGTACTTCGACGCTCCGGTCACGGCCAGCACCGTGTCGGCACCGCGCGACGTGCGCACCGTGCTGTCGATCAACGGCCTGCTGATCCTCGTGCTGGGCATCGTGCCCGGCGGCCTCATGACGCTGTGCGCCAAGGCCATCGTGGCCACGCTGGCGAACTGATCCCGGCCCGCCCACGGTGTCGCAAACCGCATCGGTCTGGGTCGTTCTGCTGGTGGCGCTGCTGGCGGCCAACCTGCCGTTCTTCAATGACCGGCTGTTCGGCGTCGTGCCCCTGGCCACGCGGCCCAAGCCTCTGGCTGTGCGGCTCGCCGAACTGGTGGTGCTGTACTTCGCCGCGGGCGGCGTGGGTTTGCTGTTCGAAAGCCGGGCAGGGCAGATCGCCCCGCAGGGCTGGGAGTTCTACGCGGTGACCGGCGCGCTTTTCATCGTGCTGGCCTTTCCAGGGTTCACCTGGCGCTACCTCATGAAGCACAGGCACGGATGACCGACATGACTTCTCCCATCGCCGATTCGCACCTGAAGGAAGAACGCACGGCCAGCGAGGTGCTGGTCAAGGGCAACTTCCTCCAGGTCTGCCGCGACACCGTGCGCCTGCCCGACGGCCACAGCGCCACGCGCGAGTACGTGATCCACCCGGGCGCGGTGGTGGTGATTCCGCTGCTCGACGACGGCCGCGTGGTGCTGGAGCGGCAGTACCGCTATCCGGTCGGGCACGTGATGGTCGAGTTTCCGGCCGGCAAGCTCGATGCGGGCGAAGACCCGCTGGTGTGCGGCCAGCGCGAACTGCTCGAGGAAACCGGCTACACCGCGAGCGAATGGGCCTACGCCGGCGCCATGCACCTGGCCGTGGCGTATTCCACCGAGATCATCCACATCTACTTTGCGCGCGGCCTGTCGCTCGGCAAGCGGCAGCTCGATCATGGCGAGTTTCTCGACGTGTTCACGGCCACGCCGGCCGAAGTTGCGCTCTGGTGCCGCGACGGCACGCTCACCGATGCCAAGTCGCTGACCTGCACGCTGTGGCTGCAGAACGTTCTTTCGGGTGCATGGTCACTCGATTGGCAAGCCACCGCTTCGCAGGGCGGCGCGGGATAATCCGCGCATGAAGGTTCTCGATCTGCGCTGCTCGCATGGCCACGGCTTCGAAGGCTGGTTTGCGTCCAATGAAGCTTTCGAAACCCAGCTGGCCGCCGGACTGGTGGAATGCCCGGTGTGCGCCGACACGCGCATCGTCAAGCTGCTGAGCGCGCCGCGCCTGAACCTGGGCAACGCGAAGGCGCCGGCAGAGGTCGCTGCGGCATCGGCATTGCCATCTTCGGCGCCCGCCAAGGCCCAGGCACCCGCCGAACAGTCCCCGGAAGCCCGCTGGATGCGCGCCGTGCGCGAGGTGCTCGCAAAGACCGAGGACGTGGGCGACCGGTTTGCCGACGAGGCGCGCAGGATGCACTACGGCGAAGCCGAAGAGCGCGGCATCCGCGGCCAGGCGACCCGCGAGCAGGCCGAGGCGCTGCTCGAAGAGGGCATTCCGGTGATGGCCCTGCCCATTCCCGCGGCGCTCAAGGAAACGCTGCAGTAGCCTGCAGCCGGTCCAGCATCAAGCCGTGAACTGCAGCGCGGCCAGGCGGGCATAGACCCCGCCTTGCGCCACCAGCGTGGCGTGCGTTCCCTGTTCGACGATGCCGCCATGGTCCAGCACGATGATGCGGTCGGCCTTCTGCACGGTGGCCAGGCGGTGCGCAATCACCAGCGTTGTGCGGCCTTCCATGGCCGATTCGAGCGCCGCCTGCACCATGCGCTCGCTCTCCGCATCGAGCGCGCTGGTGGCTTCGTCGAGCAGCAGCAGCGGCGGGTTCTTGAGAATGGCGCGCGCAATCGCGATGCGCTGGCGCTGCCCGCCCGACAGGCGCACCCCGCGCTCGCCCAGGAAGGTGTCGTAGCCCTCGGGCAGCGCCTGCAGGAAATCGTGCGCGAAGGCCGCGCGCGCGGCGGCATGCACTTCGTCGGTGGTCGCGTCGGGGCGGCCGTAGCGGATGTTCTCCAAGGCGCTGGCCGAGAAGATCACGGCGTCCTGCGGCACCAGGCCAATGCGGGTGCGCAACTCGGGCAGCGCGAGCGAGGCCAGCGGCGCGCCGTCCAGCAGCAGGCGGCCGGACTGCGGATCGTAGTAGCGCAGCAGCAGCTGGAACACCGTGCTCTTGCCGGCGCCGCTCGATCCCACCAGGGCCACCGTTTCGCCGGGCGCGATGTCGAGGCTGAAGTCCTTGAGCGCCGGCGTGCCGGGCCGCGAGGGGTAGTGGAAGGTCACCGCCTCGAGCCGGACGGCGCTACCGGCCACGGGGACGGGCGCAGCCACCGGATCGGGTGGTGAAACGATGGCCGCCGGGGCATGCAGCAGTTCCATCAGGCGCTCGGTTGCGCCGGCCGCGCGCAGCAGGTCGCCGTAGACCTCGCCGAGCACCGCGGTCGCACTCGCAAGAATGGCCACGTACACCACCGTCTGGCCCAGGTGGCCGGCCGTGATGTCGCCGCGCAGCACCGCCTGCGTGCCCTGGTAGAGGCCCCAGAGCAGCGCCGCCGAGGTGGCGATGATGATGAAGGCCACCAGCACCGAACGCGCCTTGGTGCGGCGCACCGCGGTCTTGAAGGCGTTCTCGGTCGAGGCCTTGAAGCGGCCGGCCTCGCGCGATTCGGCTGTGTAGCTCTGCACCACCGGAATTGCGTTGAGCACCTCGGCCGCGATGGCGCTCGAATCGGCCACGCGGTCCTGGCTCGCGCGCGAGAGCTTGCGCACGCGCCGTCCGAACCACATGCTCGGCAGCACCACCAGCACCAGGATGCCCAGCACCTGGACCATCACATAGGGGTTGGTCCAGATCAGCACCGCCAGCGCACCCACCCCCATGACGGCATTGCGCAGGCCCATGCTCAGCGACGAGCCGACCACGGTCTGGACCAGCGTGGTGTCGGCCGTGAGGCGCGACAGCACTTCGCCGGTCTGGGTGGTCTCGAAGAACGCCGGGCTCTGGCGCAACACGTGGCCGTAGACGGCGTTGCGCAGGTCGGCCGTGACGCGTTCGCCGAGCCAGCTCACCGTATAGAAGCGCGCCGCCGAAAAGAGGCCGAGCGCCACGGCCACCGCAAACAGGGCGCCGAAGTGCTCGCGCAGCGCCATGGTCTGCGCGCCCTTGTCGGCGCTCACCAAACCGCCGTCGATCAGGCTGCGCAGCGCCAGCGGAAACACCAGCGTGGTGACGGCGGCCATCACCAGGAAGATGCCCGCCAGCACGATCTGGACGCGGTAGGGCCGAAGAAAAGGGCTCAGGCCCGACAGCGATCGGGGCGAGCCCTTGGCCGGTGAAGACAGAGGGGAAGAAGCCATGGCGCGGATTCTACCGACCCTTGCCATCGCAAAGGTGGCCTTGACAATAATTGCCCAGACAATTAATATTCCGACCCATGAGCGATGCAGACAATCCGCAACTCCCGCCAGCCTCCGGCGACGCCGGGCGCCGGCCGGTCGATTTCTACCGTGCCGAGGACTACAAGGCCGAGGAAAGCATCGGGTATTTGATGCGCCGCATCCTCAGCGCGGTGGCCCAGGCGGTAGAAACCCGTATGTGCGAGCCCGGTGGTCCCACTTTTCCGCAATGGTTGCCGCTGTACAAGCTGCATGTCGGCGCTGCCACCACGGTGGCCGAACTGGCCCGGGCCTGCGAGCTCGACGCGGGTGCCATGACGCGCCTGCTCGACCGCCTCGAGGCCAAGGGCCTGTGCCGCCGCGTGCGTTCGCTGGAAGACCGGCGCGTGGTCAACATCGAGCTCACCGAGGAAGGCCGCGCCGCCGCCCAGGAGGTGCCGTACGTGCTGAGCCGCGTGCAGAACGAGCACCTGGCGGGCTTCACCAAGGAGGAGTGGGAGCAGCTCAAGGGCTACCTGCGCCGCATTCTCGACAACGCCCAGGCCCTGGCGGCCCGTGGAGATAAAAATGACTGAATCCCTTGCCGCGCGCGCCTTGCGCCGCACCCCCGTTGTTGCCGCCGTGCTGCTTGTGGCCGTGCTGGCCGGCTGCGCCGACATGGCCGGCATCGGCTCCGAGGCCAGGCTGCGCGACGCCGCGTCGCTCGGCCTTGCCGCGGACCGCAGCGCCGCCGCCGTGCCGGCCGTCGAGCGCCAATGGTGGCTCGCCTTTGGCGATGCGCAGCTCAACACGCTGATCGACCAGGCCGTGGCCGGCAATCCGAACCTGCAGGTGGCGCGGGCGCGGCTCGCGCGCGCGCAGGCCTCGGCGGACATCGCCGAGTCGGCACTGAAGCCCAAGGTCAACGGCGAACTCGACCTCAAGCGCCAGAAGTTCAACAGCAACTACATCTATCCCGCGCCGCTCGGCGGCTCCACGCAGAACATCGGCCTGCTGCAGCTCGGCGCGAACTGGGAGCTCGACTTCTTCGGCAAGAACCGCACCGCGCTCGAAGCCGCCATCGGCGCCGCCAACGCCGCAGCAGCCGACGCCGATGCCGCGCGCGTGCTGCTGGCCAGCAACGTGGCGCGCAGCTACTTCCAGTGGGCGCGCCTGAACGAGCAGCTCGGCGTGGCGCGGCGCACGCTGGCCCAGCGCGAGGAAACGCTCAAGCTGGTGCATGACCGCGTGTCCGCGGGCCTCGATACCCGCCTCGAGCTGCGCCAGAGCGAAGGCGGCCTGCCCGAAGCGCGCCAGCAGATCGAAGCCCTCGGCGAGCAGATCGCGCTGCAGCAGCATGCGCTCGACGCGCTCGTGGGCCAGCCCGACGTGTCCGCATCGCTCAAGCCGCCGATGCTCGAAGCCGTCAAGCCGATGGCGCTGCAGGCCAGCATTCCGGCCGACCTGCTGGGCCGCCGCGCCGACATCGCCGCCGCGCGCTGGCGCGTCGAGGCCGCCACCAGCGACGTGGCCAACGCCAAAACCCAGTTCTATCCCAACGTGAACCTCACGGCCTTCGCCGGCTTCCAGAGCCTGGGTTTCGGCAAGCTGCTCAAGTCGGGCAGCGAGCAGTGGGGCGTGGGCCCCGCGATCCACCTGCCGATCTTCGAAGGCGGCCAATTGCGCGCCAACCTGCGCGGCAAGGCGGCCGACCTGGACGCCGCGATCGAGAGCTACAACGCCACCGTGCTCGACGCGGTGCATGACGCGGCCGACCAGGTGTCCAGCGCCCAGTCGATCACGCGCCAGCAGGCCGAGCAGCGCGCCGCGCAGGCCGCCGCCGAAGGGGCCTACGACATCGCCGTGCAGCGCTATCGCGCGGGCCTGGGCAACTACCTCAACGTGCTGACCGCCGAAACCGCCGTGCTCGCGCAGCGCCGGCTGGCGGTCGACCTGGCCGCACGCGCGCTCGACACGCAGGTGGGCCTGGCGCGCGCGCTCGGCGGCGGCTGGCAGCCGCCGGCAACCGCCACCGCCGCGGCCACCGCTTCACCTGCCGCATCGAACTGAACTGAACCGACTTTTTTCGTCTTCGGAAAGAACTCCATCATGAGCGACAACAACACTCCGACGCCCGCTGCAGCCAACGCTTCCGCAGCTCCCGAAGCACCCGCCGGCAACGGCAAGCGCCGCCGCGCACTGACTGCGCTGGCGGCCGTGGTGATCGTCGCCGGCGGCGGCTGGGGCCTCTACGAATGGCTGGTGGCCAGCCACTACGAGGACACCGACAACGCCTACGTGCAGGGCAACGTGATCCAGATCACGCCGCAGATCGGCGGCACCGTCATGGCCATCAATGCCGACGACACCGACTTCGTGAAGGCCGGCCAGCCGCTGGTGCAGCTGGACCCCGCCGATGCGAAGGTGGCGCTCGAGCAGGCCGAGGCCGCGCTCGCGCAGGCCGTGCGCCAGGTGCGCACGCTCTATGCCAACAACGGTTCGCTGGCCGCGCAGATCACGCTGCGCCAGGCCGACATCGTCAAGGCGCAGAGCGACATCGCCAAGGCGCAGGACGACCTGCAGCGCCGCCGCGCGCTGTCGGGCAACGGCGCGGTCTCCAAGGAAGAACTCAACCACGCCGAGACGGCGCTGGACAACGCCAAGAGCCAGCTCGCCGCCGCGCAGGCCGGCGTGGTGGCTGCGCGCGAAGCGCTGGCCAGCAACCAGTCGCTGACCGAGGGCACCAGCGTGGCCCAGCACCCGAGCGTGCTGGCGGCCGCCGCCAAGGTGCGCGAGGCCTACCTGGCCACCCAGCGCGTCGCGCTGCCGGCGCCGGTCGACGGCTACGTCGCCAAGCGCACCGTGCAGCTCGGCCAGCGCGTGGCGGCCGGCACGCCGATGATGTCGATCGTGCCGCTGAACCAGCTGTGGGTCGACGCCAACTTCAAGGAAGTGCAGCTGCGCAACATCCGCATCGACCAGCCCGTGAAGCTCAGGGCCGACGTCTACGGCAAGAAGGTGGAATACACCGGCAAGGTCGCGGGCCTGGGCGTGGGCACCGGCAGCGCCTTTGCGCTGCTGCCCGCGCAGAACGCCACCGGCAACTGGATCAAGGTGGTGCAGCGCGTGCCCGTGCGCATCGCGCTCGACCCCGAGCAGCTCAAGGCCAACCCGCTGCGCATCGGCCTGTCGATGGACGCCGAGATCGACATCTCGCAAAAGAGCGGCAAGATGCTGGCCGACGCGCCGCGCCCCACCGCCATCTCGCAGACGCAGGTCTACAGCAAGCTCGACCAGGGCGCCGACGCCGAGGTCGACCGCATCGTGGCCGCCAACCTGGGCCGCGGCGCACCGGCCGCCTCTGCGGCGCCGGCACCGGCTGCGGGCCGCTCCGCCGTGCCCGCGGCCGCCGCCGGCACCGCGGCACAGGCTGCTTCGCAATCCCATCCCGGCTGATCGCCGTTCACGGTTTCCGAGGCAAAGCCAATGGCCACTGCTGCTCCCGCCTACGTTGCGCATCCGCCGCTCGAGGGCGCCGCCCGCGTCTGGGGCACGATCGCGCTGTCGGCCGCGACCTTCATGAACGTGCTCGATTCGTCGATCGCGAACGTGTCGCTGCCGGCCATCTCGGGCGACCTGGGCGTGAGCACCACGCAAGGCACCTGGGTCATCACCAGCTTCGCGGTGGCCAACGCCATCGCGGTGCCGCTCACGGGCTTCATGACGCAGCGCTTCGGACAGGTGCGCCTGTTCATGGCCAGCGTGATCCTGTTCATGGTCAGCTCGCTCCTGTGCGGCCTGGCGCCGAACATGACCACGCTGATCCTGTTCCGCGCGCTGCAGGGCTTTGTCGCGGGGCCGATGATCCCGCTGTCGCAGACGCTCCTGCTGTCGAGCTATCCGCGCGCCAAGGCGGGCCTCGCAATGGCGATGTGGTCGATGACCACGCTGGTCGCGCCGGTGATGGGGCCGCTGCTGGGCGGCTGGATCACCGACAACATCTCGTGGCCGTGGATCTTCTACATCAACATTCCCGTGGGCATCGTCGCGGCCGGCATCACCTGGGCGCTCTACCGCAAGCGCGAGAGCAACACGCACAAGGTGCCGATCGACGCCATCGGCCTCGCGCTGCTGGTGCTGTGGGTCGGCTCAATGCAGCTCATGCTCGACAAGGGCAAGGAGCTCGACTGGTTCCACTCGCCCGAGATCGTCACGATGGCCGTGATCGCGGTGGTCGGCTTCGCCTTCTTCCTGATCTGGGAGCTGACCGACAAGCACCCGGTGGTCGACCTGTCGCTCTTCAAGCGCCGCAACTTCTGGTCGGGCGCCGTGGCCACCGCCGTGGCCTATGGCCTGTTCTTCGGCAACGTGGTGCTGCTGCCGCTGTGGCTGCAGCAATGGATGGGCTACACCGCCACGCAGGCCGGCATGATCATGGCGCCGGTGGGGCTGCTGGCGATCTTCTTCTCGCCGGTGGTCGGGCTCACGGTGGCCAAGATCGATCCGCGCCGCTACGCCACCTTCTCGTTCCTGGTGTTTGCGCTGGTGCTGTGGATGCGCTCGAACTTCAACACGCAGGCCGACTTCGTGACGATCATCATCCCGACGATCATCCAGGGCATCGCGATGGCGTTCTTCTTCATTCCGCTGGTGACCATCACGCTCTCGGGCCTCACGCCCGACCGCATACCGGCTGCATCGGGGCTGTCGAACTTCCTGCGCATCACGGCGGGCGCCATGGGCACGTCGATCACCACCACGCTGTGGGAGAACCGCGCGGCGCTGCACCACTCGCAGCTCGCGGAGTCGGTGAACCCGGGCAACAACGCAGCAGCCAGCGCGATGTCGGGGCTGGCGAGCAGCGGCCTGAGCACCGAGCAGGTGATGGGCCAGATCAACCGCATCGTCGACCAGCAGGCCTTCATGCTGGCCACCAACGACATCTTCTATGCGTCGGCGATCCTGTTCCTGCTGCTAATTCCGCTGGTGTGGCTGGCCAAGCCGCAGCGCGGCGGTGCCGGGGGCGACGCCGCAGCCGGCGCGCATTGAGGGCGGGCGCTGCTCTTCAGGCGCCGAGTGCGCGCAGCACGTCGTAGCACGCGCCCATGGTGTGGTAGTCGGTCTTGCCGGCCGGGCTTTTTTCGTCGCTGATCTTGCGGTTGTCGGGCGTGAGGATGCGGTACCACGCGCCATGGCGGTGGTCGACGAAATGCGCCCAGCTGCAGGCCCAGATGCGGTCGTACCAGCTCCAGTAGCCGGCATCGCCGGTGCGCACGGCCAGCAGGGCGGCGGCGGCAAAACTCTCGGCCTGCACCCAGAAGTACTTGTCGCCGTCGCACACCGCGCCGTCGGGGCCGAATCCATAAACGAGGCCGCCATGCGCCGCGTCCCAGCCACGCAGCATCGCGGTGTCGAAGAAGTGCCTGGCGCGCGGCACGGCCCAATCCGCTTCGCGGCCCGCGGCAACCAGCGCGCGCTCCAGTTGCAGCAGCAGCTTGGCCCACTCGGTCAGGTGCCCGGTCTGGAAGCCCCAGGGCCGGAAGATGTTGCTCTTGTCGCCGCGGTTGTAGTCCCAGTCGACCGACCAGTCTTCGCGGTAGTGCTCCCAGACCAGTCCGCCGGCCAGCGCCGCCTGCCGGCCCGTGACCGACTCCGCCAGCGCGAGCGCGCGATCGAGGTAGCGCGCGTCCTGCGTGGCCTCGAAGGCCGCAAGCATCGCTTCGCAGGCGTGCATGTTGGCGTTCTGGCCGCGGTACGTGCCCACGTGCCAGTCGGGGCTGGCTTCGTCGGCATAGAGCGCGTGCCGAGGCTCCCAGAAATGCCGCTCCATCAGCTGCCAGGCGGCCTCGAGCCCTGAGCGCGCTTCTTCGATGCCGGCCATGAGCGCATGCGCATGCGCGAGCAGCACGAAGGCCAGGCCGTAGCAATGCTGCGTGCCGTCCTGCACGGTGGCGCGGCCGCCGTGCCAGTCGACCTGCCACGCATAGCCGCCGCCCGGCTGCGCATGCGCGCGCTGCACGAAAGCCAGGCCGTGGCGCGCGCCGTCGAGGTGCTTCGGATCGCCGAAGCGCCGGTACGCCATCGCATGATTGAAGACGAAGCGCGCGCTGCTGACGAGGTGGCGCGTGCGCCGGTCGTACACCGTGCCGTCGTCCTTGAAGAAGTGGAAGAAGCCGCCGGATGGGTCGCGGCAGACCGGCTCATAGAAGGCCAGCGTGTGCACGATGTGGCCGGTCAGGAATTCGGGCGAGCGGAAGTTCGGCATGGGGCTGAAGGGTTCGAACCGATGGGTCATTGTCATTGTGACGACAGTCGCGCGCCGCAGTGAGCGGCCGCGGGCAGAAGGTTGCACTGCAGCATAGGCATTTGCCCCAGTATGCAAGCGGGAGGCGGCCACGAACAATCGGTCCGCGCTCGACAGTGGCGCGATGAGATGGACCGCATGACCCACATATCTTTCCTGAACCCGGGCGACTTCGCGAGATGAGCGACGTCATCCTCGAAACACGCCAGCTCACCAAGGAATTCAAGGGGTTCACTGCGGTCAGCAAGGTCGATCTCTCGGTGGTGCGCGGCTCGATCCATGCGTTGATCGGCCCGAACGGCGCCGGCAAGACCACCTGCTTCAACCTGCTCACCAAGTTTCTCGAACCCACCAGCGGCACGATCCTGTTCAACGGGCAGGACATCACGGGCGAGCGGCCGGCGCAGATCGCGCGGCGCGGCATCATCCGCTCGTTCCAGATCTCGGCGGTGTTTCCGCACCTCACGCTGCTGGAGAACGTGCGCCTCGGACTGCAGCGCGCGCTCGGCACCTCGTACCACTTCTGGAAGAGCGAGAAGACGCTCGAGCCGCTCGACGCACGCGCCCGCGAACTGCTGGCCGAGGTCGGCCTCGCGCACGAAGCCGACGAACTCACGGTGAACCTGCCCTACGGCCACAAGCGCGCGCTCGAGATCGCGACCACGCTGGCCATGGACCCCGAGCTGATGCTGCTCGACGAGCCCACGCAGGGCATGGGCCATGAAGACGTGCACCGCGTGGCCGAACTCATCAAGCGCGTGTCGGCCGGCCGCACCATCCTGATGGTCGAGCACAACATGAGCGTGGTCTCGACCATTGCCGACACCATCACGGTGCTGCAGCGCGGTGCCGTGCTGGCCGAAGGGCCGTACGCCGAAGTCTCCAGGAATCCGCAGGTGATGGAGGCCTACATGGGCACCACCGACGGCCAGCTGCAAGGAGCCCATTGAGATGACCGCCGCGCTCGAAATCAAGGGCCTGCACGCCTGGTACGGCGAATCGCATGTGCTGCATGGCGTCGACATGGTGGTGCAGCCCGGCGAGGTGGTCACGCTGCTCGGGCGCAACGGCGCGGGGCGCACCAGCACGCTGCGCGCGATCATGGGCCTGACCGGCTCGCGCAAGGGCAGCATCGAAGTCAACGGCGTGCAGACCATCGGCATGGCCACGCACCGCATCGCGCACCTGGGCATCGGCTATTGCCCCGAGGAGCGCGGCATCTTCGCGAGCCTCTCGGCCGAGGAGAACCTGCTGCTGCCGCCGCCGCTCAAGAACGGCAAGGGCGTGGGGCAGGGCATGTCGGTGGCCGAGATCTACGAGATGTTCCCCAACCTGGCCGAGCGCCGCAACAGCCCGGGCACGCGGCTGTCGGGCGGCGAGCAGCAGATGCTCGCGGTGGCGCGCATCCTGCGCACCGGCGCCAAGCTGCTGCTGCTCGACGAGATATCCGAAGGCCTCGCGCCCGTCATCGTGCAGGCGCTCGCGCGGATGATCCACACGCTGCGCGCCAAGGGCTACACCATCGTGATGGTGGAGCAGAACTTCCGCTTTGCCGCGCCGCTGGCCGACCGCTTCTACGTGATGGAGCACGGCCGCATGGTCGAGGCCTTCGGCGCCAAGGAGCTCGAAGCCAAGATGCCCGTGCTCAGCGAGCTGCTGGGCGTATAAGCGAGCGCACGCCATTTTTTTCTGTCGACGACCCTTTCAACTATTCAGGAGACACCATGCAAACCAAGCTCAAAATCATTGCTCTCATGCTCGGGGCCGCAGGTCTTGCGAGCCATGCCGTGCAGGCGCAGGAGAAGGTCGTCATCGGCTACATCAGCGACCTGTCGGGCCTGTACGCCGACCTGGAAGGCAAGGGCGGCGCCACGGCCATCCAGATGGCCATCGACGACATGGGCGGCAAGGTGCTCGGCCAGCCGGTCGAGGTGCTGAGCGTCGACCACCAGAACAAGCCCGACATCGCGGCCTCGAAGGCGCGCGAGTGGATCGACACCGCCGGCGCCACGATGATCTTCGCGGGCACCAATTCGGGCGTGGCGCTGGCCACCGCCAAGGTGGCGCAGGAAAAGAAGCGCGTGTTCTTCACCAACGGCGCGGCCACCTCGGCGCTCACCAACGCGCAGTGCAGCCCCTACACCGTGCACTACGCCTACGACACCGTCGCGCTGGCCAAGAGCACCGGCGGCGCGGTGGTCGACACCGGCGGCAAGAGCTGGTTCTTCCTGACGGCCGACTATGCCTTCGGCCATGCGCTCGAGGCCGACACCGCCAAGGTCGTCAAGGCCAAGGGCGGCTCGGTGGTGGGCACGGTGCGGGCGCCGCTCAATGCGTCGGACTTCTCGTCCTTCCTGCTGCAGGCGCAGAACTCCAAGGCCCAGGTGCTGGGCCTGGCCAATGCCGGCGGCGACTTCATCAACTCGATGAAGGCATCGAAGGAATTCGGCATCGACAAGTCGATGAAGATCGCGGGCCTGCTGGTGTTCCTCACCGACGTGAAGAGCCTGGGCCTGCCGGCCACGCAGGGCCTGCTGCACACCACCAGCTGGTACTGGGACGCCGACGACGAGTCGCGCAAGTGGGCCGCGCGCTACGAAGCCAAGACCAAGAACAAGCCGACCGACATCCAGGCCGCCGACTACTCGGCCACCATGGCCTACCTCAAGGCCGTGGAAGCCGTGAAGAGCACCGATGCCGACAAGGTCATGGCCTACCTCAAGAAGACGCCGATCAACGACTTCTACGCCAAGGGCGTGATCCGCGCCGACGGCCGCATGGTGCACGACATGCTGCTGGCCGAAGTGAAGAAGCCTTCGGAATCCAAGGGCCCGTGGGACCTGCTGAAGATCGTCAAGAAGGTGCCCGGCGACCAGGTCTACACGACCAAGGAAGAAAGCACCTGCGCGCTGTGGAAGTAAGCGTTGCCTGAGCGGGAGGCGGCCGTACGCGGCGCCCCCGCGCGAAGCCGCTGCCTCCTTTCTGAACCTCGATTCCATTCACGATGAATATTTCTATGCCTGCCCTGTTGAGCCAGCTCCTGCTGGGGCTGGTCAACGGGTCGTTCTACGCGATCCTGAGCCTGGGGCTGGCGGTGATCTTCGGGCTGCTCAACGTCATCAACTTCGCGCATGGCGCGCTGTTCATGATGGGGGCGGTGCTGTCGTGGATGGCGATGAACTACTTCAACGTCAACTACTGGGTCATGCTGGTGGTGGCGCCGGTCATCGTCGGCCTGTTCGGCGTGCTGATCGAGCGGCTGCTGCTGCGCTGGATCTACAAGCTCGACCACCTTTACGGCCTCTTGCTCACGCTGGGCCTCACGCTGCTGATCGAAGGCGGCTTCCGCTCGGTGTACGGCGTCTCTGGCCTGGCCTACAGCACGCCCGAGGCGCTGAGCGGCGGCACCAACCTGGGCTTCATGTTCCTGCCCAACTACCGCGCGTGGGTGGTGGTGGCGTCGCTGGTGGTGTGCTTTGCCACCTGGTATGCAATTGAAAAGACGCGGCTCGGTGCCTACCTGCGCGCCGGCACCGAGAACCCGCGGCTGGTGGAAGCCTTCGGCGTCAACGTGCCGCTGATGGTGACGCTGACCTACGGCTTCGGCGTGGCGCTGGCGGCCTTCGCGGGCGTGCTCGCGGCGCCGGTGATCCAGATCTCGCCGCTGATGGGGCAGAACCTCATCATCATCGTGTTCGCGGTGGTCGTGATCGGCGGCATGGGCTCGATCATGGGCGCCATCCTCACGGGCCTGGGGCTCGGCGTGGTCGAGGGGCTGACCAAGGTGTTCTATCCGGAGGCCTCGGCCACGGTGGTGTTCGTGATCATGGTCGTGGTGCTGCTGATCCGTCCGGCGGGCCTGTTCGGCAGCGAGAAGTGAAGTCCATGAAGAAAATATCGCTCGTCGTCTACGGGGTGCTGCTGCTGGCGCTCATCGCGGCACCTTTCATCGGCTTCTATCCGGTGTTCGTGATGAAGGTGCTGTGCTTTGCGCTCTTTGCCTGCGCCTTCAACCTGCTGCTGGGCTACACCGGCATGCTGTCCTTCGGCCATGCCGCGTTCCTGGGCGGCTCGGCCTACCTCACGGGCCATGCGCTCAAGGTCTGGCACCTCACGCCCGAGCTCGGGCTGATCGCGGGCACGCTGGCCGGCGCGCTGCTCGGACTGGTGTTCGGCTGGCTGGCCATCCGCCGCCAGGGCATCTATTTTTCGATGATCACGCTGGCGCTCGCGCAGATGATGTACTTCGTCGCGCTGCAGGCGCCCTTCACTGGCGGCGAGGACGGGCTGCAGAGCGTGCCGCGCGGCAAGCTCTTCGGCCTCATCGACCTGCGCGACGACCTCACGATGTATTACGTCGCGCTGGTGATCGTGGTGGCGGCCTTTCTGCTCATTGCGCGCACGGTGCATTCGCCGTTCGGGCAGGTGCTCAAGGGCATCAAGGAAAACGAGCCGCGTGCCATCTCGCTCGGCTACGACGTCAACCGCTTCAAGCTGCTGGCCTTCGTGATCTCGGCCGCGCTGTCGGGCCTGGCGGGCTCGCTCAAGACGCTGGTGCTCGGCTTCGCTTCGCTGAGCGACGTGCACTGGACCGCTTCGGGCCACGTGATCCTGATGACGCTGGTGGGCGGCCTGGGCACGCTGTCGGGCCCGCTGGTGGGCTCGGCGGTCGTGGTGCTGCTGGAGAACAAGGTGGGCGACTTCGGCACCTTCATGGCGCGCCTCACCGGGGTCGACTGGTTCAACACGCTCGGCGAGTCGGTCACCATGGTCACGGGCCTGATCTTCGTGATCTGCGTGCTGGCGTTCCGCAGGGGCATCATGGGCGAGGTCATCGCCTTCATCGACCGGCGCCGCGGCAAGAAGGCCTGAAGCGAAAGAAGGCGGATTCTGTCCGCCTTCTTCGCTTCTGGCGCAAGCCCGCTCAGGGCAGCGCCGTGATGCGGTTGGCCGCGGGCGGCGCGAGCGGGCTGTTCGCCTTGATGTAGGCCTCGAGGGCGTCCACGTCCTGGTCGCCGCCGAGCGTGTCGGTGCCCTGGTTGAAGACCGTGAAGTTGTCGCCGCCGGTGGCCAGGAAGCTGTTCATCGTCACGCGGTAGCTCGCGCCGTCGGTCATGGCGGTTCCGTTGAGCGCCATGTTGCCGATGCGCGAGCCCGCGGGCGCCGAGAGGCTGTAGCTGTAGCTCAGGCTGCGCGAAGGCAGCAGCACCCTTGGCGAGGCGACCGTGTTGCTGCCGCTGTTGAACTGCTGCTCGAGCAAGGCCTTGATCTGCGCGCCGGTCATCGTCTTCACCACCAGGCTGTTGCCGAAGGGCTGCACGCTGAAGATCTGGCCATAGGTCACGCTGCCGTCGCCGGCCGGCACCAGGTCGGCGCGCACGCCGCCCGGATTCATGAACGCGATCTGCGCGCCGCCCTTGTTGCTGGCACTGGTGGCGGCGAGCTGCGCATCGGCGATCAGGTTGCCCAGCACGCTTTCGCGCGAGGCCGCCTGGGTGCGCGTGGCCGGGCCGGAGAGCGTGCCCACCACCCGCTGCACCAGCGGCGCCGCGACGGACAGGTACTGGCTGACGAGCGCGGCCACTTCCTGGTTCTTGCCGAACACGGGGTACTGGTCGGTCAGCGCCACCGTGGTTGCGCCGCTGGTGTAGGCCTCGCCCTGGACGATCACGTTGTCGGCCGACTTGGCCGTGACCTTGCGGGTGCGCGTGTCGATCGTCAGGTTGATGTCGGTCAGCAGGGTGCCGTACTGGCCGGCGCTGGTCAAAAGGAAGGGCTTGGCCGGGTTGGTCTTGCCATAGTCGCAGGTGTAGGAGCGGTGCGTGTGGCCCGAGATCACCACGTCGACGGAGGCGTCGAGCTTGTCGAGGATCGGCAGGATGTCGCCGCTCAGGCCGGCGCAGCTCTTGTCGTTGTAGCCCACGGTGGTGGTGCCGCCCTCGTGGACCACCACCACGATGGCGTCGGCGCCCTGGGCCTTCAGCTGCGGGATCAGCGCGTTGGCCGTGTCGGCCTCGTCCTTGAAGCTCAGGCCCGCGACGCCGGCCGGCGTCACGATGCTGGGCGTGCCCTTGAGCGTCATGCCGATGAATGCGACCTTCACCGTGGCGCCGTCCTTGGTGAAGCTCTTGATGCCCGTGGCGGGGAACAGCGTGGTGCCGTCGCTCTTCACGGTGTTGGCCGCCAGGAAGCCGAAGTTGGCGCCCGGGAAGGCCTTGTTCACGCGGCAGGGCTCCAGCGGCGTGTTCTTGGCGCAGCCGCCGTTCTTCATGCGCAGGAGCTCGGTCTGGCCCTTGTCGAACTCGTGGTTGCCGACCGCATTGAAGTCGATCTTCATCGCGTTCACGGCCTCGATGGTCGGCACGTCGAGGAACAGCGCCGACACCAGCGGCGAGGCGCCGATCATGTCGCCGGCCGAGACCACGGCGTTGTTCTCGTTCTTCGCCTTGAGCGACGCGATGGCCGAAGCGAGGTAGGCGGCGCCGCCGGCGGGCACCGGCACCGTGCCGCCGCCGTTCGCCGGGGCGGTGATGGAAAGCCGGGGCGGCTCGAGGTTGCCGTGCAGGTCGTTGAAGGCGATGAGCTTCACGTCCATGCTGCCGGGCGCGGCCGGCGCCGGCGCAGGGGGCGGTGCCGGCGCCGGTGCGGGTGGCGGGAGGAACGGAATGAACCCGTTCGAATTGCCGCCGCTTCCGCCGCAGGCGGACAAGGTGGCCAGGACCACCCCCGCCAGGGCGAGATGTTTCAACGATGCGTGCATGAGCCAGCCTCTCCTCTTTGATGGAATGCAGCAGCGCATGCTGGACATGGCAGATGACGTCGCCATGACCGCCCCGCGCAGGAAGCGTGATCAGGGCAGGGGAACCACGCGGATGGCCACGCCGGGGCCGAAGGCGCGCTGCAGCAATTCGCCCGCCTGGGCGCTCTGCGCATCGCCGGGCGACTGCACCGCCAGCCATCCCTCGGTGGCTTGCCGTTGCAGGTGCCAGCCCTCCTGCCCGATGCGGATCAGGCTGGCGAGCGACGCGGCGTCCGCGATGGGCAGCGCGGTGGGCACGATGTCGAGCCAGTCCACCACCTGGTCGGCTTCGCCGCCGAGCCGCGCGGTCGCGCCGTCCACCAGCGCGCGCTGCATGGCGGCATCCCTGACCGCGCCTTGCAGCACGATGCCGTTGCCGTGCCAGCGGATTTCAAGCGCTGCGTTCGTTGCCGATGGGGCCGGCCGCGCGGCTGCGAACACCCACGCGGCGCCTGCCGCGGCCAGCAGCGCCATCAGCAGCGCGATGAGCCGGAGTCGTCTGTTCATTCGAGCCTTGGCGCACGACCATCGTGCAAACGTCGAGTGCCGAGTTCAGGGGCCCGCCATGACGGCGTGATGACAGCCGCACAGGGCTGCTGCGCGGCCTCAGAGCCGCAGCGGTGCGGCGTAGCCGGTCATCTCGAGGTAGCCCCGGCCGACACGGCGGCCTTGCGCATCGACGAGGTCGCTCAGGCCTTCCCAGTACACCCCGCCGGTGGAGCCGCGGCTGTCGAGCTCCTGGTCGTCGAGCAGCGCGCGCACCTCGAAGCTGCCTGAGGGCGTTTGCACGCGCCAGCGGGTCGGGTACTTCGCCTGCGTGCGCGGGCTCGTCCACGTATCCGCGCCGTCGAAGCGCACCTCGTCATTGTTGAAAACGCGCAGCGCGCCATCGCGCATGCGAAACGATCCGCCGGCCCACAGCGCACTGCTGTCGCGGCGCCGCAGGCGAAAGGCGGTGAGGGCGCTGCCGTCGTCCAGGTTCATGCCGATCCAGTCCCAGCCCACGGCCTCGGGGTGCATCAGCGCCTCGCTCCATTCGTGGTCGAGCCAGGCGGTGCCGTCGACGTCGAAGGCCTGGCCCTTGAGCGCGAGCCTGCCCTGGGTGCGCAGCTGCGGCTCGCTGTAGTAGTAGCTCGCCTGCGCTTCCTCCGGTCCCTTGCGCGAGAGCCCGGCCTTGCCCTGCAGCAGCACCGGCTGCGTGGGCGTGAAGCGCAGGTCGAGCGAGAACTCGCCGGCCGGGATGCGTGCCGAATAGCTGCCGTCCTCCCTGCGCACCAGCGACCAGTCGCGCAGTCGCACATCGGTGTCGGTTTCGCTGGCCGATGCAACGCCGAAGCCCGCGCGCGCAATGCGCTGGTCGTGCAGCAGCACGCGGCCTTCGAGGTCGGTGACGGCCGCATGCGCGAACACCAGGTTCCTGGCCGCGAAGGCCGAGCGCAGGCCCTCTGCCGCATCGACGCGCGAGCGGAAGAAGGTCACCTGGAAGCCGAACTCGCGCCCCGCGGGGGTCTTCGCGTGGCCCGTGATGTACCACCACTCGGTCTGCAGATCAGGGTGGCTGCCGTAGTCGCGCGGGAACTGCAGCGTGCGCGCGGGCAGTGCCCAGCCTGCGGGCGCGGCGGCCAGCGCCGCAAGCAACAGGCTGCGGCGCGAGAGCTTGTGAAAGAAGGCAGGCGGCGGCATCACCCCGCAACCAGTGCGTCGATGCGCCGCTGCGCCGGGCCGATGTCGCCGAACGCGTTCTGCACCCAGGCGGCATCGTGATAGCTCGGCAGGTAGCGCTCGCCCGCATCGCACAGCAGCGAAAGGATGGAGCCCTGCCGGCCGGCCGCGCGCATCTCGCCGGCAATGGCCAGCATGCCGACGAAGTTGGTGCCGGTCGACGGGCCCACCTTGCGGCCGAGCAGCGCCGAGAGCGCGTGCATGGCGGCCACCGAATCGAGATTGGGCACTTCGATCATCCGGTCGACCAGCGAACGGATGAAGCTCGGCTCCACGCGCGGCCGGCCGATGCCTTCGATGCGCGAGCCCGCCGCGGTCAGCGTGGCGTCGCCGCTGCGGTGGTAGGCCGAGAACACCGAGCCCTCGGGATCAGGCACGCACACCTGCGTGTCATGGCAGCGGTAGCGCAGATAGCGCCCGATGGTGGCGCTGGTGCCGCCGGTGCCTGCGCCCACCACGATCCACGCCGGCACCGGATGCCGCTCGCGCGCCATCTGCTGGAACATGCTTTCGGCGATGTTGTTGTTGCCGCGCCAGTCGGTGGCGCGCTCGGCGTACGTGAACTGGTCCATGTAGTGGCCGCCGGTCTGCTCGGCGAGCGCGTGCGCTTCCTCGTAGACCTGCGCCGCATGGTCGACGAAGTGGCAGCGCGCGCCGTAGAAGGCGATCTGCGCCACCTTCTCGGGCGAGGTGCTGCGCGGCATCACCGCGATGAAGGGCAGGCCCAGCAGCCGCGCGAAATAGGCCTCGCTGACCGCCGTCGAGCCGCTCGAGGCCTCGACGATGGTGGTGCCCTCGCGCACCCATCCGTTGCACAGCGCATAGAGAAAGAGCGAACGCGCGAGCCGATGCTTGAGGCTGCCGGTGGGATGGGTCGATTCGTCCTTCAGGTACAGGTCGATGCCGGCCGCGGCAAGCGCGGGCAGCGGCAGCGGGATCAGGTGCGTGTCGGCGCTGCGCTGGTAGTCGGCCTCGATACGGCGGATCGCGCCGCCGAGCCAGCCGCTGCAGGAGGAAGAGGAGGGTGTTTGCTGCATGTAGGAGGAAGTCTACAAGTCATCCCTCGCAGCACCCAGCGAACGCGCAAATCGGGATACTGTGCGCTGCCAAATTCCACCCGGCAGGAGACAAGACGCATGAGAACAAGACACCTGCGCCCCACGTCGCGGCGTTCGTCAGGTCAAAGGCATTCCATTGGCGCCACGGCGCTCGCGGCCCTGGTGCTCGCGGGCTGCGCATCCGGGCCGCCCGATGTGCAGACGCCGCCGCGCGCGCCGACGTCCTTCGCGGTGCCCGGCCTGGAGAAGCCCGCCGAGGTGCTGATCGACCGCTGGGGTGTGCCGCATCTCTATGCGGGCACGCTCTACGACGCCTTCGTTGCGCAGGGCTTCATTGCCGCGCGCGACCGGCTCTGGCAGATGGACCTCTGGCGCAAGCGCGGCCTGGGCGAGATGGCCAAGGACTTCGGCCCCGCCTGGGTCGAGAGCGACCGCGCCGCGCGCGCCGTGCTCTACCGCGGCGACATGTACCGCGAATGGCTGGCCTACGGCTCCGATGCCAAGCGCGTGGCCGAGGCCTTCACGGCCGGCGTCAACGCCTATGTGGCGCAGGTGCGTGCGCAGCCGGCGCTGCTGCCGAAGGAGTTCGCGCTGCTGGGCTACCAGCCGTCGACCTGGTCGGCCGAGGACGTGGTGCGCATCCGCCATCACGGCCTCACGCTCAACTTCACGTCCGAGATCGACCGGGCGCGCGCCTTCTGCGCCGGCGGCCAGGGCATCAAGGCCGACTGGCTGCGCCGCGAGCTCGATCCGCCGGTCACGCCCAGGGTGCCCGTGGGGTTCGACCCCTGCAGCATCCCGGCGGCCGAGCTGCGCGCGGCCTACCTGCGCGCCACCGAGCCGCCGCGCTTCACCAAGGCCAACACACGGCTGGCCGGCACTGCGATCGCGTCCGCGCTCCTGCCGCCCGGCAGCGCCGAAGCTGCAGCACGCAGTGCCGAGGAGGAGCAAGAGCAGCAGCAACAGGCGCTGCAAGGCGATCCGACGGCCGCCTATGGCAGCAACAACTGGGTCATCGCGCCGAAGCTCACCGCCACCGGACGCCCGATCCTTGCCAACGATCCGCACCGCGCCCATGGCGCGCCGAGCCTGCGCTACATGGCGCATCTCAGCGCGCCCGGCATGGACGCCATCGGCGCCGGCGAACCCTTCCTGCCGGGCCTCTCGATCGGCCACAACGGCACCATCGCCTTCGGTCTCACGCGCTTCTACATGGACCAGGAAGACCTGTACGTGTACCAGCTCAATCCCCGGAACCCGAACGAGTACCGCTACCAGGGCCGATGGGAGCCGATGACCCGCGTCACCGAGCGCATTGCCGTGCGCGGCGAGAGCGCGCCGCGCGAGGTGGTGAACACCTTCACGCGCCACGGCCCGGTGCTGCTGTCCGAGCCTGGCAAGCGGCGCGCATTCGCGCTGCGCGCCGCATGGCTCGAGCCCGGCATGGCGCCGTACTTCGGTTCGATGGACTACATGCGCGCGCAGAACTGGGACCAGTTCCGCGCCGCCATGAACCGCTGGGGCGCACCCGGCGAGAACCAGGTCTATGCCGACCGCAACGGCAACGTCGGCTGGATACCGGGCGGCCTCACGCCGATCCGCCCCAACTGGGACGGCCTCATGCCGGTGCCGGGCGATGGCCGCTACGAGTGGTCGGGCTTTCGCAACGGCGACGAACTGCCCTCGGAGTTCAACCCTGCGCGCGGCTATGTCGTGACCGCGAACGAGAACAACATCCCGCCCGATCATCCGGCCGCGAAGAAGGGCATCGGCTACGAATGGAGCGACGGTGCGCGTGCGCGCCGCCTCAAGGAGCTGTTCGAGAGAAAGGCCGCCTCGGGTTCGCGCTTCACGCTCGAGGATTCGGAGCGCATGCAGAACGACATCGTCGCCACGCCGGCCCAGCGCCTGCTCAAGCTCCTGGCCGGCCTGCGCAGCGACGATGCCCGCACGGCCGCCGGCTTGCGGCTGCTGCAAGGCTGGGACGGCACCATGGACCGCGACAGCGCCGCCGCTGCGCTGTACGAAGTGTGGAGCGCCAAGACGCTGCGCGCGGCGGTGCTCAAGGCCGGTGCCGGCGAAGCCGCGGCCTCGCTGGCAGCACCCGGGGACAACACGCGCATGCTGCTGCTGCTGGAGAACCCCTTCGGCTGGGTGAGCGATGCACAGCGCGATGCGCTCTTGCTCGAAACCCTGCCGCCCGCGATGCAGGAGCTCACGGCCAAGCTCGGGCCCGACATGTCGGCGTGGAAGTGGGGCGCGCTGCACCGCGCGGAGTTCCGCCATCCGCTCGGCGGCGTGGTCGATGCGGCCACGCGCAAGAAGCTGGAAGTCGGCGACTGGCCGATGTCGGGCTCGGCGTTCACGCCGATGGCGGCCAGCTACCGCGCCAATGACTACAAGCTCACGTCGGGAGCTTCGTTCCGGATGGTGCTCGACGTGGGGAATTGGGATGCCTCGCGGGCGATCAATACGCCGGGGCAGTCGGGGGATCCGGACAGTCCGCACTATCGGGATCTGGCGCCGCTCTGGCTCGAGGGGAAGTATGTGCCGCTGGTTTATAGCCGGGGGGCGGTGGAGAGGGAGACTGTGGAGAGGGTTCGGTTGATGCCTTCTTTGCCTTAGGTTTTTTGGGGGGCGGGGGCCGGGATTCCGCCCGGCGGCGGACTCACTTTCTTTTGCTTCGCCAAAAGAAAGTAAGCAAAGAAAAGGCGACCCCACTGTCTGCGACCCTTCGCTGCGCTACGGGCAACCTGCGGTGCTCGCGTTTCGCGGGGTCTCGCCCAAACTCGCTTCGCTCAAACAAGGGCGAGCCCTGATCCGCGAAACGCTGCGCTCCTCGGCGCATACAGAGGGGAGGGCAAACCACACGGGCCTTTGCTTCGCTCGGCCACCAAGCCACCGCAGGCGCGTAGCGCCTGCGGTGGTTGATATTGAGTTGGGCTGTTGGTCTTGGGGCCGAGCGAGAGCGAAGGCCGCCCGCTCCCACCCCTTCTGTATGCGCCGAGGAGCGCAGATGGAGGCGGGATCAGGGCCGCAGCTGTTTGAGCGAAGCGAGTTCTGCGGACCCCCGCCGGAATCGAGCACCGCAGGTTGCCCGCAGCGAAGCGGAGGGACGCAGACAGTAGGGTCGCCTTTTCTTTGCTTACTTTCTTTTGGCGAAGCAAAAGAAAGTGAGTCGCCCGCCGGGGCGAGTCCCGGCCCCTGAACCCAAAACTACCAATCCTCCTTCACAGCCAAAACAACATCCCTCCCCGCAGCAGCCCGCCCCGCCAGCCACGCAGTCACCGTCCCCGCAGCAACCACGGCAGCGCAGAGCACCAGCAGCCGTCCCCAGGGCACCAGCAGGTCCATCGTCCAGTGAAAGCTCTGCGGATTGACCACCTTCACCAGCACCACCGACACCGCGAGCCCGAGCAGGAGCCCCGCCACGGCGCCGATCGCGGTCCACGCCGCGCCTTCGCCCGCCACCACCGCCAGCACCTGCCGCCGCGTGAAGCCCAGGTGCGCGAGCAGTCCGAACTCCTTGCGCCGCGCCAGCACCTGCGCGCTGAAGCTCGCGGCAATGCCGAACAGGCCGATGGCAATGGCCACGGCCTGCAGCCAGTAGGTCACTGCAAAGCTGCGGTCGAAGATGCGCAGCGAGGTGGCGCGGATCTGTCCGACCGACGAGATCTCGACGTTCGTCGCAGTCGAATCGGAGCCGTCGCCGCGTGCCGCCAGCTCGCGCACCGCGGCCTGCACCGCGCCCTCGGACGTGCCGGGCGCGAGCCACAGTGACACGTCGCTCACGTTGCGTTCGCCCGTCAGGCGCTCGAAATCGCGCGCGTCCATCGTGATGGCGCCGAACTGCCGCGCATAGTCGCGCCACACGCCCGCGACGAAGAACGCAGCCGGGGGAGAGCCCGCGGTGGCCAATGCCGGCGAAAGCGGCGCAAAGAGCGAACCTGGCTTCGCGCCATACAGCTCGACCATCGGCTCGCTCACGTAGATGCCGACCTGGCCGGCGGGCACCGGCAGCGCGGGGCCCACCAGCGGCAGCGCCTGTGATGCGCCGCCTTCGAGGCTTCGCGCGATCAGCGTGACGGCGGGTTGCGCGGGGTCGAGCTGCAGCGAGCGGGTTCGCAGCGTACCGATGCGTTCCACGCCCGGCAGCCGTGCCAGCGCCTGCACGAAGGCCGGCGCGAAGGTGGCGGTGTCGCTGCTGCTCTGGGTGCCCGAATTGCCGGAGCGGCCGCTCGAGGTGGCGCGAACATAAAGATCGGCCGGCAGCACCACGTCGAGCCAATGCGTGACCGAATCGCGAAAGCTCGCCACCATCACCGTGAGCGCCACCGCAAGGCTCAGGCTCGCGACCACGCCGCTCACCGCCACGGCCGCGGTGCCGCGCATGCGCCGTGCGCGCTCGATGGCCAGCATCGGCAGCACGCGCTCTGCGAACACAGGCGCGATGCGGTCGTACAGCAGCGCAATGAGCCAGGGCAGCGCGGTGATGCCGCCCACCAGCAGGCAGCCCACCGAGAGATACGCCGCTATCGGAATGCCGCCGACAGCCGGCATGTTGGCCAGCGCCGCGCTGGCGGCAATGAGGCCGAGCGCGGGCCAGTGGCCATGGCTCTGCACGGGTGCGGCGCCCAGACCCTTGAGCGTTTGCGCTTCGGGCAGCGCCTGCGCCGCGCGCGCGGGCCACCAGCCACCCACCAGTGCCGCGAGCACGCCGAGCCCGCCGTACAGCAGCGCCGAGGCACTGCTCCAGTGCAGCGTGGGCGCCACGCCCTCGAAGTAGCCGCCGCCCAGATCGCCGCCGAGCACGCGCAATGCGAAGGCTGCGAGCGCTGTGCCCAACGCGAGGCCGGCGCTGCTTCCGATCAGGCCCAGCACCAGCGATTCGACCAGCACCAGGCGCAAGCGCTCGCGCGGCGTCAGGCCCAGCACGCCGAGCAGCGCGAACTGCTGCGCGCGCTTGGCCACGCTGAGCGCCAGCACCGAGAACACCAGGAAGGCCCCGGTGAAAAGCGCCACCAGCGCGAGCACCGTCAGGTTGACGCGGTAGGCGCGCGAGAGATTGCTCACGCGTTCGGCCGCATCGCCGGGCTCGGCAAACTGCAGGCCGGCGGGCCAGCCCGGTGAACGCTGCAGCGATGCGGTGAAGGCCGCGCGGTCGGTGCCGGGAGCGAGCTTCAGGTCGACGCGGCTGAGCTGGCCGAGCTTGTCGAACAGGTCCTGCGCGGCCCCGATGTCCAGCACCGCCAGCGCCGCGCCGCCGGCGGCGACGTGGCCTGCCACCTCGAGCTGCCGCCAGGCGCCGCCGCCGGTGCGCAGCTGCACCGTCTCCACGCGGCCTTCTGTTGCTTCGGCCGGGAGCCCGAGCGCGCTGCGCGCCGCCGCGTTGAGAAACACATGGCCCGGCGCGAGCATCGCAAAGCGCGCGGCGTTCCTGCCGGGCTGCGGCATCAGCGCTGGCGCGATGGTGGGCAGCGCCAGCGCATCGATGCCGATCACGCGCATCGGCAGCTGGCGTTCGCCGGCCAGCGCGAGCCCCTGGAATTCGAGCACCGGGCTCGCGAGCGCCACCTGCGGATGCTGCGCGAGCCGTGCGAACACCGCTTCGTCGAAGCTGCCCTGCACGGCGCGCACTTCGAGATCAGGCTGGCCGTTGACCGAGCGCACGGCGCTCGAGAATTCATCGAGCGCGGAAGCGTTGATCAGCTGCACCGAGAACGCGAGCGCCACGCCCAGCATCACGGCCAGCACGGCCGCGGCGTTGCGCCAGGGATGGTGGCGCAGTTCCTGCCATGAGAAGGTGGAGAGCAAGGCACGCATGACGCGATTGTGGCCGCCGCGCGCCAAGTTCCGCGGCCGTGGCACCATGGCGCCTCTTCGATGCCTGGGGAATTCCACGATGCGGCTTTCTTGCTCCGCCTTGGCCCGCCGATGGACGGCCGCCTGGCTTGCTGCCCTGCTGCCGGCCGCCGCCGCATGGGCACAGCCGCTGCCCATCACCCTGGCCAGCGATCCCGCCGCCATCGCGAAGACGGCGCTGGGCGCCGAAAGGGGAACGCTGGTGGTCGGCGTGCTGCGCGGCGGCAACGCCGCCTATGGCGTGGCGCACAACCCCGAGCCGTCAGGCGCAATGCGCGCGATCGAGCCGAACAGCGCCGAGCAGCCGATGTTCGAGATCGGCTCCGTGACGAAGGTGTTCACGGGCCTGCTGCTGGCGCAGTCGGTGGAGCGCGGCGAGGTGAAGCTCGACGACGCGGTGGGCCAGCTGCTGGCCGGCAAGTTGGCGGCGCGGCTCTCTCCTGCGGTGGCCTCCGTGACGCTGCGCCAACTCGTGACCCACACCGGCTGCATGCCCGTGATGGCCGATGGCGTGGCCGGCGGGCCCGCGCTGGCCGCGCAGTTCCGTGCCTTCGACAAGGCGGCGTTCTGGGATGCGCTGTCGCGCATCCGGCTCACGGCGCCGGCGCCGCCCTGCGAAGCGGCGTACAGCAATTTCGGGATGGCGCTGCTGGGCCAGGTCCTGGCCGAACGGCTCGGCACCACCTGGGGCGAGCTGGTGCGCGCGCGCATCACCGAGCCGCTGGGCATGAACGACACGGTGATCCAGCTCGGCGACAAGGCCTCGCGCATGGCCCCGGCCTTTGCCGGCGACCGTCGCCAGCGGCTGCTCGACATGGCGGCCTATGCGCCGGCCAGCGCGCTGCGTTCCACGGCGGCCGACATGCTCACGCTGAGCCGCGCGATCCTCGCCGGCGCCAGCGGTCCGCTGGGCCCCGCGGCCGTGCGCATGCTCACGCCGCTCGCGCGCTACGAAGGCGCCGAGATCGGCTATGCGGTGATGGTGCGCGGCCCCGAGGGCGGCCGGCGCACCTACTACCACGCCGGCGTGACCGAGGGCTACCGCACGCTGTGGCTGCTTGCGCCCGACACCGGAGAAGCACTGATCGTGCTCGGCAGCAATGCGCGCGCGCCGCTTCAGTCCGTGATGCTGGCCATCGGCAAGAGCCGCTATCCGGTGCCGACCGCCCCGGTGCCGATCGATCCGCAGCGCCTTGCAGATTACGAGGGCGAGTTCCGCATCAACAGGGCCAAGACGCTGGGCTTTGCGGTGCGCAGCGGCCGCCTGCTGGTGCGCGAGACAGGCCGGGGCTACAACGCGCTCACGCCCATCGGCAGCGACCGCTTCGCGGTCACGGCCATCGGCGCCGAGGTCAGGTTCCGGCGCGGCGAAGGCAACGCGGTGGTCGGCGTGACGCTGGCGCAGGGCGGCAGCCGGCTCGATGCGCAGAGGGTGGGCGAGGCGGTGGCCGCTCCGCAGGATTGACCGCTCCGGCGCCAGAAGATCAAAGCCGTTCCGACATTGCGTTGAGGTAGGCGCGCACGGCGGCGTTGCTGCTGAGGCCGATCGCGCGGTCGTAGGCCTGGCGTGCCGCGGCGCGCGCACCGCCGGCTGCGAGCAGGTGCGCGCGGGCGGCCCAGAACGGCTGGTAGCTTTGCACCTCGGCCGCCGGCATGGCCTCCAGCGCGCGCAGGCCGACGTCGGGGCCGCGCGCATTGGCCAGTGCGCAGGCCAGGCTGACCTGGGCACCGATGCTGGGCCGCAGCGCCAGCAGTCCTTCATAGAGCGACACCAGCACTTCGGGCGGCACGGGCGCACCCACACGGCGCTCGCAATGGGCCGACTGGATGGCGGCCTCCAGCTGGTAGGGGCCGAGCGATTTCATCTCCGAGGCCCGGCGCAGGCAGCGTTCGGCCTCCGCGAGCAGGTCGGGGTTCCAGCGCAGCGGGTCCTGCTGGTCGAGCGGCACGTAGGCGCCGGCCTCGCTGCGCCGGGCCGCGGCGCGGCTTTCGCAGAAGAGCATCAGCGCGAGCAGGCCCAGCGGCTCGGGCTCATCGGGCATCAGGCTGCACAGGATGCGGCCGAGGTCGATGGCCTCGGCGGTGAGGCCGCGCGGCAGGGCGTCGGCGCCGTCGACGTCGTCCCAGCCGGTGCCGTAGGCGGCGTAGATGCCGCCCTGCACGTCCTGCAGCCGCTGCGGAAGTTCGCGCGCATGCGGATATTCGAAGGGAATGCCCGCGGCCCGGATGCGTGCCTTGGCCCGCACCAGCCGCTGGCCCAGCGTGGAAGGCGCGGTGAGAAAGGCACCGGCCATGCGGGCCGCGTCGAGCCCGAGCACGGTCTGCAGCATCAGCGGCGCGCGCGCCGCCGCATCGATGGCCGGATGCGCGCAGACGAACATCAGGCGCAGCCGCTCGTCGGGCACGGCTGCGCCCTCAGGGGCGTCGTCCATCTCACCGGCCAAGAGCAGCAGCGACTGCGTCGCATCGTCCTGCACGCGGCTGTGGCGCCAGGCGTCCAGCTTGCGGTGCCGCGCCACGCTCAGCAGCCAGGCCTCGGGCTGCGCGGGAATGCCGTCGGCCGGCCAACGCTCCAGCGCGCGCGCGAAGGCCTCGGCGAGCGCATCTTCCGATGCGGCGATGTCGTGCGTGCGCGCGGACAGGATGGCCAGCAGGCGGCCGTACGACTCGCGCGCCGCACGTTCGGCGGCCTGGTGAGCCGCCGGGTGGTTCACGGGGTGGCCGCCGCGAGGGCCGTGGCCGTGAAGACCGGCCGCACCTCCACGCCCCCGCTCGCTGCGCAGGGCGCGCGGGCCGCCCATTCGAGCGCGGCATCGAGGTCCGGCACGTCCACCACGAAGTAGCCGCCGAGCTGCTCCTTGGTGTCGGCAAAGGGGCCGTCCTGCACCTGGCGCTTGTCGCCGCGCACGCGCAGCGTGGTGCCGGTCATCGGCGGCAGGAGGCCGTGCCCGCCGAGCGAAATGCCCGACTGGCGCACCGCATCGGCATACGCCACCCAGCTGGCCCGGTAGGCCTGCGAGGACGCGTCGTTCCGCTGTTCGAATTCGGCCGCGGGCTGATAGAACATCAACATGTACTGCATGGTGTCTCTCCATCGTGGAAAAGAGGCTGAGCAGGATCGCTCACCACAATGACGGCCCGCAGCCGGTCATTTCGACACGGCGTCCGTGTCGAGCAGATGATTTTTTACGCGATTGCCGTTCGGCGCAACGGTTGCGCTACCTAGGCTTTCAGGCCGCCTTGGCCTGCGCGGCGGGGGCGAACATGGCCTCCATCTCGCTTCGCAGCCGGTAGGCGGAGGTCGAGGTGTCCATGGCCACGTCGGCCCAGCAGAGGCTCTGGCCCTTCTTCACCGGTCGCACCAGCTTGACGCTGTGCGCCAGCCCGAGCGGCAGCCCGCCCAGGCCGAGCGAGCGCTCGGCCGGCAGCAGCTTGCCCCAGACGGTGTAGCCGCCTTCGCCGTCGAGCATTTCGCCGGGCGCGAGATCGCGCTTGGCCGTGGCCACCACGTCGGCGTTCCAGCAGGTGGCCACGCCGGTCGGCTCGCCGCGCAAGGCGACGCTGGCCACCGACATGCCGACCTCCAGGCCGATCAGGTGCCAGCGCTTGTAGAGCGTGAAGTAGCGCCCGCTCGGGTCGGTGTGGGCGTTGTATTCCTCGAAGCAGTTCTTGATGTAGTCGGTCTCGGCCTCGACCGTGACCCACACGCCCATGCGGATGTCGTAGGGGATCTTTCGCCCGTTGGCCTCGAGCGAGGAAATGACCTCGACCATGCCCTTGCGTTCGAGCACGCCGCCTTCGCTCCGGGGGCGCGTGACGAAGGGAATGTCCTCCACGCTCGCGGGCGGGTAGAGCAGGCCGTCCGAAGGCACGGTGAGCCCGGTGGCGTTGGCCACCGCCGAGCTTTCGATGGACGGCTTGGAGCCGTCGAGAAAGCTGTTGAACATCTTCGGATTGAGGCCGCCGCGCAGCGCCTGTTCGGGCGTCAGGCCGTAGTTGCCCCAGACGGTCTCGGGCGTCGATTCGGTGAAGTGCGGCAGCCACTTGTGGCCGCGTCCGGCCGCGACCACCGGAAAGCCGCAGGTGCGCGCCCAGTCGACCAGGTCGCAGATCAGCGCGGGCTGGTCGCCGAAGGCCAGTGAATAGACCACGCCGGCCTGCTGCGCGCGGCGCGCGAGCAGCGGGCCGCAGAAGGCATCGGCCTCGACCGTGACGTTGACCACGTGCTTGCCATGTGCAAACGCATCCAGGCAATGCTCGACGGCTGCCACCGGGTTGCCGGTGCACTCGACCACGATGTCGATGGCGGGCTCGCGCGTCACGGCCTGCCAGTCGTCGGTGATCCAGGTGCTGCCCGTCTTCAGGGCCTCCTGCACCGAACCCGCCGCGGCGCGCTCGGGCTTCCAGCCGACGCGCTCGAGGTTGGCACGTGCCGCCGCGGGCGAGAGGTCGGCAATCGCCACCAGCTGCACGCCGGGCGTGCGCGGAATCTGCGCGAGGTACATCGAGCCGAACTTGCCGGCGCCGATCAGGCCGATGCGGATGGGGCGGCCTTCGGCGGCGCGCTGCTGCAGGCGGGCGTAGAGGCTCATGGCGTCAGGCCTCCGCGGTGTCGAGGACTTCGAGCGAGGTCTGCAGGGCACTCTCGGGCAGTCCGTTCTTCCACGGCACCTCGACCGGGTAGGGCTTGAGCAGGCAATCGTCGGGCAGCAGCTCGATGGGCGCGAAGTTTCTGTGCGCGATGTACTCGGGCCGCTTGTGGCGCCGGATGTGGTTGCTGACAGCGCACAGGCTCAGGTACACCGCCACGCGGTTGAACGGCGAAAGATTGCTGCCCGAGGCATGCACGAGGCAGCTGTGGAACAGGATCATCGAGCCGGCGGGCCCCTTGGGCGAGACGATGCCGCCCCCGACGTGGCGGCCCGCCGCGTCGTAGTGGCCTTTGCCGCCAGCGCGGTCCACCAGCTGCCGGATCAGGTCGTTGTCCACCGTCCACAGCGGATAGCTGGTGGTCGTGAGGTCGTGCTTCGCATCCACCACGCCCTTGCGGTGGCTGCCCGGAATGAACATCAGCGGGCCGTTGTGCTCGTTCACCTCGTCCAGGAAGATCGCGACGTTCATCGCGCGCTCGGTGGGCATCAGGTCGTCGTTGAGCCAGGTGCCGTAGTCCTGGTGCCACTGCCATACGTCGCCTTCGAACGCCATCTTGCCGTTGATCTTGAACTGGTGCATGTAGACCTCTTCGCCGAAGAGGTCCATCACCGGCTCCACCATGCGCGGATGGCGCGCGAGCCGCGCAAATGGCTCGCTGATCAGGTGCGCGGCAAAGTTGGTGCGCACCGCATCCGAGCCCTTCTCGCGCACGTTGAAGGCCTCGCGCTTGCTGTACAGGTCGGGCACCGCATCGGTCAGCGCCCTGGTTTCTTCGGGCGAGAAATGGCCGGGAAAGAACAGGTAGCCGTCGCGCTCGAACTGCGCGCGTTGCTCGGGGGTCAACTTCATGCCTTGTCTCCTTTGCGGGTGGGGGTGGATGCGGATGCGGTGCGCGCGAGCTGCTGCGCGAGCCGCCGGCCCAGTGCCTCGCTGGCCCGGGCGACGTGTTCCTCGCTCAGCTGCGCAGCGCGCTGCGCATGGCCGGCCGCAATGGCGGCGGCGATGGCTTCGTGCTCGTCCCAGAGCGTCTCGCGCTGCGGCTCGGCCTGCAGCACGGCGCCCATCGCGCGGCGCAGGTGGCGCCAGTGCTGGTCGGCGCTCTGGCCGATCAGCGGATTGCCCGAGGCCTCGTAGATGGCCTGGTGGAAAGCCATGTCGGCATCGATCATGGCTTCGACATTGCGCCCGCGCGCTGCACGGCGGCCGCGCTCCAGCAGCTTGGGGTCGATGCGAAAGCGCTGTGCGGCTGCAAGCCGCGCGGCCAGCACGTCGAGCGCGCCGCGCACCTGGTAGACCTTGCGCATCCAGTCGGCGTCGAGCGGCGCCACCAGCACGCCGCGGCCGGGCGCGTCGTGCACGAAACCGTCCTTCTTGAGCAGGCGCAGCGCCTGCAGCACGGGCTGGCGCGACACCGACAGGCGCTGCGCGATGTCTTCCTGCGTGATCCGCTCGCCGGGCGCCAGCGCGCCGCTGCTGATGGCGCCGAGCAGGGCGCGATAGACCTGGTCGACGAGGTCGGGCGCGGCTTCGATGCTGACGAGCTGGGCGGGCATGGACGGCTTTCCTTGAACTCTGTATACAGAGTACGGAATCCGGAGCCGCCGCGCATCCCGGGTTTTTACCCATGGGGGCTGCAAAAGAAGGTAACCCGCCGCTAAGCTCGGCCCATGCAACTACCTACCTACGACGACGTCATCGCCGCGGCCGCGCGGCTTGAGGGCCACGCCCACCGCACGCCCGTGCTGCAATCGCAGACGGCCGACGAACGCTGGGGCGCCAAGTTCTTCTTCAAGTGCGAGAACTTCCAGCGCATGGGCGCCTTCAAGTTCCGCGGCGCCTTCAACGCGCTGTCGAAGTTCGACGCCGTGCAGCGCAAGGGCGGCGTGATCGCGTTCTCTTCGGGCAACCATGCGCAGGCCATTGCGCTGTCGGCCCGGCTCCTGTCGATGCCGGCCGTGATCGTCATGCCCAAGGACGCGCCCGCGGCCAAGGTCGCGGCCACGAAGGGCTACGGCGCCGAAGTGGTGATGTACGACCGCTTCACCGAAGACCGCGAGGCGCTCACGAAGCGGCTCGCACAGGAGCGCGGCATGACGATGATCCCGCCCTACGACCACCCGGACGTGCTCGCGGGGCAGGGCACGGCGGTGAAGGAACTCATCGAAGAGACCGGCCCGCTCGACCAGCTGTTCGTGTGCCTGGGCGGCGGCGGGCTGCTGTCGGGTTCGGCGCTGTCGGCGCGCGCGCTGGCGCCCGGTTGCAAGGTCTACGGCGTGGAGCCCGAGGCGGGCAACGACGGCCAGCAATCATTGCGCGCGGGAAAGATCGTGCACATCGAAACGCCCAAGACCATTGCCGACGGCGCGCAGACGCAGCACCTGGGGCAGTACACCTTCGGCATCATCCGGCGCGACGTGGACGACATCTTCACCGTGACCGACGCGCAGCTCGTCGATGCAATGCGCTTCTTTGCCGAGCGCATGAAGATCGTGGTGGAGCCGACCGGCTGCCTCGCCTTTGCGGGCGCGATTGCCGCGGGCAAGGCCATCGCGGGCCAGCGCGTGGGCATCGTGGTCAGCGGCGGCAACGTCGACCTCTCGCGCTACGCGGCGCTGCTCGCGTAGCAGCCCGCTCAGGCGCGGATTCCCTCGGCCGTGAGGTGCAGCAGGCGGTCCGCACGGGCTGCCGCGCTCTCGGAATGCGTCACCAGCACCAGCGAAGCGCCGTGCTTGCGCGTCTGGCCGATCAGCAGTTCCATCACCTTCGAAGCGGTGCCCGGGTCGAGGTTGCCGGTGGGCTCGTCGGCCAGCAGCAGGGCGGGCCGGTGCACCAGCGCGCGCGCGATGGCCACGCGCTGCAGCTGGCCGCCAGAGAGCGTCTGCGGCAGCCGCGCGCCCATGCCGGGCAGGCCCACCGCATCGAGCATGTGGGCGACGCGGCCTTCATCGCGCTTGCCGCCCAGCAGCATCAGCGGCAGCGAGACGTTCTGCGCCACGTCCAGGTGCGGCAGCACGTGGAAGGCCTGGAACACGAAGCCCACGTGGCGCCGGCGCCAGAGCGCGCAGGCTTCGCCGTCGAGCGCGCCGATGTCGACGCCGCCGTGCGTGACCGTACCCGCGTCCCAGCTGTCGAGCCCGGCCATGCAGTTGAGCAGCGTCGACTTGCCGACGCCCGATTCGCCCACGATGGCAACGAACTCGCCGGGCTCGACGCCGAGCGTCACGTTCTCGAAGACGGGCACGTCGCCGTAGTGCTTGGCGAGCCCGGAAATGCGCAGGGTCATGCGGTGTTGCCTGCGATGCGTTGAACAGCGGTCTGCAACGCGCCGGGCGCGTCGCAGGCGATGACGGTGCGCGCCGGCATGCTGCGCAGCCAGGTGATCTGCCGCTTGGCGAGCTGGCGCGTGGCCGCGATGCCGCGCTCGCGCAGCGTGCCGATGGCCTTGGCATCGGGCTGCGCGCCGCCGCATGTGTCGAGCATCTCCCAGGCCTGCCGGTAGCCCACGCAGCGCATCGAGGGAAGCTCGGTGGAAAGATCGCCGCGTGCGCGCAGCGCCCTGACCTCGTCGAGGAAGCCGGCGGCCAGCATGGCGTCGAAGCGCTCGGCAATGCGCGCATGCAGCCACGCGCGGTCGGTGGGTTCGAGCGAGAACAGCGCACCGCCGGCCAATCCTTTCACTGCCTTGTCCTTGTCGCCGGCATGAAAGCTCGACAGGGGCTGGCCGCTGCTTTCCCACACTTCGAGCGCGCGCTGGATGCGCTGGCTGTCTTGCGGCGCGAGCCGCGCGGCCGTCACGGAGTCGACCTTGGCGAGCCGCGCATGCATGGCGGGCCAGCCCAGCGCGGCGGCTTCGGCGTCGATGCGCGCGCGCACGGCGGCATCGGCGGCGGGCATGGCGTCGATGCCGTCGAACAGCGCCTTGAAATAGAGCATGGTGCCGCCCACCAGCAGCGGCAGGGCGCCGCGCGTGCGGATCTCGCCGATGAGCCGTGTCGCGTCGGCCACGAAGGCGGCGGCGCTGTAGCTTTCGCGCGGATCGAGGATGTCGATCAGGTGGTGCGGCACGGCGGCCTGCTCGGCCCGGCTGGGCTTGGCGGTGCCGATGTCCATGCCGCGATAGACCAGCGCCGAATCGACGCTGACGATCTCCACCGGGCGCACCCGCGCCAGCGCGAGCGCCACCGCCGTCTTGCCGGAGGCGGTCGGCCCCGCGAGCGCGATGTATGTCGGGTTTTCAGGAAGGCCGGAGGCGGCAGCGGAGGGCGGCATAAGCGCCCGAGGGTAACAACAAAACCGGAAGCTTCAGATCGCCTGCGCGCTGGCGCTGGCCTTGCCGCGCGCTTCCTGCGGCAGGGCGGGCGAATCGGTGCGCGGGGACGCCGGTGCGGCCGGCAGCGATGGCGTGCCGCGCAGCACCGGCGTGCCTTCCCCTTGCCGCGAAGCCAGCGTGGTCTCGGGCTTCATGCGGAACAGCTGCGAGAGCGCCGAGCGGTACTGAGCCTCGCCGATCGAATTGGTGTTGTGGTGCGAGCCACCCTCCACCAGCACGAAGAGCTTGGGCACGGTGGCCGCGTTGTAGAGCTTGCGGCCCAGCGTGGGGTTGATCAGGCTGTCGGCGGTGCCATGCACCACCAGCAGCGGCGCGCCGATGTCCTTGACGCGGTTGATGGCCTCGAAGCGCTGCGTGATGAACGGGCCGAACGGCAGCCAGCCCCACTTGAAGCCGCTCACCACGTCGGCAATGGAGGTGAAGGTGCTTTCGACGATGGTGCCGCTCTCGTCGTTGACGCTGGCGGCCAGGTCGATGCCGATGGCGCCGCCCAGCGAGTGGCCGAAGATGTAGCGGTGCTGCCGCGGATGCCGGGCCGCGAGCCAGGTCCAGGCGGCGCGCGCGTCCTCGCGCGCCGATTCTTCCGAGGGCAGGCCCTTGGAGCTCTTGCCGAAGCCGCGGTAGTCGATGGCCAGCACCGAGAAACCGAGCTCGTGCATGCGCTGGATGCGCGGCGCCGATCCGGCCACGTTGTAGCGGGCGCCGTGCAGGTACAGCATGACCGGACGGTCGGTGGTCTCGGGCTCGCCGCCGAGCCAGAGGCCGTGAAGGCGGGCGGATTCGCCGGTGATGGAGGACTGGAAGTCGATCCAGACGTCCTGCATGCCCTCGGTCATGGTCGCGGTGTTGCCCCAGCTGCGGTCGCTGGGTTGGAAGATCCACTCGCGCTGCTGTTCGTCGAATGTGGAGCAGCCGGCGGCCAGGAGGGCGCACAGCGAAAGAACGGAGGCAAGGAGGGACCAGCGTTTCATGGACTAGAGGGACAGCGAAGCCGGCGGAAAGTTCATGCTCGAGCAAGGAGCGCGCCGACACTGCGCCCCAGCACTTCCCCCCAAGCGCCCTCAAGTGGCACTTTGTTCTACATATGCAACGCCCGTGCCCGCTTCGCGGATGACCTCCAAAAACTCCGGAAAAACCCTCAAAATGCCCCGATTTGCTATCTGCCGCGCATAAAAAGCGCGTCCAGCTCCCGAATCGACAGCTGCCGCCAGGTCGGGCGGCCATGGTTGCACTGGTCCGAACGCTCGGTGGCTTCCATTTGACGTAATAAAGCGTTCATTTCGTCGATCGTGAGCCTGCGGTTGGCCCGGACCGCACCATGGCAGGCCATGGTCGAGAGCAATTCGTTCTGCGCGCGCTGCACCACGGTGCTGGCATCGTGCTGCGCCAGTTCGGCCAATACGCTGCGCGCAAGCTCCACCGGATCGCCATCGGCCAGAGTGCCCGGCACCGCACGCACCGCAAGGGTGCGCGGCGAAAACGGCGTGATTTCCAGCCCCAGCGTGGGCAGCACCGCGGCGCAGGCCTCGGCGGTGGCCACTTCCTGGGGCGTGGCCGCGAAGGTGGCCGGGATCAGCAGCGGCTGGCTCGTGATGGCGGCGCCGTCGAGCTGGGTCTTGAGCCGCTCGTAGACGATGCGTTCGTGCGCCGCGTGCATGTCGACCACGATCAGGCCCTGGCTGTTCTCGGCCAGGATATAGATGCCCTGCAGTTGCGCCAGCGCGCGGCCCAGGGGCCAGGCTTGCTCATTGGTGGACGGGGCGCCAGGAGCCGTCGATTCGGCCGGCAGCCCGGCAGGGGCCCGGAACGCTGCGGGCGCCGCTTCGGCAGCGGGCCAGGGGGAAGCGCCGGATCCGGGGTTCAAGGCGCCGGTCCGCTGGGGCCACAGGGCCTCGAAATCGCCGGCGCCGCGCTCCGCCGCCACGAAATTGATGCCCGGCTGGGCCCAGGCTGCACCTGACGCGGGCACGTTCGGCTTGAAAAAGGGTTGCTGCGGCGCCGCGGGCGTGACGGCATCGCCCGCGCGCGGTGCCGCAAGCGCGTTCTCGATCGCATGGCGCACCGTCTGGTGCACCTCGCGGCCATCGCGAAAACGCACCTCGATCTTGGTCGGATGCACGTTCACGTCGACGCGCGACGGGTCGATTTCGAGGTACAGCGCATACACGGGCTGGCGCTGGCCGTGCAGCACGTCCTCGTAGGCGCTGCGCACGGCATGCGAGAGCACCTTGTCGCGCACGAAGCGGCCGTTGACGTAGAAGAACTGCTGGTCGGCGCGCGAGCGGGCCGCATCCGGAATGCCGGCACGGCCGGCCACGCGCACCGCGCCGCCCAAGTACTCGACGGCCACGCTCTGCGCCACGAAGTCGTCGCTGAGCGCGTCGGCCAGGCGCTGCTCGCGCCGGTCGGCGGCGCGCCACTGTTCCATCAGCTTGCCGTCGTGCCACACCGAAAAGCCGACCTCCGGCCGCGCCAGCGCATGGCGGCGCACGGCCTCGATGCAGTGGGCCAGCTCGGTGGCGTCGGTCTTCAGGAACTTGCGCCGCGCGGGGGTCGCGAAGAAAAGCTCGCGCACCTCGACCGTGGTGCCGACCGCGCGGGCCACCGGCCGCAGTTCGCCGGTGCGGCCGTCGAGCGCGAAGGCGCCGTCGGCACCCGCAAAGCGCGAAAGAATGCTGAGCTCCGCAATGGCGTTGATGGCCGCGAGCGCCTCGCCGCGAAAGCCCATGGTGCCCACGGTCTCGAGGTCGTTCAGGCTCGCGATCTTGCTGGTGGCATGGCGGCGCAGTGCCACCGTGAGCTCTTCGCGCGGAATGCCCTGGCCGTCGTCCTCCACCGAGATCAGCCGCACGCCGCCCGAAGCCAGCCGCACCGTGACCTGGCGCGCGCCGGCGTCCAGCGCGTTGTCGAGCAGTTCGCGCACCACGGAGGCCGGGCGTTCGACCACTTCGCCCGCGGCGATCTGGCTGATCAGCTCGTCGGGAAGTTCGCGGATCGGACGGCGTTCGGGAGACGGAATGGAAGAGGGAAGGGCGCTCACGCGAGCATTCTAGAAGCCGGTTGCCGCCGCCGCGCGGCAGCGTGTCAGGCCGCCAGGTACATCGGGCTGCTGGCGCCAGACCAGGTCTGGATGTATCGACCTGTCATGTTGGATCTCCGAATTCTTCATGGGACGCCATGCGGCGCGCAGCAAGGATAATCCGCGACCATGGAAATCATCAGCTTTCTCGTCGACTTCATCCTGCACGTCGACAAACACCTCGAGGCCTTCGTCGTTGCCTACGGCCCCTGGGTCTATGCGCTGCTCTTCCTGATCGTGTTCGTGGAGACAGGCGCGGTGGTGATGCCTTTCCTGCCCGGCGACTCGCTGCTCTTCATCGTGGGCGCGCTGTGCGGCGTGGGGCTCATGAGCTTTCCGCTGGCCTGCGCAGTGCTCATTGCCGCGGCCATCCTGGGCGACCAGTGCAACTACAGCATCGGCCGCTACTTCGGGCCCAAGGTCTTCAAGTGGGAGGACTCGCGCTTCTTCAACCGCAAGGCCTTCGACCAGGCCCATGCGTTCTACGAGCGCTATGGCGGCATCACGATCATCCTTGCGCGCTTCATGCCCTTCATTCGCACCTTCGCGCCTTTCGTGGCCGGCGTGGCCGAAATGAGCCGCGCGAAGTTCAGCATGTTCAATGTAGTGGGCGGGCTGGTCTGGGTGCTGGGCATCGCGACGGCGGGCTACTTCTTCGGCAACCTGCCGTTCGTGCGCGAGCATCTCGACAAGATCATCTGGGCGCTGATCTTCGTGCCGGGCCTGATCGCGATCTTCGGTGCCTGGCGCGCATCGCGTGCAGAGAAGGCGCGCGCGCAGCTGCCGTCGAAGGCTTGATCGGCACCGGAAAAAAAAGCGCGCCAGTGATGGCGCGCTCGAGCAGAGAGAGAGAGTCAGGATTGGTAAAAGGTCAGTAGTTCGGGCCGTTGCGCGGGTAATAGGTGTTCGGCGGATAGGCGCGCTGGCTCTCGTAGTAGTTGCGCTCGTCGACGCTGCGGCCCACCTGGTTGCCGATCACGCCGCCAATGGCCGCGCCGCCCAGGGTACTGCCGGTGTTGCCGCCGATGGCGTGGCCCACGGCCGCACCGCCGAGCGCGCCGATGCCGGTGCCCAGGTTCTGGTTGGGGCCGGACGCGCAACCGGCCAGCGCCATGACCGCGCCTGCCGCTGCAGCGGAAATCCAGATTCGTGCCTTCATCATCATGGTGTCCACCTTTCTAGAGTGATGGAGCCATGATGGACAAAAGGCGCCGGCCCCCCGTGTAGGAGCCTGCCGCGCCTGCCTGTGCGTTGCCACGGGCCGGCCCGCGTGGGACGGCACGGCGCGCGCGGGCTCAGAGCTGGCGGCTGCGCGCGAGCGGCGGGTTCTGCGCAAAGTAGCGCTGGATGCCGCGCATCAGCGCATCGGAAAGGTTTTCCTGGTAGCTGACGCTGCGCAGGTTGGCTTCTTCTTCGGGGTTGCTGATGAACGCCGTTTCGACCAGCACGCTCGGGATATCGGGTGCCTTGAGCACCGCGAAGCCGGCCTGCTCGACCGCGGGCTTGTGCAGCCGCGCGCCGATGCCGCGGATCTCGCCGAGCATGGCGCCGCCGAGCTTGAGGCTGTCGTTGATCTGCGCCGTGGTGCTCATGTCGAGCAGCGCGCGCTGCACCTGCACTTCGTGGTTCCCCACGTTCACGCCGCCGACCTTGTCGGCTTCGTTTTCCTTGTTGGCGAGCCAGCGCGCGGCGCTGCTCGAGGCGCCGCTCTGGCTCAGCGCAAAGACGCTCGCGCCGCGCGCGGCGGGCGTGGTGAATGCATCGGCATGGATGCTCACGAAGAGGTCGGCCTGCACGCGCCGCGCCTTCTGCACGCGCACACCCAGCGGCACGAAAAAATCGGCGTCACGCGTGAGAAACGCGCGCATCGGGTTGCCGTTGACGCTGCTCGCGTTGATGCGGTCGCGCAGGCGGTGCGCGATCTGCAGCACGATGTCTTTCTCGCGCGTGCCGTTGGGGCCGATGGCGCCCGGGTCTTCGCCGCCATGGCCGGGATCGAGCGCCACGATGATGATGCGGTCGGTGCGGCTCGCGGTGGCGCTGCCGCGCGCGGACGCGAGGGGCGCGGGAGGCGCCACGGGTACGGCAGGCGCAATGGGCGGTGCGGGTGGCACGACGGGGCCGGGCCGCGTCGACTGCTGTGCCATCAGCTCGCCCAGCGGATCGGGTGCGGGCCCGGCCGCCGTGGCCGGCGGGCGGGCGGGAGATGGCGCGATGCTGCCGGGCGCGGGGATCGGCGCTGGCACGTTGGGCGACGGCCGCACGAGGATCGGCGGCCCGCCGTCGGGCGCGAGGCCCGAGGAGGGCGCGGCCGGCGGCGGCACCGACGGTGCGCTTGCCACGGCACCGTTGCTGCCGCCGGCGCTGCTGCCGCGCGGCGCTTCGCGCAGGCGCTCGGTGATCAGCGCTTCCATCGGGTCGATGGCTTTTTCGGGGTAGAGGTCGAGCACCAGCCGGTGCTTGTACGCGGCAATGGGCGCCAGCGAGAACACCTGCGGCACCACGGCCTGCTTGAGGTCGAACACGATGCGCACCACCTTGGGGGCGTTCTGGCCGACGCGCAGGCCGTTGATGTACGGGTCGCCCGGCTTGATCTTGCCGACCAGGTCGCGCAGCTCGGGGTTGAGATCGATGCCTTCGATGTCCACCGCCAGCCGCGGCGGACTGCCGACCACCAGCTGCTGCGAATGCAGCCGCGCATCGGATTCGATGGTCACGCGCGTGTAGTCGGCCGCGGGCCACACGCGCACTGCGAGGATGGTGGCGCCGCGCGCGATCTGGTGCACGCCGAGCATCAGCGCGATGCTGCCGCCCTGCAGCAGCACGCGCCGCTTGAGGCCGGTGGCCTTCATGCGCCGAGCTGCGCCAGCAGGGTGCTGCCGCGGGGAGTGTTCGCCAGGAGGGTCACGCTGCGTGTGTCGTCTGTCATTGCTTCTATTTTAATAGCGAGGTCGGCAATTGGTGTGCGGCCGGCAGCGTTCTCTGGCCACTCCGCGAGCTTGAGGCCCGGGCCCGCGAAAATGTCGCGGAAGCCGGCGTCGTCCCACTCGCGCGGATCGTTGAAGCGGTAGAAATCGAAATGGAAGATGGCCAGGCCGTCGGGCGCTTCGTGCGGCTCGACCACGGCATAGGTCGGGCTCTTGATGCGGCCCTCGATGCCGAGCGCGCGCAGCAGGTGGCGCACGAAGGTGGTCTTGCCGGCGCCGAGGTCGCCGTGCAGCGCAATGAAGGCATCGCGCAGCGCGGGCGAGGCCGCGAGTGCGCGCGCGAAGGCGTCGGTGTCTTCTTCGCTGCGCCAGTGCAGCGTGCGGCCGGCGTTCTTCGGCGTTTCTACAATCGGCAAGTGATCGTCAGCCATCCACTCGTTGCTCGTATTCAGGCATTGGCCCGGGAACTCGGATTCTCCCAAATCGGAATCGCGGGCGTCGATTTATCGAGCGCCGAGGAAGGTCTGATGCAATGGCTGGCCCATGGGTTCCATGGCGAGATGAAATACATGGCAACGCACGGCACGCGCCGCGCGCGGCCGGCCGAGCTGGTGCCGGGCACGGTGAGCGTCATCACGGCGCGCATGGACTACCTGCCGCGCGGCACGCCGCTCGACGATTGGCAGGCCGTGGAGTTCGATCGCCTCTCGCGGCCCGGCGAAGCCATCGTCTCGGTCTATGCGCGCGGCCGCGACTATCACAAGGTGATGCGTGCGCGGCTGGCCCGGCTGGCCGAGCGCATCGCCGAGGAAGTGGGCCCGTTCGGCCACCGCGCCTTCACCGATTCGGCGCCGGTGCTCGAAGCCGAGCTTGCATCCCGCAGCGGCCAGGGCTGGCGCGGCAAGCACACGCTGGTGCTGGACCGCAGCGCGGGCTCGATGTTCTTCCTGGGCGAGATCTACGTCGACATGGCGCTGCCCGAAAGCGAGCCGGTCACCGCGCACTGCGGCAGCTGCAGCGCCTGCATCGACGTGTGCCCGACCAAGGCGATCGTCGCGCCATACCGGCTCGATGCGCGGCGCTGCATTTCGTACCTCACCATCGAGCACGGCGGGCCGATTCCGCTGGAGCTTCGGCCGCTGATGGGCAACCGCATCTACGGCTGCGACGACTGCCAGCTGATCTGCCCCTGGAACAAGTTTGCGAAGAAGAGCGCGCTGCCCGACTTCGATGCGCGCGAGGGGCTCACCGGCCAGTCGCTGGCCGCGCTCTTTGCCTGGAGCGAAGAGGAATTTCTGCGCTTCACCGAAGGCAGCCCGATCCGCCGCATCGGCCATGAACGCTGGCTGCGCAACATCGCCGTGGCCCTTGGCAACGCACTGCGCGCGGGCGAGAGCGGCGCTGCAAAGGCACTGGCCACGCGGGCCTCGGACCCGAGCGAACTGGTGCGCGAGCACGTGGCGTGGGCGCTGGCGCAGCGCCCCGAAACGCCGAACGCGTCCTAGCGCGGCAGCGCCAGCGCAAACGGCAGGCTCAGCACGCCCAGCAGCGTGGACAGGGTCACGAGGCCCGCCACGTACGGTCCGTTGTAGCCCATGCGCGCCGCCAGCACATAGGCGCTGGAGGCGGTGGGCACGGCGGAAAACGCCATCAGCACCGAGGCCTGCGTCGCGTCCAGCCGCAGCGCAAGCGACAGGCCCCATGCCACCAGCGGCAGGAGCAGGTGCCGTATGGACAGCACCGACACCGCGAGCACCTTGCCGCGCCCCAGCGTGGCGAACTGCATGCCCGCGCCCGCGGCCAGCAGGCCGAGCGCAAGCGATGCGGCGCCGATGCGCGTGAGCGTGGGCGTGGCCCAGTTCGGCACGGTGAAGCCCAGCACGTTGGCCAGCAGCCCGGCCAGCGTGGCGACGATCAGCGGATTGCGCACCAGCTGCCGCGCGAAGCCGCTCTCGGCATGCCGTGCCATCGGCCAGACGGCCGCAATGTTGAACATCGGCACGCACACGCCGATCAGCACCGCAATCAGCAAGAGGCCCTGCGCACCGGCCAGCCGCTCGGCAAGCGCCAGGCAGATGAAGGAGTTGAAGCGGAACCCGATCTGCGCGCTGGCCGCATGGTCGCGGCGGTCGATGTGCGAACCGAGGCCGGGCACGAACGGCAGCGCGTAGGCCATCGCGATGCCGCACAAGCCGATGCCCACGCCTGCGGTGAGCAGGCTCGAGGTGGCGGCAAAGTCGAGCGGGCTGCGCACGATCGAGTGGAACAGCAGCACAGGAAATAGAAAGTAGTAGACCAGGCTTTCGACCTGGTCCCACACGCGGCGGTCGAGCGCCGTGTAGCGGCAAAGAAGCCAGCCGATGGCGATGAGCGAAAAATCCGGAAAGAGCAGCTGTGCGAAGTTCACCGCTTCGAGCATAAACCGTGGCGGACCATGGGTAATCCACAGCATGAGCGCGGTGCGAAGCCGCTAGCATCCGGGGCTTTGGTTTTTCGACATCAACCATTCAATCAAGGAGTTATAGATGCAACGTCGTCAATGGGGCGCCATGGTGGGAGCCGCCGCGCTGGTCGCGGCCGCGGGCCAGAGCTTCGCGCAGGGCTATCCGAACAAGCCGGTCGAGCTGAGCGTGCCCTTTGCACCGGGCGGCACGACCGACATCGTGGCGCGCGTGATTTCCGACCCGCTCGGCAAGGTGCTGGGCCAGCCGGTGGTGGTGATCAACCGCGCGGGCGGCGGCGGCATCGTGGGCGCAGCCGAAACAGCGCGCGCCACGCCCGACGGCTACAAGCTCGGCGTTGCCACGGTGTCGAGCACGGCGGCCAATCCGGCCATCAACCCCAAGGTGCCGTACGACCCGATCAACGACTTCACGCCGATCATCAACATTGCGGCCACGCCCAACATCATTGCGGTCAACCCGAGCTTCCCGGCCAAGAACTATGCGGAGTTCGTCGCCGAGCTCAAGAAGAACCCCGGCAAGTACTCGTACGCCTCGTCGGGCACCGGCGGCATCGGCCACCTGCTGATGGAGCTCTACAAGAGCCTCACCAACACCTTCGTCACGCACATTCCCTACCGCGGCGCGGGCCCGGCGCTCAACGACGTGGTGGCCGGCCAGGTGCCGATCATGTTCGACAACATCCCGTCGGCCATGCCCTTCATCCAGAGCGGCCGGCTGGTTCCGATCGTGGTGTCGGCGCCGCAGCGCCTGGCCGCGCTGCCCAACGTGCCCACCTTCAAGGAAGTGGGGCTCGAGCCGGTCAACCGCATGGCCTACTACGGCATCCTCGGCCCCAAGGGCCTGCCCAAGGAAGTGGTCGACAAGGTCAGCGCCGGCGTGAAGAAGGCGGTGGAAGATCCGGCCGTGAAGAAGCGCATCGAGGACACCGGTTCGCTGATCGTGGCCAACACGCCCGAGCAGTTCGCCGCGCAGATCAAGGCCGAATACGAGGTCTACAAGCAGGTGGTGGTGAAGCAGAAGCTCAAGCTCGACTGAGCTGCTTTTTCCTTCCGCAAAGCCGCCCGCGCCACGGGCGGCTTTTCTTTTTTGATATCTTGCAGCGCATGACAGAGGCCGCCGCCACGCAAACCCCCGAGATCGACGACTTCATCGATGCCCTCTGGCTCGAGGACGGGCTGTCGAAGAACACGCTGGCCGCCTACCGCCGCGACCTCGCGCTGTTCGCGCAGTGGCTGGGCAGCCAGCGCAGCGGCCGCGCGCTCGACACGGCGCAGGAGTCCGACCTGCAGGCCTACATGGGCGCGCGCCTGTCGACCCGGGGCAAGGCCACCTCGGCCAACCGGCGGCTCACGGTGTTCAAGCGCTACTACCGCTGGGCGCTGCGCGAGCGCCGCATCGCAGCCGATCCGAGCATCCGGCTCGCGCCCGCGCGGCAGATGCCGCGGGCCATCAAGACGCTGTCGGAAAAGCAGGTGGACGACCTGCTGGCCGCACCCGACGTGGAAACCCCACTTGGCCTGCGCGACCGCGCGATGCTCGAGCTGATGTATGCGAGCGGCCTGCGCGTGAGCGAGCTGGTGGCGCTCAAGGTCATCGACATGAGCCTCAACGACGGCGTGCTGCGCGTACTCGGCAAGGGCAGCAAGGAGCGCCTCGTGCCCTTCGGCGGCGAGGCGCGGCGCTGGATCGAGCGCTACCTGGACGAGTCGCGCCCCGCCATCCTCGACGGGCAGCAGACGCCCGACCTGTTCGTGACCGCGCGCGGCGCAGGCATGACGCGCGTGATGTTCTGGATCATCGTGAAGAAGCAGGCCGCCGCGGCCGGCATCCATGTGCCGCTGTCGCCCCACACGCTGCGCCACGCCTTCGCCACGCACCTGCTGAACCACGGCGTCGACCTGCGCGCGGTGCAATTGCTGCTCGGCCATGCCGACATTTCCACGACCACCATCTACACCCACGTGGCGCGCGAGCGCCTCAAGCAGCTGCATGCGCAGCACCACCCGCGCGGCTGAAGGCGCGGTGTTCCTTCACTTCACCAACAGCAAAGAGACTTCGTTCATGCAGAAAAGAATCTGGGTCGCGGCGGCATTGCTCGCTGCCGGCGGCGCACAGGCCCAGGCCATTCCGAAGACCATCCGCCTCATCGTGGCGTACCCCGCGGGCGGCGTCAGCGACGTGGTCGCGCGTGCGCTCGGCGACAGGCTCGCCTCGCAGATGGGCACCACGGTGGTGGTCGACAACCGCGCCGGCGCCAGCGGTGCCATCGGCATGGATGCCGTGGCCAAGGCCGCACCCGACGGTGCCACGCTGGGCTTCTCGGCCATCAGCCCGCTGGTGCTGAGTCCGCACCTCGGCAAGCTGCCCTTCGATCCGCTCAAGGACATCGCGCCGGTGGCGAGCGTGATGTATTCGCCGGTGCTGCTGATCGCCACGCCGGCCAGCAGGGCGCGCGACTTCCGCGCGCTGATCGCCGATGCCAAGGCGCAGCCCGGCGCGGTGCGCTGGGCCACCTCGGGGCCGGCATCGCTCGGCCACATCGTGCTCGAGCAGGTGAAGGCGGCCACGGGCGTCGATATCACGCACGTGCCCTACAAGGGCGGCGGCCAGCAGCTCAACGATGCGCTCGGCGGGCAGTTCGAGATTCTCTCGAGCAATGCGAGCCCCACGCTCACTTCGCACATCCGCTCGGGCAAGCTGCGTCCGCTGGCCGTGGGTGCGCCCGCGCGGCTCGAGAGCCTGCCGCAGGTGCCCACGCTGGGCGAGCTGGGCTTCAGTGCCGCGAACATCAACTCGGTGTTCGGCGTCTTCGCGCCCGCGGCCACGCCGCCCATATTGATCGAGAAGTACAACGCCGAGATCAACAAGGCCCTGGCCAGCCCCGAGCTGCGCGCCAAGCTCACGGCCACCGACAACGTGCCGACCGGCGGCACCCCCGCGGCCTTCGCTGCGGAGATCGCCTCGGAGTTCGAAGGCAATGCGCGCATCGTGAAGGCCGCGAACATCAAGGCCGATTGACCCTGCGGCTTGTGCTCCCGATTTCCCTACCTTATAGTAGGTAGATGACCAGCGCCATCGCCCCCTCGACCGCACTCGCCGCCGGCAGCACCCGGGAGCAGATTCTCGGGGTGGCGCGCCGCCTGATCGAAACGCGCTCCTACCTGGGCTTCAGCTTCCAGGATGTGGCCGATGCGGTCGGCGTCCGCAAGGCGAGCCTGTACCACCACTTTCCGACCAAGGAAGCGCTGGGCATTGCGGTGATCCGGCAGGCCACGCAACTCTTCAAGGATTGGGACGCGGCGCGGGTGCGCACGCCGAAGGACGCGCTCGAATCCTATTTCCGCATGTACCGCGACACGCTCAAGGCAGGCTCGGGCATGTGCCCCGCGGGAGCGCTGACGCCCGGCTGGGATTGCATCGACGAGGAACTGCGCCAGGCCGTGCAGGAACTGCGCAACACCCAGGTGCTGTGGCTCACGGGCGTGCTGGGCGCACTGGCGCCGGCCCGGCAGAAGAAGGGCGCATCGCTTGCATCGCAGGCGGCCTATGTGTTCTCGGTGTGCCAGGGCGCGCTGCTCGCATCGCGCATGACGGGGCGCGTCGAAGACTTCGACGAAGCCATTGCGCAGCTCAGGAGTTCCTTGCCCGGCTGATCGCCGGGCGGCCTCGCGGGCACGCGGCGCGTGCCTATTTTTTGACCTCGTTGCCTACCGATTGGATGGTAGGTTTTGCCAAGGAGTGTTTCCATGAAAGCCGTCATTTCCGCCTATGCCCGCTCGCCTTTCCACTTCGCGAAGAAGGGTGCGCTTGCCGAGGTGCGCCCCGACACGCTGGCCGCCGGCGTGGTTCGCGGCCTGCTGCAGCGCACCGACCTCGACCCCGCGCTGCTCGAGGACATCATCCTGGGCTGCGCCTACCCCGAGGCCTCGCAGGGCAACAATCTCGCTCGCATCGTCGGCCTGCTCGCGGGCCTGCCGCACGAGGTGGGCGGCATGACGGTCAACCGCTTCTGCGGCTCGTCGATGCAGGCGGTGCACATTGCCGCGGCGCAGATCGAGGCGGGCATGGGCGAGGCCTTCCTGTGCGTGGGCGTGGAGTCGATGACGATGGTGCCGCAGGGCGGCTTCAACTTCTCGCCCAACCCCGAACTGCAAGAAAACACCGATGCCTATATCTCGATGGGCGAGACCGCCGAGAACGTTGCGCAGCGTTGGAACGTGAGCCGCGCCGACCAGGAGGCCTTTGCGGTGGAGTCGCACCGTAAGGCCGCCGCTGCGCGCGCGCAAGGGCGGCTCGCGGGCGAGATCGTGCCGGTGCGCCTGGCCTCGGGCGAGGTGGTCGATGCCGACGGCTGCATCCGCCCGGCCACCTCGGCCGAGGCGCTGGCGGGCCTCAAGCCGGCGTTCCGTCCTGATGGCGTGGTGACGGCCGGCACCTCGTCGCCGCTGACCGACGGCGCCGCCGCCGTGCTCGTGACCAGCGATGCCTTCGCCGCGAAGCACGGCCTGCAGGCGCTCGCGCGCATCCGCGCGTTCGCGACCGTGGGCGTCGACCCAGCCATCATGGGCATCGGCCCGATTCCGGCCACGCGCAAGGCGCTGGCGCGCGCCGGGCTCAAGGCCGCCGACCTCGACGTGATCGAACTCAACGAGGCCTTCTCGTCGCAGGCGCTGGCCTGCATCCGCGACCTCGGCCTCGATGCGGCGAGGATCAATCTCGACGGCGGCGGCCTTGCCATCGGCCATCCGCTGGGCGCGACTGGTGCGCGCATCACGGGCAAGGCGGCGTCGCTGCTCGCGCGCGAGAACGGCCGCTATGCGCTGGCCACGCAATGCATCGGCGGCGGGCAGGGCATTGCCACGATTCTCGAGCGCATCTGAATAGTTCGAGAATGCGCGCAGGCACTACAAGGAACTCCCATGGCGGCACTCCCTGACGACACGGGCGCCAAGCGCGCGCTTTACCTCGAAGACCTGTCGGTCGGCGACCGCTTCCAGAGCGGCGAACATGCGCTGGATGTGGCGCAGATCAAGGCCTTTGCATCGCAGTTCGATCCGCAGCCCTTCCATACCGATGAAGAGGCCGCGAAGACCACCTTCTTCGGCGGCCTCGCGGCCAGCGGCTGGCACACGGCGGCGCTCACCATGAAGCTGATGGTGGAAAGCGGCATTCCGCTGGCCGAAGGCATCATCGGCTCGGGCGGCGAGCTGCAGTGGCCCAAGCCGACGCGGCCCGGCGACGTGCTGCACGTGGTGAGCGAGGTGCTCGACATCACGCCATCGCGGTCCAAGCCGGGCCGCGCGATGGTCACGATGCGCTGCCGCACGCTCAACCAGCGCGGCGAGGTGCTCCAGTACTTCACGCCCAAGCTGGTCGTGCACGCCCGGCCCGCGTAGGCTTGCCGTTCAGTCCCTGCCGCCGACCGAGAGCGCGCGCAGCTCTTCGGCGCTGAAGCCCGCGCGGCCACGGGCTTCGAGGTTGAAGGGCGGCTTCAGGCGCGGCGCTTCGTAGCGCGCCACGAGTTCTGGATAGGTCGCCTCCGGGTCGCGGCCGGCGCGTTCGCAGAGCCAGCGGTACCAGCGGTTGCCGATGGCCACGTGGCCCACTTCGTCGCGCAGGATGATGTCGAGGATCTCGACCGCGCGCAGCGCATCGGGCGTGTTCACGCGCTTGAGCTTGGCCTGGATCAGCGGCGTGGCGTCGAGCCCGCGCGCTTCGAGCGTGCGAGGCACCAGCGCCATGCGCGCGAGCACGTCGTCCCTGGTCTTCTCGCACATGCTCCAGAGTCCGTCGTGCCCGGGGAAGTCGCCGTAGCGCCAGCCCATGTCCTGCAGGTGCGCATGCAGCAGCGTGAAGTGCTGCGCCTCTTCGTCGGCCACGCGCAGCCAGTCGCGGTAGTAGGCCTCGGGCATGCCGTCGTAGCGCCAGACGGCGTCGAGCGCGAGGTTGATGGCGTTGAACTCGATGTGGCAGATCGAATGGATCAGCGCGGCGCGGCCTTCGGGCGTGAAGGGCGAGCGCTTCTGCACGGCGGTGGCGGCCACGCGCAGCGGCCGTTCGGGGCGGCCCGGCACGCCGACGTCATCGCCCACGACGCGCAGAGGGTCGGTCGCTATGGAATTGGTAGCGGCCAGGGCAGCAGTGGCGCGCGTTGCCGCAACTTTCTGTTCAGGGTCGGTGAGTCGCAGCGCGGCCAGCGCGCTCAATCGGGGGTGCATCCCTACAATTCTAGGTTTTGCCCCCGGAGACTCCACGATGGCCCTCTATGAACTCGACGGCGTTGCGCCGCAACTCGGCACCGGCGCCTGGGTCGCCGATAGCGCGGAGGTGATCGGCAACGTGCAGTTGGGCGACAACGCGAGCATCTGGTTCGGCGCGGTGCTGCGCGGCGACAACGAGAAGATGACCATCGGGCGCAACAGCAACGTGCAGGACATGTCGATGCTGCATTCCGACCCCGGCAGCCCGCTCACCATCGGCGAGAACGTCACCATCGGCCACCAGGTCATGCTGCATGGCTGCACCATCGGCGACAACTCGCTGATCGGCATCCAGGCGGTGGTCTTGAATAACGCGAAGATCGGCCGCAATTCGATTGTTGGCGCCGGCAGCGTCGTGACCGAGGGCAAGGAGTTTCCCGACAACTCCCTGATCTTCGGCTCGCCCGCCAAGGTGATGCGCACGATCAGCGACGAAGACGCCGCGCGCCTGCGGCACGGCTCCGATCACTACGTCAAGAACGCCATTCGCTATGCGAAGGGCTTGAAGAGGATTGGCTAACCCCCAGGCTTGCCCACTTCGTGTGGCCTCCCACCCCCTTGCAGGGGGCAATACCAGCGGCCCGGCGGAGCCGGTTCCGCGGTATTCCGCGCGAAGACTGCTTATTTAGAGAAGGATGATGTTTTGAGCGAGCTGCACAAATTCCTGTTCGATGGCCTGCCGGTGCGCGGCATGATCGTGCGCCTGACAGATGCGTGGCAGGAAATCCTGGCGCGGCGCGCCTCCAACACCGCCACCGGCGCCTACCCGCCGCCGGTGGCCGAACTGCTCGGCGAGATGACGGCCGCGGCCACGCTGATGCAGGCCAACATCAAGTTCAACGGCGCGCTGATCCTGCAGATCTTCGGCGACGGTCCGGTCAAGGTGGCCGTGGCCGAGGCCAAGCCCGACCTGAGCCTGCGTGCCACCGCCAAGGTGATCGGCGACCTGCCGGCCGATGCGCGCCTGCCCGAGATGGTCAACGTCAACAACAAGGGCCGCTGCGCCATCACGCTCGACCCCAAGGACAAGCTGCCGGGCACGACGCCCTACCAGGGCGTGGTGCCGCTGTTCGACGAGGAGGGCGAGAAGCTCGGCCGGCTCAGCGACGTGCTGCAGCACTACATGCTGCAAAGCGAGCAGCTCGACACCACGCTGGTGCTCGCGGCGGACGACCAGGTGGCGGCGGGCCTTTTGATCCAGCGCCTGCCGGTGAAGGGCGAGGGCAACCTCGAGGGCACTTCCGGCACTTCCGGCAAGGACCACGACCAGGCCAACGAAGACCAGATCGGCCGCAACGAGGACTACAACCGCATCTCGATCCTCGCCTCCAGCCTCACGCGCGACGAGCTGCTCACGCTCGACATCGAGACCATTCTTCGCCGCCTGTTCTGGGAAGAGAAGCTGCTGCGCTTCGAGCCGCAGGCGGGCCTGCTGGGCCCGCACTTCGCGTGCACCTGCGGCCGCGACCGCGTGGCGCAGATGATCCGCGGGCTCGGCGTCGAGGAGACCGAGGAGATCCTGGCCGAGCGCGGCGACATCGAGGTGGGCTGCGACTTCTGCGGCAAGCAGTACCGCTTCGATGCGGTCGACGCGGCGCAGATCTTCAGGCCGCCGACGGACCAGATCCCGGGCAGCCCGATCGTCCAGTAACGCTTTTCACCGGGCGAGCTTCGGCGCGCCGGTGAGCCGGCCGCGCGCTCCGCTCAGCGCGGCACCTTGCCGTCGAAGTCGCTGAACGCGATGTCGGGCGCGCTGGTGTTGTGGCGCGAAGGCAGGCTGCGCCCGAAGCGCACCTGCGTGGCGTTCAGCGTCTTCACGTCGGGCAGCGGCAGCACCTGCTCCGCGGCCTCGGGCGATTCCTGCCAGCGCAGCTCGCTCACGTCGGCGTTGTCGGGCGCCACGTACATCGAGCGCAGCACGGCAAAGGGCCGCGCATTCGCCGTGGGCTTGGAAAGCGTCACGTCGAGCGCGGTGCGCTCGCGGCTGATCTCGGACACCTTGGCCACGGCGCTGCCGCCGCCGACGAAGCGCAGGTGGATGGCCAGCGGCTTCGGCACGATGCGGATCGACGCGATGTCGACCACCGGCCGGCTGCCCTGTTCGACCGGGCCGAGCAGGAACGAGGAGCCATACACCCCGTCGCCGAAGCGTGCCTGCGGCAGCGGCTTGATGCGCCAGTAGCCGTCGGCCGGGTAGAGCACCAGCGCTTCGAGCGCCTTGCCCTCTTCCTTGCGGAAGATCTGCAGCATGTGGAAGCCGCGGTCCGTGCGCGCGCCCACGCGCACCGGCACCTGCTGCGGCCGCCAGAAGCTGGGCAGCGTCATGCCGACGATGCGCCACTGCGCGTCGTCGAGCAGCACCACGCGGCGCGGCTTGAACTTGTGCGCGGGATCGGTGGGATGCGCGCCGCCGTCGAAGTTGCAGCCCGAGAAGTCGGGGGCGGTGACGTCGTTGCCGATGCTGTCGAGGTAGGCCGGCTGCAGTGCCTCGATGCGCATGCGCCGGATGCCTTCGCCGCGCAGCACCATCGACACGTTGTCTTCCTCGGCGCAGGCGGTGGCCGTGGTGGCGTTCTCCACGGTGGCCGCGACGGGCGCCGCCGTGGCGGCCGTGGCCAGCAGGGCAGCGAGGAAGAAGCCGCAAGGGCGGGAGAAACGAGGCGGGAACATCGATCAGGTCTCCGAACTGGGGGGTGAAGGCGTGTCGTCGCGGCGTCCGATCAGGTCGCTGAAAAGCCGATGCTCGCATTCCGGGTCGGAGCACTTCTCGCAAGGCCATGACCAGGAGGCGGGTTTGGATTCGAGGCGGCCGCGCGCAGGGGCCCGGCCTTCGCTGCCGGCGATGGAGTTGATGGCGTTCCATGCATTGCAGAGCCTTTCGCCGCCGGTGCCGTGCACCACGGCAAAGGAAAGCCCCGCGCCCGCGAGCGCCGCGCGCACCAGCGCATCGGTGGGTTCGCGCGCGTGGTCGCCATCGCGCAGCGGGTCGGCGATCCACGGGATGTCGAGCGCGGTCAGCAGGGTGATCGCATAGCGCGCCTGCGCCGCCAGCGCGTCGGCATGCAGCGAGGTGTCGCCGAACAGCAGTTCGCTGTAGACCGCGGTCATGAGGCCCGTGGTGTCGGCCACCACCACGCCCGAAGCGGCCGCGGCGTCGATGCGGCGCGTCTGCTCCTCTGCAATGGCCCGCTGCTCGTCGGGGCGCGGCGTGCGGCCTTCGCGCTCGCACCATTCGCGCAGGTATTCGCCCACCAGCGTGGTGGCAATGCCGCGTTCCTGCAGGCGTTGCGCGAGCGCGCGGGCGAGTTCGGTCTTGCCGGTGCTCTCGGCACCGAGCAGCGCAATCACGCATCCGGTCGGCAAGGTGGGCGTCATGCGCGCGCTGCCGCCCCGCCGTGCATGCGCGCACGCCACGCAAGAAAGCCCGCCACGCTGAGCACCGCGAACACGGCGTAGAGCCCGACCGTGAGCCACAGCCCCTTGTGGATGAAGAGACCCACGCTCACGACGTTCACCGCCAGCCACACCAGCCAGTTCTCGATGAACTTGCGCCCGAGCAGGAACTGGCCGACGAGGCTGAGCCCGGTCGAGAACCCGTCCCACCAGGGCACGTCGGTGTCGGTGAAGCGGCGCAGGAAAAGCGCGACCGCGGGCCATGCCAGTGCGCAGGCCGCGAGTGCCAGCGCCACGCCGCGCGGCGAAAGCCGGCTCACGCGCAATGCGCTGCCATCGGCGCGGTGGCCGCGCAGCCATTGCGACCAGCCCCAGAGCGCGACCACTGCAAAGAACACCTGCAGCGAGGCGTCGCCGTAGATGCGTGCCTGTGCGAAGACGGCCACGTAGAGCAGCGAACTGAGGATCGCCAGCGGCCAGCCCCAGTGGATCTCGCGCATGTTGCAGCCGACCATCGCAACCGCCAGCACCGCCGCCACGAGTTCGAGCCAGCTGACCGGTGAGCCCCAGAGCGCGAATGCAGGGGCCGAGAAGAACTCGGGCATCAAAAGCAGCCGTTGTTCAGTGGGTAACTTGAACGAACACTTCGTTGGGCTTGACCATGCCCAGCTCCTGCCGCGCACGCTCTTCGACCATCTCGAGGCCGATCTTGAGGTCGTTGACTTCGGAGGCCAGCCGTTCGTTGTTGACCACGGCCTTGGCGTTGGCCGCCTTCTGGTCGGCCAGCTTGGACTGCAGCTGCGCCACGTCGCGCACGCTGCCGCGCCCGTTCCACAGCTGCCACTGCAGGATGACCAGCAGCAGCAACAGCACGATGGGTGGAACGAGGCGCGAGCGCATGCCGCCGGCTTCGCGTGCTACTTCAGGTTGTAGAACGCGCCGCGGCCCGGGTAGCTGGCGATGTCGCCGAGGTCTTCCTCGATGCGCAGCAGCTGGTTGTACTTGGCGATGCGGTCCGAGCGCGAGAGCGAGCCGGTCTTGATCTGGCCCGCATTGGTGCCCACCGCGATGTCGGCGATGGTGCTGTCCTCGGTTTCGCCCGAGCGGTGCGAGATGACGGCCGTGTAGCCCGCGCGCTTGGCCATCTCGATGGCGGCGAAGGTCTCGGTCAGCGTGCCGATCTGGTTGATCTTGATCAGGATCGAGTTGGCAATGCCCTTGTCGATGCCTTCCTGCAGGATCTTGGTGTTGGTGACGAACAGGTCGTCGCCCACCAGCTGCACGCGCTTGCCCAGGCGTTCGGTCAGCAGCTTCCAGCCGTCCCAGTCGCCTTCGTGCATGCCGTCCTCGATGCTGATGATCGGGTACTTGTCGACCCAGGTGGCCAGCATGTCGGCCCAGTTGCCGGCCGAGAGCGTGAGGTTCTCGCCCGAGAGCACGTAGTTGCCGTCCTTGTAGAACTCGCTCGCGGCGCAGTCCAGGCCCAGCGCAATCTGCTCGCCCGCCACGAAGCCGGCCTTGTCGATGGCTTCGAGGATCAGCTGGATGGCCGCTTCATGGCTTTCGACGCTGGGTGCGAAACCGCCTTCGTCGCCGACGGCCGTGCTGATGCCGCGGTCGCCCAGGATCTTCTTGAGCGCATGGAACACCTCGGCGCCGTAGCGCACGGCTTCGCGGAAGCTCGGTGCGCCCACGGGGATGATCATGAACTCCTGCAGGTCCAGGCTGTTGTTGGCGTGCGCGCCGCCGTTGATGACGTTCATCATCGGCACCGGCAGCTGCATGCCGCCCATGCCGCCGAAGTAGCGGTACAGCGGCAGGCCCGACTCCTCGGCCGCGGCGCGTGCCACCGCCATCGAGACGGCGAGGGTGGCGTTGGCGCCCAGGCGGCCCTTGTTGTCGGTGCCGTCCAGGTCGATCATCGTGCGGTCGAGGAAGGCCTGCTCGCTGGCGTCCAGGCCGAGCACGGATTCCGAGATCTCGGTGTTGATGTTCTCCACCGCCTTGAGCACGCCCTTGCCGAGATAGCGCTTCTTGTCGCCGTCGCGCAGCTCGATGGCTTCGCGCGAACCGGTCGATGCGCCCGAGGGCACGGCCGCGCGGCCCATGGTGCCCGATTCGAGCAGAACGTCGCACTCGACGGTGGGATTGCCGCGGCTGTCGAGGATTTCACGGCCGACGATGTCTACGATTGCACTCATGCGTTTCTCTTTCTTTCAGTCTCGATTCGATTGATCAAAGGCCTTCGACAGCGACCATGCGCATCACCGCGGCGCCGGCACGGGCTTCGCGTGCCTTCAGGTATTCGGGCGTTTCGTAGAAGGCCTTGGCCTTCTCGAAGCTGGGGAACTTCAGGATGACGAGGCGCGAAGGCGTCCAGTCGCCCTCGAGCACTTCGACCTGGCCGCCGCGCACGCACACCTCGGCGCCGTGCGCCTGCATCGCGGCGCTCGACCACTTCTTGTATTCCTCGTACTGCGCCGGATTGGTGACCTCGACGTGGGCGATGACATAACCACTGCTCATGATTGAAAGACGTCCTCTAGAAATGCGTTCTTCTTGGTGACCTGGTCGAGCGCCAGCAGCGTCTCGAGCAGGGCCTTCATGTGCTTGAGCGGCACGGCGTTGGGGCCGTCGCTCAGCGCCTTGGCGGGATCGGGGTGCGTTTCCATGAAAAGGCCGGCCACGCCCACGGCCACGGCCGCGCGCGAGAGCACCGGCACCATTTCGCGCTGGCCGCCCGAGGTCGCGCCCTGGCCGCCCGGCAACTGCACCGAGTGGGTGGCGTCGAACACCACGGGCGCGCCGGTCTCGCGCATGATCGCGAGCGAGCGCATGTCCGACACCAGGTTGTTGTAGCCGAAGCTCGCGCCGCGCTCGCAGGCCATGAAGCTGTCTTCGGGCAGGCCGGCTTCCTTGGCGGCAGCGCGCGCCTTGTCGATCACGTTCTTCATGTCGTGCGGCGCAAGGAACTGGCCCTTCTTGATGTTGACCGGCTTGCCCGACTGCGCCACCGCGCGGATGAAGTCGGTCTGGCGGCACAGGAAGGCGGGCGTCTGCAGCACGTCGACCACCTTGGCGGCCTCGGTGATGTCGTCCTCGGTATGGACGTCGGTCAGCACGGGCAGGCCGAGTTCGCGCTTCACCTTGGCCAGGATCTCCAGGCCCTTCTCGCGGCCCGGGCCGCGAAAGCTGGTGCCCGAGGAGCGGTTGGCCTTGTCGAAGCTGCTCTTGAAGATGAACGGAATGCCGAGCGAGGAAGTGATTTCCTTCAGCGTGCCGGCCGTGTCCATCTGCAATTGCTCGGATTCGACCACGCAGGGGCCGGCAATCAAAAAGAAAGGCTGGTCGAGCCCGATGTCGAATCCGCAGAGTTTCATGCAACCGCCTTCAGGTTCTTTGCGCCGCCCGCGCTCCGGGCCTTGTGGTCGAGCGCCGCCTTGATGAAGGCATTGAAGAGCGGATGGCCGCTCCACGGCGTCGACTTGAATTCAGGGTGGAATTGCACACCCATGAACCACGGGTGCACGTCCTGCGGCAGTTCGACGATCTCGGTCAGGTGCTCGCGCTGCGTCAGCGCGGAAATGACCAGGCCGGCGGCGCGCAGTTCGTCGAGGTAGTTGACGTTGGCTTCGTAGCGGTGGCGGTGGCGTTCGGTCACCACGTCGCCGTAGATGCTGTGGGCCAGCGTGCCGGCCGAGACGTCGGAGCTTTGAGCGCCCAGGCGCATGGTGCCGCCGAGGTCGGACTTCTCGTTGCGCGTCTTCACGGTGCCGTCGGCGTCCTTCCACTCGGTGATCAGCGCGATTACGGGGCAGGGCGTCTCGGGGTCGAACTCGGTGCTGTTGGCGTTCTTCAGGCCCGCCACGTGGCGCGCGTATTCGATGGTGGCCACCTGCATGCCCAGGCAGATGCCGAGGTAGGGCACCTTGCCTTCGCGCGCGAAGCGGGCGGCCGAGATCTTGCCCTCGACGCCGCGCTGGCCGAAGCCGCCGGGCACCAGGATCGCGTCGTACTTGGCGAGCCGCGAGACATCTTGCGGGGAAATGGTTTCGGAATCGATGTAGTCGATCTTCACGCGCGCATGGTTCTTCATGCCGGCGTGGCGCAGCGCCTCGTTCAGCGACTTGTAGCTGTCGGACAGGTCGACGTACTTGCCGACCATCGCGATGCTGACTTCCTGCTGCGGATGCTCGACCTCGTACACCAGCTCGTCCCAGCGCTGCAGCTTGGCGGGCGGCGTGTTGATGCGCAGCTTGTCGCAGATCAGGCCGTCCAGGCCCTGCTCGTGCAGCATGCGCGGCACCTTGTAGATGGTGTCGACGTCCCACATGGAGATCACGCCCCATTCGGGCACGTTCGAGAACAGCGAGATCTTGGCGCGCTCGTCGTCGGGAATCGGGCGGTCGGCGCGGCACAGCAGCGCGTCGGCCTGGATGCCGATGGCGCGCAGTTCCTTGGCGGTGTGCTGGGTGGGCTTGGTCTTGAGCTCGCCGGCGGCGGCGATCCACGGCACGTAGGAGAGGTGCACGAAGGCCGAGTTGTTCGGGCCCATGCGCAGGCTCATCTGGCGCACGGCTTCGAGGAAGGGCAGCGATTCGATGTCGCCCACGGTGCCGCCGATCTCGACGATGGCCACGTCCACCTCATGCGCGGTGCCCAGGCCGGCGCCGCGCTTGATGTATTCCTGGATCTCGTTGGTGATGTGCGGAATCACCTGCACCGTCTTGCCCAGGTAGTCGCCGCGGCGCTCCTTCTCGAGCACGGTCTTGTAGATCTGGCCAGTGGTGAAGTTGTTGGCCTTGCGCATCCGCGTGGTGATGAAGCGCTCGTAGTGGCCGAGGTCGAGGTCGGTCTCGGCACCGTCGTCGGTGACGAACACCTCGCCATGCTGGAACGGTGACATCGTGCCGGGGTCGACATTGATGTACGGATCGAGCTTGATGAGGGTGACCTTGAGGCCGCGCGATTCGAGGATCGCGGCGAGGGAGGCGGAGGCGATTCCCTTGCCAAGGGAAGATACGACACCACCGGTGACGAAGACAAATTTGGTCATGCCAGTTCCGGACCAGAGATCCGGGCAGTGGGAAATTGCGATTATAGGTGTCCCCTTTGTGCCCCTTCGGCCCAAGGCCATCCCGTTCCTGATCTTGTCGGTATGTGAGCAACAATATGACTCATGCAAGATCTCGCCGGCAAACACATCGTCCTGGGCCTTACCGGTGGTATCGCCTGCTACAAGTCGGCCGAGCTGTGCCGCCTGTTCGTGAAGGCGGGCGCCACCGTCCAGGTCGTGATGACCGAGGCGGCCGAGCAGTTCATCACGCCGGTCACGATGCAGGCGCTCTCGGGGCGCACCGTCTACACCTCGCAGTGGGACGCGCGCGAGCCCAACAACATGCCGCACATCAACCTGAGCCGCGAGGCCGACGCCATCGTGCTGGCGCCCTGCAGCGCCGACTTCATCGCGCGGCTGGTGCAGGGCCGGGCCGACGACCTGCTGAGCCTGATGTGCCTCGCCCGACCCATGGACCGCGTGCCGCTCCTGATCGCGCCGGCCATGAACCGCGAGATGTGGGCGCATCCCGCCACCCAGCGCAACCTGGTGCAGGTGGCGGCCGATGGCGCCACGGTACTGGGCGTGGGCAGCGGCTGGCAGGCCTGCGGCGAGACGGGCGACGGCCGCATGCTCGAGCCGGCGCAGCTGCTCGAGGACATCACGGCCTTCTTCGTGCCCAAGCTGCTGGCGGGCCAGAAGGTGCTGGTGACCGCGGGCCCCACCTTCGAGCCGCTCGATCCGATCCGCGGCATCACCAACCATTCGTCCGGCAAGATGGGCTTTGCCATTGCGCGCGCGGCGCGCGAGGCCGGTGCCGAAGTCACGCTGGTGGCCGGCCCGGTGCACCTGCCGACGCCGCGCGGAGTGAGCCGCATCGACGTGCTCAGCGCGCAGGACATGCTCGAAGCCACCCTCCATGCTGCGCAGTCCGCTAGCATTTTTGTAGCGACGGCGGCGGTTGCCGACTGGCGGCCCGCCACCCACAGCGAGCAGAAGATCAAGAAGGACGGCAGCGGCAAGACGCCGGTGCTCAATTTCGTCGAGAACGCCGACATCCTGCTGGCCGTGGCCCAAAGCGAGCGCGCGCAGGCCCGCAAGCTGTTCTGCGTGGGCTTCGCGGCCGAGAGCGAGAACCTGGCCGAGCACGCCAAGGCCAAGCGCGAGCGCAAGGGAATTCCGCTCCTGGTCGGCAACATCGGACCGCTGACCTTCGGGCAGGACGACAATGCGCTGCTGCTGGTGGACGCAACGAGCACGCGCGAACTGCCGCGTGCGCCCAAGCTCACCCTGGCACGCGAACTCATGACCGAGATCGCCGCCCGGCTGCCCGACTGGAGAGTCTGATGAACCCCCAATGGAACACGCCGCCCAATGGCGACTTCGCCAGCTACGTCGAGCGGCTGTCGGCCCAGGCCGCGCTGCCGAAGCGGGCGGCGCACGAGGGCGACCACGGCCTGGACGTGGGCATCACGCCCGCACCGGGCGCGCAGGGCGCTGCGGCGGCCGCGGCCCAGCGGCGCGAATCGTCGAACGGAGATGCCTCCGCGCCAGGCGCCGGGGCGCTGGCGCCCATGGCGCTCAAGCTCATGGCCGCCGTGGGGGCCGTGGTGCTGCTGGCGCTGTGGTCGGCCGGCGTTTCCCTCGTTGTGCTGGTGTTCCTGGCGGGCGCGGCTTTCTGGCTCGCCAGCAAGCTCAAGGGACTGAAGCTCACACCCGGTGTCGCCAAGTGGCAGCAGCTGCTCGAGGAAGCCGCCCGCAAGCAAAGAGAACAGCAACACAAGCAAGGCAAGTAGAAGTGAAAGTAGACGTTCGTATCCTCGATCCACGCATGGTGGACCAATTGCCCGCCTATGCCACGCCCGGCAGCGCAGGGCTCGATCTCAGGGCCTGCCTCGATGCGCCGATCACGCTGGAGCCCAACGGCTGGCAGCTCGTGGGCACCGGCATCGCGATCCACCTGGCCGACCCGGCCTATGCGGCGCTGATCCTCCCGCGCTCGGGCCTCGGCCACAAGCACGGCATCGTGCTCGGCAATCTGGTGGGCCTGATCGACAGCGACTACCAGGGCGAACTCAAGATCAGCGCCTGGAACCGCAGCGACACGCCCTTCGTGCTCCAGCCGATGGAGCGGCTCGCCCAACTCGTGATCGTGCCGGTGGTGCAGGCGCAGTTTCGCGTGGTCACAGAATTTGCAGCTTCGCAACGCGGCGAAGGCGGCTACGGCTCCACCGGCAAGCACTGACCGCTCCCCGTCTTTGCGCGGCTTCGTGTCGGGCCCGTAAAGACCGGAACTGACGGTTCGCGGCGCGCTCCTACGTTTCGGTGTGTGTCCTGCGTCATCCCCACAGCGGGCAAGACGTTGGATACAGGCTTTGGCGCATCGGGATGCGCCGATTTATCCGAGGAGCCTCTCAACATGAAAATTTCAACGCGCTTCATTTCCATTGCCGCTTCCGTGGTGGCGCTTGCCACGCTCACGGCCTGCGTTGCTCCCGCGCCGGTCTATCACACGACGCGCTATCCCTACCAGGCGCCGCCGCAGGCGGTTCCCTACCAGGAGGCGGCCTATGTCGAATACGGCCACGTCGCCAACATCGAGGTGCTGCGCAGCGAAACCGGGGGCACCGGCACCACCGGCGGCGGCGCGGTGGCGGGCGGTGTGCTCGGCGGCGTGGTGGGCAACCAGTTCGGGCACGGCAGCGGCCGCGCCGCGGCCACCGCGCTGGGCATCGTGGGCGGTGCGCTGCTGGGCAACACCATCGAGGGACAGGCCAACGGGCCGCGCGCCTACGAGAGCTACCGCATCTCGGTGCAGACCGACCGCGGCGGCTACCGTGCCTTCGACGTGCAGCATCCGGGCGACCTGCGCATCGGCGACCGCGTGCGCATCGACAACGGCCAGATCTCGCGCATGTAGCCGCATGCCGCAGCAAGCAGCAAAAAGCCGGGCACTGCCCGGCTTTTTGCTGCTTGCTGCGGCGATTTGCCCTCAGGGGTCAGTGCAGCAGGTCGTTGCCCGGCGCCGTGGGCGGCACCTTGAAGAAGGCCGTACCCGCCGTTCCACTACCGACTTCTTCTTCCGTGGCCTCGCGCACCGAGCGAACCGTGATGTCGAGCCGGATTGCGATGCCGGCGAGCGGATGGTTGCCGTCGAGCACCAGATGGTCCGGATAGATCTCGGCCACGGTGTAGATCACGTCCTTGGGCATGGCGTCGCTCACGCCTGGGGGCAGGGCGGCGCCGTCGAAGGTCATGCCTTCCTCGGTGCCTTCGGGGAACAGCGAGCGCGGCTCCAGAAAGAGCAGTTGGTCGTTGAAGTCGCCGAAGCCCTGTTCGGGCTCGAGCTGCAATTGCACCCGTGCGCCGGGCTCGTGGCCCTGCAGGGCGGCTTCGATCACATCGAAGAGGTCATCGCCCCCCACCATGAATTCCACCGGTTCGTCGAGCACGTCCAGAACTTCGCCCAGGGTGTCTTTCATCGTCCAGGTCAGGCCGACCACGCATTGTTCAGAGATTTCCATTGCAGAATTCTCCCATGGAGATTACACAACCGCTGCCGTTGCTCGGCGGCCTGAGCGCCGCGCAGTTCATGCGGCGGCACTGGCAGAAGAAACCGTTGCTGGTGCGCCAGGCCATACCCGCCATGGTGCCACCGATCGAGCGCAGCGCGCTCTTTGCCCTGGCCGAGCGCGAGGACGTCGAATCGCGCCTCATCCGCCACGGCAAGGCCGGCTGGACGCTCAGGCACGGGCCGCTCGCGCGGCGCGCGCTGCCGCCACGCAAGCAGCCGGCCTGGACGCTGCTGGTGCAGGGCGTCGACCTGCATCACGACGGTGTGCATGCGCTGCTGCAGCAGTTCCGCTTCCTGCCCGATGCGCGGCTGGACGACCTGATGATCAGCTATGCGAGCGACCAGGGCGGCGTGGGCGCGCATTTCGACAGCTACGACGTGTTCCTGCTGCAGGCGCAGGGCAGGCGGCGTTGGTCGATCGGCCGGCAGAGCGACCTGCGCCTGCAGCAGGGCGTGCCGCTCAAGATCCTCGAGAACTTCGAGCCCGAGCAGAGCTTCGTGCTCGAGCCGGGCGACATGCTGTACCTGCCGCCGCGCTATGCGCACGACGGCGTGGCGGTCGGCGACGACTGCATGACCTGCTCCATCGGCCTGCGGTCGTCCGCGGTGGGGGAGCTTGGCGCCGACCTGCTGGCCCGCGTGGCGCAGGCCTATGCCGAGGCGCTCGAAGATGCGGGCCCGGCCGAGCTCGCGCGCTACCGCGATCCGACGCAGCCCGCGGTCGAGGCGCCGGCCGCGATGCCGGCCGCGCTGCAGGCCTTTGCGCGCAAGGCGGTCGACGCCGCGCTGCGCGATCCGGACGCCATCGACCGCGCGCTGGGCGAATCGCTGACCGAGCCCAAGGCCAACGTCTGGTTCGACTCTGAAGGCGCCGAGGCACCGGCGGAACTGCACGCCGTGGCGCTCGACCGCCGCACGCGCATGCTCTACGACGCGCGGCACCTCTACATCAACGGCGAGAGCTTCCGCGCAGGCGGGGCCGATGCAACGCTGATGCGGCGGCTGGCCGACCGGCGCGCGCTCGGGCCGCGCGAACTGGCGCGCGCGAGCGACGGTGCACTCGCACTGCTGGCCGAGTGGTGCGAAGCGGGGTGGGCCCATGCCGAGTGAGAGTTTCGCGGCGGCCGCACCGGCCTTGCCCGAGGGACGCTTCGATGGCCCCGAAGCCTTTGCGGGCATGGTGCGGGCCGCGCTGTCGAGCGCTGCGCGGCAGGGGTGGAAAGAACTGGTCTTCAGCGACCCCGACTTTGCCGACTGGCCGCTCGGCGAGCGGGCCAGCATCGAGGCGCTCCAGGCCTGGTCGGCCGCGGGCCGCCGCTTCGTGCTGCTGGCGCAGCGCTTCGATGCGGTCGAACGTTCACATGCGCGCTTCGTTGCGTGGCGGCGCATGTGGGGCCACATCATCGAATGCCGCGCGGTGCGTGCGGAGGCGGGCAGCACCGCGGTGCCGAGCGCCATCTGGACGCCCGGGTGGTTCGCCCACCGCACCGATCCCGAGCGCAGCCGGGGCCTGTGCGGCTTCGATCCGCGGGCGCGGCGCGAACTGCGTGAAACAATCGATGAGTCGTGGCGAGTGGGTGTTGCCGCCTTTCCGGCGTCGACACTGGGCTTGTAAGCCAATGCCGCGAATGAGGCCGCGAGACACAAACGGGCGGCGATGCGGGTCTAGAATTTTTTCGTTCTGACATCCATTGCCAAAGGAGTTTCCATGAAGAAGTCATCGTCCGTCCTGCTCGCTTCGTTGATCGCCGCTGCCGCACTCGTGGCCTGCGGAAAGAAAGAGGACGCCGCGCCGGCGGTTGTGACACCCCCGCCCGCCCCGGTGACCGAACCGGCCCCGCCGCCGCCCGCCGCCGCACCGGCCCCGTCGACCAGCACCGATCCGTCGGCCGCGACCACGCCTTCGCCGGGTGCATCCTCGGCGCTGGACGCCGCCAATGCCGCGACCGAGGCCGCCAAGAAGAACGAAGCGCCGAAGCAATAAACCCGGGTGTTCGTTCACCCAGCAAAAAGCCGCCTGGTGGCGGCTTTTTGCATGGGGGCGCGGAACAGCAACGCCGCGCGATCACACATCCAGCCAGGGCGAGCCTTCCAACGCACTGGCCGTGAGCATCTCGGCCTCGTGCCCGCCGAGGGCTTCGGCCATCAGGCGCCGCACGATGTCGGGGCGGTTGTTCTGCTCGCTCAGATGGGCCGCGACCACGTGGCGCAGGCCGTCGTGGCGCACCGCGCGTGCGATTTCCGCGGCCGCATCGTTCGACAGGTGTCCGTGCCTGCCGCCGACGCGCAGCTTCAGGAAGGCGGGATAGGCCGAATTGGCGAGCAGTTCGCTGTCGTGGTTGAACTCGAGCAGCAGCGCATGCACGCCGCTCAGGCGGGCCAGCACATGCGCGGTGGCATGGCCCAGGTCGGTCAGCACGCCCAGCGTGCGCGCGCCGTCGGAGCAGCGAAGCTGCAGCGGCTCGCGCGCATCGTGCGGCACGGTGAAAGGCCGCACCGCGATGTCGCCGACCGCGAACTCGGCATCGTCCCGCGCGAGGTTGAGCCGGCCTTCGAAATCGCGGGCCCCGGTAGCGAGCCAGGTGCCTTCGCTCATCCAGACGGGAATGCGGTTGCGCCGCGACAGCGAGTGGGCGCAGCCGATGTGGTCGCCGTGCTCGTGGGTGATGAAGACCGCGTCGATGTCGCTGGCCGCGAGGCCGGCCTTGGCAAGCCGAATATCGAGTTGCCGCAGGCCGAAGCCGCAGTCGACCAGGAGCCGCGAAGTGCGCCCGCCGCTGGTGGATTCCACCAGCGCGGCGTTGCCCGTGCTGCCGCTGCCGAGGCTTCGGAAGCGGAGCATGCGGCTTACTTCAGGTCGTCGGCGATGACCTGGACGATGCGCTGCGCGTTCGCCGAGGTTTCGGGCGCGCCGTTCGCGTTCAGCACCGAGACCGTGGTGCTCTCGCCCTGGCCGCCCTTCACGAGGATGCGGAACTTGATCGGTGCTTCGTTCTTCTCGGAGCTGCCGAACAGCTTGCCGAAGAAGCCGGGCTCCTTCTTGTCGGGGTTCGGGGTCACGTAGCGCACGTAGTAGATGCCGGCGCTGCGGTCGCGGTCTTCCACGGTGAAGCCGGTGCGGTCGAGCGCCAGGCCCACGCGGCGCCATGCGCGGTCGAAACCTTCGTTGATCTGCACGACCGGCTGGCCGCTCACGTTGGCGACGGTCGCGGTCTTGGAGGGCGCGGTGGTGGCGGCCAGGATCTTCGACTGCTCTTGCGTCACGCCGAGCTTGACCATCAGGCGGCGCAGGAACTCGGTCTCGAGCTCAGGGTCGCTCGGACGCGGCTGCCACACGGTCTGGTCCTGGCGGCTGTTGTTGTAGACCTCCTGCATGCCGCGGTGGCTGATGAAGATCTCGGTGCCCGTGGGCGTGCGCTCCAGGCGCGTGCGGAAGCGGTCGAGCTCGCCGGTCGAGTAGACCGAGTCGACCAGCTTGCCCAGCGTGCCGCGGATGATGTCCTGCGGCAGCTTGGCGCGGTTCTCGGCCCAGTCGGTTTCCATGATGCCGAGGTTGCGCTGCTCGGTGGTCAGGAGGAAGCCGCTTTCCTGCCAGAAGTCCTTCACCGGATCCCAGAGCTGGTCGGGCGAGCGGTTGATGACGATCCAGCGCTGCGTGCCCGAGCGCTCCATGCGCACGTCGCCGATGTTGGCCACCGCGGTGGGAATGCCCGGCGCATTGGCGGCACCGGCCTGGTAGGCGTTGGCCGTGACCGCACCGCCCGGCACCGCATAGCGGTTCTCGCGCGAGAGCTGCGACAGGTCGGGCGGGACTTCGAGCGTGGGGGCCTTGCCGGCGCTCTTGTAGTCGATCTTGTCGCTCTCGAGAACGGAGCAGGCGGCGAGGCTGACAACGAGGGTGGCCAGCAGTGCAGCTCGCGAAATGTGCGAAAGGTTCTTCAACGTCGTCTTCCTTGTTGGAATGGGTTCGGTCAATCTGTGGGCCGCTTTGCCCGCACTCTCTGAGCACGGTTCAGGCAAAAGGTTGCGTAACCTCGATGCGGCAGGGGAAAGCGATGGGAGGTGTCGGGAAGAAAAGCGGGGAGGATCAGCCCTTGAGCAGGCCGGTGGCGCGCAAGGCAGCCTCGACCACGGGCCGGTTCGTTTCCGCCAGCTCGGTGAGCGGCAGCCGCAATGCGCCGCCGCACAGCCCGAGTCTGGACATGGCCCACTTCAGCGGGATCGGGTTGGGCTCCACGAACAGGTGGCGGTGCAGCGGCATCAGCTCGAACTGGATCTGCATCGCGCGGCGTACATCGCCTGCGATGGCCGCAACGCACAGCTCGTGCATCTTGCGCGGCGCGATGTTGGCCGTGACGCTGATGTTGCCCTGGCCGCCGCAGAGCATGAGGGCGACTGCAGTGGGGTCGTCGCCCGAATAGACGGCAAAGTTCTTGGGCAGGTCGCGGATGAGCCATTGCGCGCGCTCGATGTTGCCGGTGGCTTCCTTGATGCCGATGATGCCCGGCACCTGCGCGAGGCGCAGCACGGTGTCGTGCGCCATATCGGCCACGGTGCGGCCCGGCACGTTGTACAGCACGGTGGGCAGGTCGCCCACGGCTTCGGCGATGGCCTTGAAGTGCTGGTACTGGCCTTCCTGCGTCGGCTTGTTGTAGTAGGGCACGACCTGCAGCTGCGAATCGGCGCCCACGCCCTTGGCGAACTTGGCGAGCTCGATGGCTTCCTTGGTCGAGTTGGCGCCGCAGCCGGCCATCACGGGCACGCGGCCCTTGGCCTGCTCGACCGCCACGCGGATGATCTCGCAATGCTCTTCCACGTCGACCGTGGGCGATTCGCCGGTGGTGCCGACCACGCCGAGGCAATCGGTGCCTTCGTCGATGTGCCAGTCGATCAGCCGGCGAAGGGCGGGGTAGTCGACACTGCCGTCGTCGTGCATCGGCGTGGCGAGAGCGACGATGCTGCCTGTCAGTTGCTCCAAGGGGAATCTCTCTGTCGGGTGGACGAAAGCGCCGATTCTACTGACTCCGGCATTCCCGGAAACGGCCGCCCCGGCGGGCTCAGTTTCCCTGCAGCAGATGGCGCGGGGGCTGGCCGGCGTCGGCATTGCCGGCGCGGATGGCCGCGATGCGCTGCACGAAGCGCGCCGGTTCGGCAACAAAGCCGTCCTCGTAGGCCACCACGCGCAAATCCTTGCATGCGGCCAGCAGTTCGCCGGGCTGCAGCAGGAAGTCGGGGCGCGAGGGCTTGCCGACCGTCTCGTTGCCGGCCGCGAAGGTTTCGTAAAGCAGCACGCCGCCGGGGGCGACCGCGGCCACGATGTCCGCCATGCGCGGGCGCCACAGGTAGTTGGTGACGACCACCGCGCCGAAGGCCTGGCCCGCGAACGGCCAGGGGCCGGCCTCGATGTCGGCGGTCAGCACATGGCCGAAGGCGCCCGCGGCCTCGGCAGCCTCGGCCGAGCGGTCCACGCCTGTCGCCGCATGCCCGCGCGCCGCGAACCATTGCATGTGCCGTCCATGGCCGCAAGCCACGTCGAGCACGGTGGCGCCAGGGGCGAGCAGGTGCGACCACCGCACGATCCATTCCGACGGCGCGGTTCCGCCATGCGAAGGCGCTACATCTTTCATAGCAATCATCAGAAGCAGGACCAGACCTGGTCGACCAGCGTGACCAGGAAATCCGGGTGCACGTAGAGCACAAAGACGCCGCCCAGCGCCGCCAGCGCGGCGGCCAGCCAGCCGGCGTGCACGAGGCGGTGGCGCATCTGCGGAGTCATGGGGCCATTGTCCACGGCCAGGGTCAGCCGGGCATGGCGGCCGGCCGGCCGCCGCGCGCGATGGCGCTTTCCTTCACCGGCAGGTTGATCAGCGCCGCGAACACGCCCAGCGCGATCGCGATGTACCAGACGATGTCGTAGCTGCCCGTGGTGTCGTACAGGTAGCCGCCCAGCCAGACGCCGATGAACGAGCCGACCTGGTGGCTCAGGAACACGAAGCCGCTGAGCATCGACAGGTGCGCCACGCCGAAGATGCCCGCGATGATCGCGTTGGTCGCGGGCACCGTCGACAGCCAGAGGAAGCCCATGGCCGCCGAGAACACGTACACGCTGAGCGGCGAAATGGGCGCCAGGAGGAACAGCGCGATCGAGACCGCCCGTGCAAAGTAGATGGCCGCGAGGATCTTGCGCTTGGCCAGCTTCTGGCCCAGCAGCCCGACCGTGTAGGTGCCGAACACGTTGAAGAGCCCGATCAGCGCCAGCGCGTAGCCCGCCACCTCGGCCGGCAGGCGCTGGTCGCGCAGGTAGGTCGGCATGTGGATGCCGATGAAGGCGAGCTGGAAGCCGCAGACGAAATACCCCGCCATCAGCAGCCCGAAGCTCGGATAGCGGAAGGCCTCGCCCACCGCCTGCAGCACCGATTGGTCGCGGTGCCCCGCGAGCGCGCCGCGCTGCGGTTCGCGCAGGCCGAAGGCCAGCGGCATGATCACCAGCGCCAGCATCGCCACCGCCGCGAGCGCGCTCTGCCAGCCCAGCTGCCTGATCAAGAGCCCCTCGATCGGCGCCAGCAGGAACTGCCCGAAGGAGCCGGCCGCCGCCGCCACGCCCATGGCCCAGGAGCGCCTCTCGGCCGGGATCTGGCGTCCGATCACGCCGTAGACGACCGCATAGGTGGTGCCGGCCTGCGCCGCGCCGATCAGCACGCCGGCGCTCAGCGTGAACAGCAGCGGCGTGGGCGAATACGCCATGCCCAGCAGGCCCAGCGCATAGAAGGCCGTGCCGGCGATCAGCACCCGGAAGGCGCCGAAGCGATCCGCCACCATGCCCGCGAACACGCCGAAGATGCCCCACGACAGGTTCTGCACGGCCAGCGCGAACGAGAAGGTCTGGCGGCTCCAGTCCTGCGCCTGCGTGATCGGCTGCAGCCAGAGGCCGAAGCCGTGGCGGATGCCCATGGAGAGCGTGACGATCATGGCGCCGCAGATCAGCACCTGCTTGATCGAGAGAGTGGGAGAAGAGGCTTGCATGGCGTCGAATGTAGCGACTGGCCACTTTGGCAGGTGCGCTGGCGGCCAAGGCCATTGATGATTTGTGGCGCGGGCTTTGATGCGCGGCACGCATCAAAGCCCGCGCCCTGCCGTGAACGCGCCGCGTGCCTGTATGGGTATCCAGTTGTTTGGCGGCGACTGACTACAATCCGCCCCCATGGCGACTCCCCCCAAGACTCCCCCCAGTTCATCGTCCGCGTCCTCCGGGTACTCGGAAGGCTCCATCCGCGTGCTCAAGGGCCTGGAGCCCGTGAAGCAGCGCCCGGGCATGTACACCCGGACCGACAACCCGCTGCACGTCATCCAGGAAGTGCTCGACAACGCCGCTGACGAGGCGCTGGCGGGCCATGGCAAGAAGATCAAGGTCACGCTGCATGCCGACAACTCGGTCAGCGTCGAGGACGACGGCCGCGGCATTCCCTTCGGCCTGCATCCTGAAGAAAAAGCCCCCGTGGTCGAACTGGTCTACACCCGGCTGCACGCCGGCGGCAAGTTCGACAAGGGCTCGGGCGGCGCCTACAGCTTCTCGGGCGGTTTGCACGGCGTGGGCGTGTCGGTGACCAATGCGCTGTCCAAGCGGCTCGAAGTCACGACCCACCGCGAAGGCTCGGTCGCCAGGCTGGCCTTCAGCGGCGGCGACGTGATCGAGCCGCTGCAGGTGCGCAAGCTCGAAGCCGGCGAGCGCAAGCAGGGCACCACCGTGCGCGCCTGGCCCGACGCCAAGTATTTCGAGACCGCCGCGCTGCCGATGGCCGAGCTCACCCACCTCTTGCGCAGCAAGGCCGTGCTGATGCCGGGCGTGAGCGTCACGCTCACGGTCGAGAAGACCAAGGAAACCCAGCAGTGGCTCTACAAGGGCGGCCTGAGCGACTACCTGATGCAGACGCTCAACGGCGACCCCGTGATCCCGCTGTTCGAAGGCAGCGGCCACGCCGACAAGAACGCCGACAACTTCGCCGAGGGCGAGGGCGCCGACTGGTGCGTGGCCTTCACCGAAGATGGCCAGCCGGTGCGCGAGAGCTACGTCAACCTGATTCCCACCAGCGCCGGCGGCACGCACGAGAGCGGCCTGCGCGACGGCCTGTTCACCGCGGTGAAGGGCTTCATCGAGCTGCACTCGCTGCTGCCCAAGGGCGTGAAGCTGCTGCCCGAGGACGTGTTCGCACGCGCCTCGTACGTGCTGAGCGCCAAGGTGCTCGACCCCCAGTTCCAGGGCCAGATCAAGGAACGCCTCAATTCGCGCGATGCCGTGCGCCTGGTGTCGAGCTTCGTGCGCCCGGCGCTCGAGCTCTGGCTCAACCAGCACGTCGACTATGGCCGCAGGCTCGCCGAACTCGCCATCAAGGCCGCGCAGACGCGCCAGCGCGCCGGCCAGAAGGTCGAGAAGCGCAAGGGCTCCGGCGTGGCCGTGCTGCCCGGCAAGCTGACCGATTGCGAGAGCAAGGACATCAGCCACAACGAAGTCTTCCTGGTCGAGGGCGACTCCGCCGGCGGCAGCGCCAAGATGGGCCGCGACAAGGAAAGCCAGGCCATCCTGCCGCTGCGCGGCAAGGTGCTCAACACCTGGGAAGTGGAGCGCGACCGGCTGTTCGCCAACACCGAAATCCACGACATCTCGGTGGCCGTGGGCGTCGATCCGCACGGCCCCACCGATTCGCCCGACATGAGCGGCCTGCGCTACGGCAAGATCTGCATCCTCTCGGATGCCGACGTGGACGGCTCGCACATCCAGGTGCTGCTGCTCACGCTGTTCTTCCGCCACTTTCCGAAACTCATCGAAGCCGGCCACGTGTATGTCGCAAAGCCGCCGCTGTTCCGCGTCGATGCGCCTGCGCGCGGCAAGAAGCCGGCCTCCAAGGTCTATGCGCTCGACGAGGGCGAACTCACGGCCACGCTCGACAAATTGCGTAAAGATGGCGTGCGCGAAGGCGCCTGGAGCATCAGCCGCTTCAAGGGCCTGGGCGAAATGAGCGCGGAACAATTGTGGGAAACCACGCTCAATCCCGATACCCGGCGCCTGATGAAGGTGCAATTGGGGCGCTTCGACTTCAGCTCCACCCAGGGCGAGATCACCAAGCTCATGGGCAAGGGCGAGGCAGCCGCCCGGCGCGAACTGATGGAACTGCGCGCCGACGATGTCGACATCGATGTTTGACTACCCTCGTGAAAATTCCAGATTTCATGCGTCCGTTGCTCCTGGCCCTGCTGCTGTGCGCGCAGCAGGGGCTCGCGCACGCCGCTGACGTCTACGGCTACATCGACAGCAAGGGCGTGGCGCACTTCGCGTCGGAAAAGATCGACGAGCGCTACCAGGTCTTCTTTCGCCGCGGCCAGAGCTTCGACACCGCGCAGGGCCTGGCGCCGTTCGCGCGCGGCGGGCGCAAGCTCGATGGAAAGGTGCCGCAGGCCTCGCAAACCCTGCTGGCGCTGTTCGAGGCCTCGCCAAGCTACAAGACCGCCAAGGCCGCGCTGCGCGATGCGTCGAACAAGCATTCGATCGACTACGAACTGCTGCAGGCGCTGATCGCCACCGAATCGGGCTTCGATGCCCAGGCCGTTTCGCCTAAGGGTGCGATGGGGCTCATGCAGCTCATGCCGGCCACCGCGCAGCGCTATGGTGTCGCAGCCGACAAGCGCAGCACCATCGAGAAGAAGCTGTTCGACCCGCGCATCAACATTGCCGCGGGCTCGCGCTACCTGCGCGACCTGATCGCGATGTTTCCGGGCCAGATCGAGCTGGCCCTTGCTGCCTACAACGCGGGCGAAGGCGCGGTGCAGCGCGCGGGCAACAAGATCCCAAACTACAAGGAAACGCAGAACTACGTGCAGACCGTGCTGCAGCTCTACGCCTACCTCAAGCCATCGGCGGCGGGATCATCGGCCATGGCAAGCGGCGGCGGCGCGCGCGGCGGCAAGGCGCCGGGGCGCATCCGCATGGAACTCACGGTGCCCAAGGGCGGCGCCCTGGGCCGCGGCAACATGCCGCCCGACTCGCCGGGCGCCATGCCGGCCATGCCCGATGCGCCCGAGCCATCGGCGGTGCCGGACAGCGGCTCGGACGCGCCGGTGTCCTGATGGCCTGCCCCGTCTTTCTCCGCCGATGAAGGAGCCCTTCTTCATGCACCGCCGAAGCTTCGTTCTCGCGACCGCCGCCTGCGCGGTGGCCGGCGCCGCGCGCGCGCAGCACGCGGCCACGCACGACACGCTGCCGCCGGCGCCTTCGTCGAAGGAGCCCTATGCGCGGCTGCAAGGCGGCGTTCCGCACCACATGACGCCCGAGCAGGAAGCCCAGCGCGTCACCGACAGCCCCGCACCGGCCGGTCCCGCGGGACGCTGGGAGCAGCGCGCGGCCTTGCCCATTCCGCGCAGCGAGATGGCCTGGGCCGCCGCGGCGCAAGGGCGCATGCACGTGGTCGGCGGCTATGGCGAGGGCGCGGTCAACCGCGACTACCACCACATCTACGACCCCAAGGCCGACCGCTGGCTCGACGGCGCACCGCTGCCGCGCGGCGCCAACCACGTGGCGGTGGCGGCCGACGGCGACCGGATCTACGCCCTGGGCGGCTTCGTCGAGCAGAACCGCCGCTCCGACACCAATGCCTACGTCTACGAGATCGCAGCCAACCGCTGGAGCGCCATCGCGCCGCTGCCGCGACCGCGCGGCGCTGCGGCCGCGGTGATGCAGGGCGGCGTGCTGCACCTGATCGGCGGCGCCTCCGAGCCTGCGGCCGAACGCGCGAGCGTGGGCTGGCACGAAGTCTACGACCCCAAGGCGGACCGCTGGTCCTCCGCCAAGCCGCTGCCCGGTGCGCGCGACCACGTGGGCTGCGTGGCGTACGGCGGCCAGATCCACGTGATCGGCGGGCGCTTCAACACCTTCGAATACAACACCGACCTGCACCACGTCTACCTGCCCGCGCGCGACACCTGGGAGCTGCGTGCGCCGCTGCCCACGGCGCGCTCGGGCCACGGCCTCGTGGTGTACCGCGGCCGCTTCTTCGCGATGGGCGGGGAGGGCGGCTTCCTGGTGGGCGGCGTGCCGCGCCAGGCCAAGGTGTTCGGCCAGATGGAAAGCTACGATCCCGTGGCCGACAGCTGGCAGCGCCATGCCCCGATGCTCACGCCGCGCCATGCGGTGGGCGCCGCGGTGATCGGCGACTGGATCTACGTGGCCGGCGGCGGCGCGGTGCTCGGCGGCGCCGTGCAGTCCGCGGTGCACGAGGCTTTCACACTAGGCTGAACGCGCAAGCGCACGGCCCGCAACTGTTTTTCTTTCTCTCTTCTCCATGGACGACTCCCAACCTCCGCTCGATCTCCAGGGTCCCACCGACGGCGACACCACCCTCACACTGGCCGACTACGCACAGACCGCCTACCTCGAATACGCGCTCAGCGTGGTCAAGGGCCGCGCACTGCCCGACGTGTCCGACGGCCAGAAGCCGGTGCAGCGGCGCATCCTGTATTCGATGTCGCGCATGGGCCTGGGCTTCGGCGGCGCCAACGGCACCGTGGGCGCCAAGCCGGTCAAGAGCGCGCGCGTGGTCGGCGACGTGCTCGGCCGCTTCCACCCGCACAGCGACCAGGCCGCCTACGACGCGCTGGTGCGCATGGCGCAGGATTTTTCGCAGCGCTATCCGCTGGTCGACGGCCAGGGCAACTTCGGCAGCCGCGACGGCGACGGCGCCGCGGCCATGCGCTACACCGAGGCGCGCCTGGCCCGCATCACCAGCCTGCTGCTCGACGAGATCGACGAAGGCACGGTCGACTTCATTCCCAACTACGACGGCAGCACCGAGGAGCCGCGCCTTCTGCCCGCGCGGCTGCCCTTCACGCTGCTCAACGGCGCGAGCGGCATCGCGGTCGGCCTGGCCACCGAGATCCCGAGCCACAACCTGCGCGAGATTGCCGATGCCTGCGTGGCGCTGATCAAGTCGAACGGCAAGCTCAGCGACGAGGAGCTGCTGCAGATCGTGCCCGGCCCCGACTATCCGGGCGGCGCGCAGATCATCAGCGGGCCGGCCGACATCGCCGACGCCTACCGCACCGGCCGCGGCTCGCTGAAGGTGCGCGCGCGCTGGAAGATCGAGGACCTCGCGCGCGGCCAGTGGCAGCTGGTGGTCAACGAGCTGCCGCCGGGCGTCAGCACGCAGAAGGTGCTCGAGGAAATCGAGGAAATCACCAATCCGAAGGTCAAGGCCGGCAAGAAGGCGCTCTCCGCCGACCAGACCCAGCTCAAGGCCGCGATGCTCTCGGTGCTCGACGTGGTGCGCGACGAATCCAGCAAGGACGCCGCGGTGCGCCTGGTGTTCGAGCCCAAGACCTCGCGCATCAGCCAGGACGAATTCATCACCACGCTGCTCGCGCAGACCTCGCTCGAGACCTCGTCGCCGATCAACCTCACGATGGTGGGCATCGACGGCAAGCCCACGCAGAAGTCGCTGCGCCAGATGCTCAACGAGTGGATCGCGTTCCGCGAGGTCACCGTCGAGAAGCGCTCGCGGCACCGGCTGGGCAAGGTGCAGGACCGCATCCACATCCTCGAGGGGCGGCAGCTGGTGCTGCTCAACATCGACGAGGTGATCGCGATCATCCGCGCAGCCGAGGACCCGAAGGCTGCGCTGATCGCGCGCTTCAATCTCAGCGAAATCCAGGCGGAAGACATTCTTGAAATCCGGCTGCGCCAGCTTGCGCGGCTGGAGGCCATCAAGATCCAGCAACAACTCGACGAGCTGCGCACGGAGCAGAAGAAGCTCGAGGACATCCTCGGCAGCCCGGCCGCGCTGCGCCGCCTGCTGGTGAAGGAAATCGAAGCCGACGCCAAGACCTTCGAAGACCCGCGCCGCACGCTGATCCAGGCCGAGAAGCGCGCCGTGGCCGAAGTGAAGGTGGTCGACGAGCCCGTGACCGTGATCGTCTCGCAGAAGGGCTGGGTCCGCGCGCAGAAGGGCTGGGCGAGCGAGAAGGCCGCCGGCAACGGAGGCACTGCGCCCGAATACAGCTTCAAGTCCGGCGACACGCTCTACGGCGCCTTCGAATGCCGCAGCGTCGACACGCTGCTGGTGTTCGGCTCGGCCAAGGACAAGAGCGTGCGCGTCTACACCGTGCCCGTGGCCTCGCTGCCCGGCGCGCGCGGCGACGGCCAGCCCGTGACCACGCTCATCGAGCTCGATGCCGGCACGCACGTCACGCACTTCTTCGCGGGCCCGGTGGGCGCCAGCCTGCTGCTGGCCAACACCGGCGGCTACGGCTTCATTGCCACCGTCGAGAACATGATGTCGCGCCAGCGCGGCGGCAAGGCCTTCATCGACGTGGGCGAGGGCGAACAGCTCTGCCGCCCCTCGCTGGTGGGCGGCGCGAGCGGCGCCGAGCCGATGCCGGCCGCCACGCACGTGGCCTGCGCCTCGACCGGCGGCCGCATCCTGACCTTCGACATCGCCGAGCTCAAGAGCCTGCCCAAGGGCGGCCGTGGGCTCGCGCTGATCGACCTCGATGCCAAGGACACCCTGGCGGGTGCCGCGGCCTACACGCGCAGCGTGAAGATCGAAGGCATCGGCCGCGGCGGCAAGGAGCGCGATGAAACCCTGGAAATCCGCACGCTCAACAATGCGCGCGGCAGCCGAGCGCGCAAGGGCAAGGCGGCCGACCTCGGCTTCAAGCCGACGAGCATCGTGCGGGTGCTGTGATGGGCGGCATTGACATCAGCGTCATCGGCCTCGTGATCGCGGTGGTCACGGGCCTTGCAAGCTTCTGGTTCGGCCGGCGCATGCGCCTGAAGCGCGGGGCCAAGCAGCGCGAGAAGGACCGCATCGCGGCGCAGGCCGGCGAGACCCGGCAGCAGCGCCGGGCACGCGAGCGCAAGGAACGCGGCTAGCGCCTTTTCGCCTCAGCGCAGGCCCTGCCACCAGCGCTCGTTGGTGCGGGCCTTTCCCACCGTGAGCACTTCGCCGATCACCGGCGTGGCGAGCTCGATCTTCTTGGCCTGCGACAGGTCGGCAATGCGGTCCAGCGGATCGTGCCAGGTGTGGAAGGCGAGGTCGAAGGTGCTGTTGTGCACCGAATAGAGCACCTTGCCGCGCAGGTCCTCGAAGGCCTGCACGCTCTGCTCGGGCGTCATGTGGACAGCGGGCCAATAGGCGTCGTAGGCACCGTTTTCCATCAGCGCCAGGTCGAAGCCGCCGAAGCGCTCGCCGATCTGCTTGAAGCCCGCAAAGTAGCCCGAGTCGCCGCTGTAGAAGATGCGCTGCTCGCCGCTTTGCACCACCCATGAAGCCCACAGCGTGCGGTCGCGGTCGGTCAGCGTCCGGCCCGAAAAGTGCTGCGCCGGCGTGGCGGTGAGCTTGACGCCGTCGTGCTCGCCGCCTTGCCACCAGTCGAGCTCCGTCACGCGCTCCTCGGGCACGCCCATGGCCACCAGCCGCGCGCGCACGCCCAGCGGCACGAAGTAGCGCTGCACGCGCAGCGCGAGGTACTCGATGGTGGCCACGTCGAGGTGGTCGTAGTGGTCGTGCGAGAGGATCAGGCCTTCGATCGGTGGCAACTGCTCGAGCGTGAGCGGCGGCTTGTGGAAGCGCTTGGGACCGACGAAGGTGAACGGCGACGCGCGCTCGCTGAACACGGGGTCGATCAGCCAGTACTTGCCCTGCAGCTTGAGCAGGTGCGACGAATGGCCGAGCCGCACCACATGGTTGGCCTTGGGATCGAGCGCCTCCAGGTCGGCGGTGGCCAGCATGCGCACCGGGATCGGGTCGACCGGCACGGTGCCCACCTTGTCGCCGACGATGAAGCGCGACCAGATCCGCCAGCCGCTGGCCGAAGGCAGCACGTCCGGGTTCGGCGGGTTCTGGAAGCTGCAGCCCTTGAACTGCGGCGATGCGTCGTAGCGCGCCTCGCATCCGCTGTTGCTGGTGCAGCCCGCGACGAGCGCGCAGCTCGCCGCGAAGAGCGATGTGCCGTAGCCGCGAAGGCGGCGCTTCAGAAAGGAGATCATGGCGAGGTGTTGTCCGGTTTTTGCGGCGCGAGCTTAGCCGCCGCGCCGCCGCCAATGGTTTCAGCGGCAGAAACATTCGGCGCACAGGGATATTTCCGCGCCGCTCGTCGTAGGCCATGCGTTCTATGGCCGCCCGCGGCATCGCGCGGCACACTGAAGCGCGCCACGTTCCGCGGGCTTCAAGGAGGCGACCACACCATGAGCAGCAATCGCTATCCCATCATCTACGTGCGCGGCTACGCCATGACCGAGGCCGAGCGCGACGACACCGCGGCCGATCCGTTCTGCGGATTCAACGTGGGCTCCACCGTCTACCGCGCCACCGTGAAGAAGGACGCGCCGGCGCAGAAGTTCGTCTTCGAATCGCCCGTGGTGCGCCTTCTGGCCGACTTCCAGTACCAGAGCGTCTACCAGAACGGCCTCGATATCCTCGACAACGACTGGAAGCCTTCGCCCGACGAAACCGGCAAGGACGTGGACGGCATTCCGGCCGCATCGATCGTCATCTACCGCTACTACGACGGCGGCTCGGAGCTGCTGGGCGACGGCAAGTCGCGCGACGTGAAAATCTACGCGCAGGGCTTGAGCAAGCTGATCCTTCGCGTGCGCGACCTGGTGGCACTGCGCGAAGGAGCCGCTTTCTCGCCGGCCGACTTCCGCTGCTACCTGGTGGCGCACTCGATGGGCGGGCTGGTGGTGCGTGCCTTCCTGCAGAACCCGGCGCTCGGCGATGCGGCGGCGCGCGCCTGCGTCGACAAGGTGTTCACCTACGCCACGCCGCACAACGGCATCGACATGGGCGGCATCAACGTGCCGGCCTGGCTCACGGCCAACGAGATGAACACCTTCAACCGCGAGCGGATGTCGGAGTTCATGGACACGGCGCCGGTCGATGGCCGCATGGACTACCTGCCGGCCGCCGCGTTTCCGCCCGAACGCTTCTTCTGCATGGTGGGCTCCAACCGCGGCGACTACGAGGCCGCCAAGGGCCTCTCGCGCATGTTCGCGGGCCACGGCAGCGACGGACTGGTGCGCATCGAGAACGCCTCGCTCTGGTCCATCGACGAGGCCAGGCGCAGCAAGCCGGTGGCCACCGCCTACGCCTTTCGCTCGCACTCGGGCTACTTCGGCATCGTCAATTCCGAGGAGGCCTACCAGAACCTCGTGCGCTTCCTGTTCGGCGACGTGCGCGTCGATCTCTGGTTCGAGGTCGATGGCGTAACGCTGCCGCCGGACCTCCCCAAGGACGCCGACGTCGACGCGCTCTACCAGGTCGAACTACTGGCCGCGCCGCGCGGCAAGCGCTGGTACCTGAGCCGGCGCGTGGCCGAGGAAGACTCGCCCGCCTGCCGCACGCACAAGGAACTGACCGACCCCGAAAAGCCCGAGCGCCGCTCGATCTATCTCTCGACCGTGTTCCTTGCCAACAAGGCGCGCGTGAAGCAGGACCGGCCGACGCTGGCCTATGCGATGACGCTCGGCGTGCGCGTGCCCGACTACCAGGTGAACAAGAAGTTCTGGCTCGACGGCCACTACGAAGGCAGCTCGCTGTTCCGCGACACGCTGGTGATCGAGATCGCACCGCCGCAGCCCGACGACCCGGCGCAGAACTGGAACGTGAAGTACGGCTGGCAGACCGACACCGCGGGGCAGGCCTCGCTGCCGATGAGCCCGAAGCAGCTGGCCGACGGCAAGCTGCAGTTCATCGTGCCGCTTTCGAGCCTGGGCGCGGCGCCGGCGGCACCCGGCATCAGCGGCAAGGTGCGGCTGGAGGTGAGCGCCTGGAGTTGAGGAGAGCGTCGTCCGGCGGGCGCCGGCGTCATACTCGGGCGGTCCAGGGTCCTGCCTTCTCCTCCTCCCCCATGAAAACTGCCGTTCTCGTCATCGACATGCAGCGTGGCCTCTATGACGACCTGCCGCGCCCCCACGAGGCCGCCGAGGTCGCGCAGCGCATCAACGATCTCACCGCGCGTGCCCGTGCCGCGGGCGTGCCGGTGGCTTTCATCCAGCACGAGAACGCCGTCGACCTCGAATTCGATTCCGAGCGCTGGCAACTTTCCAGCGCGCTGGAGGTCGATCCGGACGACACGAAGATCCGCAAGGCCACGCCCGATTCGTTCCTGCGCACGCCGCTGCAGGCATGGCTCGCGGGGCATGCGGTGCAGTGCGTAGTGGTCTGCGGCTACTCGTCGGAGTTCTGCGTGGACACCACCGCGCGCCACGCCGCAGCGCTCGGCTACGAGGTCGTGCTTGCGGCCGACGCGCACACCTCGCACGACAAGCCGCACGCCACCGGCGACTTCATCCGCGCCCACCACAACGCCACGCTGTCGGACATCACGAGCTTCGGCGTGCCGATCCGCGCGGTGCCGAGCGCGAAGATCGTGTTCGGCGATTGATCCCTAGGGCATGCGCCCGGTGGCGAGGGCATGGGCCCAGTCCGGCCGCTCGTGCGCAAGCGCCAGGGCCGCCATGGCCATGTGGTCGTAGGGCACTGCGACCAGCCGGGAAGTCCAGCCTTCTTCGCGCCGCTCGACGATGGCATAGCGCGCCTTTGGCGAGCCGGTTTCGACGGCATGCGGATACGGGTGAATGTCGTCGTAGGCCGGCAGGCCGACGCTGCCCGGATTGACGATCAGCTGCCCGCCCGATGCACGCGCCACGCGCGGCACATGCGTGTGGCCGCAGGCGATCAGCTGCGCATCAACTTCGCCGAGCCGGGCATCGATTTCCGCCTGCGTGGCCGGGCGGAAGTCCGTGGGCTCCACGGTCTCCAGGAAGTATTCGAGGTCGCTGGCCGGCGTGCCATGGCAGAGCAGGACTTCCGGACTGAAGCGCAGGCTGTGCCCGAGCGAAGCCATCCACTCGAACTCCTTCGCGCCGAGCCGGGCATGGGCGAACGCATCGGACGCTCCGCGCTTGTCTGCGGGCGTTGTGAGCAGCTGGCGTTCATGGTTACCCGCGAGATGGACCCAGTCCTGCGCCATCAGGAATTGCGCGGTCTCCAGCGGCATCAGCGGACCGGAGAGGCTGTCGCCGAGGTTGACGATGGCATCCGCGCCGCGGCGGGTAATGTCTTCGACCACGGCCTCGAGCGCGGGGAGGTTTCCGTGGATGTCGGAGACGAGGGCTATGCGCATTGGTGGGTTTGTCTTTGGGGCCGGGCGATCTTAGTCCTGAGGTGCTTTGTTTTAGGCCTTTGTTTCAGGGCGCGTGCACAGGCCACCGGGTACTCCCCTCCGCGAATGTCCCCCGCCTTCGGCTCCTCCTTTATTTCGCTGCGGGGAGCACCCGATGCCCTGTGCACCAGGGCACGCTCGTGGTGTACCGCTGATCAACGGCCGCTCCGCATAACGCTCCCGCTGATGGGGTGCCTTGCGCAGCGAAATAAAGGAGGAGCCCGAAGGGCGGGGGACATTCGCGGAGCAAGGTACCCCGTCGGCGGGTGCGTCGCCCTGAACAACGCACCCAGGCAAGATCAATCAGCCCCAGACCGCCAGACCCGCGCCAGCGCACCGAGTTTCCCGCGAAACCCCAGTCGATCGTTCGACAGCGCGTCGATGAAGTCCGACAGCCGCTGCGACTTCACCATCGTGTAGATCGTGAGCCAGGTCGTGAGGACGAACACCACGCCGAACCAGAGCGCCTTGCGCCACAGCGGTGCGTCGGCCTCGGCCAGCAGGTTCATGCCGAGGAAGCCCGTGGTCACCGTGCCGATCAGGCCGAACAGCGTGACCACCGTGAGCCGCACCACGGTGCTGGCCTGCCGGCGCAGGCTGTCGGCATCCAGGTAGGTGTTCATGTCGGCGATGCGCGCCTTGACCTCGTCGTAGAGCGGGTCGAGCCCGAGATGCGCGGTGCACATGTGCGAGAGCGCCCGCACCTGCGCCTGCTCCGAGATCTCGTGGAACCAGTAGCGGTGCGTGAACCGCAGGAAGCGCTCGAAGCTCGAGCGGATCGCGCGCTTGAACTGCTTCACGCTCGGCGTGCTGTGGATGTCGAGCCGCTTGAGGGCTTCGACCAGCTGGTCCGAGAACATCAGCAGCGCCGCCTTCTGGAAATGCGCGATCAGGAACAGCAGGAAGTGCTGGTGGCGGAACTGCGCGAGCACGCCGCGGTCGCGGCAGCAGAAGAATTCGGAGCGTGCATCGCCCACCACGATCAGCGCATGGCCGTTGCACAGGTAGCGCGTGTTGGGCGCCGCGCCGGCATCGACCCAGAAGCGGTCGTAGCAGTAGCGGTGCTCGAAGTCGGCCAGGTGCTGCTCCGCGTAGGGCAGGTGGGCATGCTGCGCCGCATCGGCTTCGGCCGCGCCCGTGACGAGGCCGAGCCGGATGAAGTCGTTGCGCGAGAGGCGCTTGGGATCGTCGAGCGAAAGGTAGGCCATCAGCGGCATGCGGTAGTACTCGATCTGCCGGTAGCGCAGCGCGCCGGGCTCGTCGGAATGGTCGCTCACCAGCGGCTGCATCAGGTAGGCCCAGTGGGCCGAGATGCGCGGCGCGCGGTGCTGGGCCACGTGCGAGAGAAAGGCTTCGCGCTGCTGCGCATCCGAGCGCGCGAGCACGCGGCCGTCGGCGGCCAGCCATTCGACGCTGGCCATGCAATGCAGCGCGCCGCCCTCGGCGTTCCAGCCCGCGGGATAGGCGCGGCCGAAGCGGTAGAGCAGGTCCTGCGCCTGAGCAAGGCTCAGGTGGTTGGCGCCGACCTCGAGGTTGAGCAGCACCACGTCGATGTCGAAGAAGAAGTACAGGTCGCAATGCACCACGTCGAGCGTGATCGGCGCGTCGCCCTGCTGCGCCACCACGCGCACGGCCGCAATGTCGTGGCGGCGGAAGATGCGCATCGGCGAATCGCCGTCGCTGCCGGTGCCCGTACCGTCCTTGTTCTTCGAGCGGCCCTCGCCGTAGAGAAAGCGCTGCACGTAGGGCAGGAAGCTCACGAACTCGTTGTAGTGCCGCTCGTGGAAGCGGCTGCTGTCGCCGGTGTATTCGTCGATTTCCTCGCGCCAGGGCGAGGCCTCGCCCATCTCGCGCAGCACATGCCAGGGGCCGTGGTGCGTGGGCTTGGCGTCGGGCGCCGGCACCAGCCGCAGCGGCCAGAGCAGGGCCTGCCTGAAATGCTGCACGGCAGGAGGTGCAAGCACCTCTGCGGACGCGGTGGCCTCGGATGTATTCAGCATCGCGCGAGTGTAGGCAGAAGGGCTGTCAAAACACTGACCTAGGGAAATCCCTGGCTTGGCCTGAAACCGGTTTCATATAAGCTGCAAGCATTGCTTTCGAGGCATGCGCACGGCCACGCCGTGCTCGCCCCACCCATGAACTACCAGTTTCAATTCGACGCCGTCTTCGCTGCCTGGCCGCTGCTGCTCAAGGGCACCTGGATCACGATCCAGCTCTCGCTCGTGGCCACGCTGCTGGGCCTGGTGGTCGCGATTTTTTGCGCCTGGGGCAAGACCTCGGGGCCCGGTTGGCTGCGCTTTGTCGTCAACGCCTACATCGAGGTGATCCGCAACACGCCGTTCCTGGTGCAGCTGTTCTTCTTTTTCTTTGCGCTGCCGGCCATCGGGCTGCGCTGGTCGCCACAGACGGCCGCGCTGGTGGCCATGGTGGTGAACCTGGGCGCCTACGCCACGGAAATCATCCGCGCGGGCATCGAGTCGATTCCCAAGGGGCAGATCGAGGCGGGCAGGGCGCTCAACCTCAAGCCCTGGGAGATCTTCCGCTTCGTGATCATCAAGCCCGCGCTCAAGGCCATCTACCCGGCGCTCACGAGCCAGTTCATTTTGCTGATGCTGAGTTCGGCCGTGGTGTCGGTCATCTCGGCCGACGACCTGACCTCGGTGGCCGCCAACCTGCAGTCGCAGACCTTCCGCAGCTTCGAGATCTACATCGTGGTGGCCGCCATCTACCTTGCGCTGGCGCTGGCCTTCTCGGCGATGTTCAAGCTGATCTACAAGCGCACGCTCAACTACCCGGACCGCCGGTAGCAGGCCCCAGAGCGGAGCAGGAAAAAACCATGCGTACCTTCGGCTTTCCCGAATTCCTTTTCATCCTCGAAGCGGCCAAGTGGACGCTCGCGCTGTCGGCCATTGCCTTCGTGGGCGGCGCGATCTTGGGGCTCGCCATTGCGCTGATGCGAACGTCGGAGTCGCCGTGGGCACGCGGCGTGTCGACCACCTTCATCCAGATCTTCCAGGGCACGCCGCTGCTGCTGCAGCTGTTCCTGGTGTTCTTCGGCGCGCCGGTGCTGGGGCTGGACATCAACCCCTGGGTGGCGGCCGGCGTTGCGCTCATCCTGAACAGCGCCGCCTTCCTCGGCGAGATCTGGCGCGGCTGCATCGAGGCCATTCCGCGCGGCCAGTGGGAAGCCGCCGAGGCGCTGAGCCTCAAGTACGGCGCCCGAATGCGCGATGTGGTGCTGCCGCAGGCGCTGAAGATCGCGCTGGCACCCACGGTGGGCTACGTGGTGCAGATCACCAAGGGCACGTCGCTCGCCGCGATCATCGGCTTCGTCGAGGTCACGCGCGCCGGGCAGGTCGTCAACAACGCCACCTTCCAGCCGCTGGTCGTGTTCTCGGTGGTGGCCGCCATCTACTTCGCGATCTGCTGGCCGCTGTCGCTGCTTGCTGCCCGCATGGAGCGCAGGCGCGCACGGGCGCTGGCCCGCTGATTCCTTTCCCTTTCTCATTGCTTCCTTCTTTATCCAGGAGACACTTTCCATGACCCGTACCACCACCCGCCGCGCAGCGCTCGCAGCACTTGGCCTTGGCGCCGCGCTCACCGTGTTCGCACCCTTCGCCTCGGCACAGTCCGTGGCCGACATCAAGAAGAAGGGCGAGATCACCATCGGCATGCTGGTCGACTTTCCGCCCTACGGCACCACCAATGCGCAGAACCAGCCCGACGGCTACGACGCCGACGTGGCCAGGCTGCTGGCCAAGGACTGGGGCGTCAAGGCCAACATCGTGCCGGTGACCGGCCCCAACCGCATTCCCTTCCTCCTGACCAACAAGGTCGACCTGCTGGTCGCTTCGCTCGCCATCACGCCCGAGCGCGCCAAGCAGGTGCAGTTCTCGCAGCCCTATGCGGCCGCGACCATCGTGCTGTACGGCGCCACCAAGACCCCCATCAAGGCGGCCGGCGACCTGAAGGGCCTGCGCGTGGGCGTGGCCCGTGCTTCCACGCAAGACGTGGCCGTGACCAAGGCCGCGCCCGAAGGCACCGAGATCCGCCGCTTCGACGACGACGCCTCGGCCATGCAGGCGCTGATCTCGGGCCAGGTCGATGCGATCGGCTGCTCGGTGACCGTGGCCGCGCAGATCGCCAAGCGCGTGCCTGCCGGCACCTACGAGAACAAGTTCACGCTGGTGCAGCAGTCGATGGGCATCGCGATGCGTCCGGGCCAGGAAGAGCTGACCAAGGCGGTGAACGACTTCGTCGCCAAGAACACCGCCAACGGCGAGCTCAACAAGCTCTACCAGAAGTGGCTGCAGGCCGACCTGCCCAAGATGCAATAAGCGAAAGCGCTTGAAGGGAATCCTGGCATGACGACGGAATCGATCATCCGCATGGAAGCGGTCAACAAGTGGTACGGTGAATTCCAGGTGTTGACCGGCATCGACCTGTCGGTGCGCCAGGGCGAGCGCATCGTGATCTGCGGGCCCTCGGGCTCGGGCAAGTCCACGCTCATCCGCTGCATCAACCGGCTCGAGACGGTGCAGAAGGGCCGCATCGTGGTCGACGGCATCGAGCTCACCGCGGGCGGCAAGAATGTGGACGCGGTGCGCGCCGAAGTGGGCATGGTGTTCCAGCAGTTCAACCTGTTTCCGCACCTCACCATCCTGGAGAACTGCACGCTCGCGCCGATGCGCTCGCGCGGCATGACAAAGGCGCAGGCCGAAGAGGTGGCCATGAAGTACCTCACGCGCGTGCGCATTCCCGAGCAGGCCGGCAAGTACCCCAGCCAGCTCTCGGGCGGCCAGCAGCAGCGCGTGGCGATTGCGCGCGCGCTGTGCATGTCGCCCAAGATCATGCTGTTCGACGAGCCCACCTCGGCGCTCGACCCCGAGATGGTCAAGGAAGTGCTCGACACCATGATCGGCCTGGCCGAAGACGGCATGACCATGCTGTGCGTGACGCACGAGATGGGCTTTGCCCGCAGCGTGGCCGATCGCGTGATCTTCATGGCCGACGGAAAGATCGTCGAGCAGGCGCCGCCGCAGGAATTCTTCGGCAACCCGAAGGACGAGCGCACGCGCCAGTTCCTCGGCCAGATCCTGAGTTCGCACCAGGCCCACTGATGTCCTTCCAGGTATTGATTTCTCTGTCGTCCTTCGGTGCGGCCGAGGTGGGCAGGCATGGCCAGCTCTGGTGCGCGCAGATGGCGTTGGAGGCCGGTGCCGATTCGGTCGAGGTGCGCGGCGAGATGCTGCGCAACGCCGACGCGGAGCTGCCTTCGCTGGCCGGACTGGCCGCGGTGTATTCGAGCCCCGAGGGGCTCTGGGCCGAAGGCGGCTGGCTCGACAGCGCCGCGCTGGCACGCGGCATCGCGGCCGCAACCAGGCTCGGCGCCCGGCGGCTCAAGATGTCGATCGGCGACTTTCGCGCGTCTTCGCACGGCTCGCTTTGGGGCCTGAAGGTGCAGCTTGCGGAAACCCGTGTCGAACTGCTGATCGAGAACGACCAGACCGTGCGCGCCGGCACGCTGCCCGCGCTGCAGGGTTTCTTCGACGCGGCCGACCGCGCCGGCGTCGAGCTCGGCATGACCTTCGACATGGGCAACTGGCACTGGCTCGGCGAGTGCCCGCTGCAGGCCGCGCAGGCGCTGGGACGCCGCGTGCGCTACGTGCACTGCAAGGGCGCGCAGCGGCTGCCGCACAAGTGGGTGGCGGTGCCGCTGGCCGACTCGGCCGCGCCGTGGCGCGCGGTGCTGCGTGCGCTGCCTGCCGATGTGCCGCACGCCATCGAATATCCTCTGGCCGGCGACGACCTGCCGGCCGTCGTGCGCGCGCAGGTCGACTTCCTCCGCGCCGCGCGAGGCTAGGGAGACACACATGACAGAACCCACCGCTTTCGACGTTGCCCTGTTCGGCGAAGCCATGCTGCTGCTCGTGGCCGACCGGCCGGGCCTGCTGGAGGACGCGCAGGCGTTCCACAAGCGCACCGCCGGCGCCGAGACCAACGTGGCCATCGGCCTCTCGCGCCTGGGGCTCAAGGTGGGCTGGGCCAGCCGCCTGGGCACCGACTCGATGGGGCGCTACCTCATCGCGGCGATGAAGGCCGAGGGCATCGACTGCTCGCACGTCATCTGCGATCCGGCGCAGCGCACCGGCTTCCAGTTCAAGGGCCGCGTCACCGACGGCAGCGATCCGCCGGTCGAATACCACCGCAAGGGCTCGGCCGCGAGCCAGATGGGCCCGGCCGATATCGATGAGGCCTGGCTGCGCTCGGCGCGCCACCTGCATGCCACGGGCGTGTTCGCGGCCATCTCCGACACCAGCCTGCAGGCTGCGCTCAAGTCCATGGACGTGATGCGCGCGGCCGGCCGCACGATCTCGTTCGACACCAACCTGCGGCCCACGCTGTGGCCGTCGACCGAGACCATGCGCCACTGGATCAACGAACTCGCCTCGCGCGCCGACTGGGTGCTGCCGGGCATCGAGGAAGGCCTGCTGCTGACCGGCCATGACAAGCCCGAAGACGTGGCGAAGTTCTACCGCCAGCGCGGCGCGAAGCTCGTGGTCGTCAAGCTCGGTGCAGCGGGCGCCTACTACGACAGCCACGTGGCGGGCACCGGGCATGTCGACGGCTTTCCGGTGAAGGAAGTGATCGACACCGTGGGCGCGGGCGACGGCTTCGCAGCCGGCGTGGTGAGCGCATTGCTCGAAGGCCGGAGCGTGCCCGAGGCCGTGCGCCGCGGCGCCTGGATCGGCGCGCGCGCGGTGCAGGTGCTGGGCGACACCGAAGGCCTGCCGACGCGCGCGCAACTCGAAGAAGCAGGACTCTGACCATGACGACGACAAAAAAGAACGTGCTGGTCTTCCGGCCCCTGCCTGAAGACCAGCTGGCACGCCTGCAGGCTGCGCACCATGTGACCGTGGCCGATCCGCGCAAGGAGCCCGAGGCCTTTGCCGCCGCGCTGCCCGGCGCACATGGACTGATCGGTGCGAGCCACACGGTCGATGCGGCGCTGCTCGACGCGGCGCCGCAGCTCCAGGTGATTTCGAGCATATCGGTCGGCGTCGACAACTACGCGCTGGCGGAACTGCACAGGCGCGGCATCGTGCTGTGCCACACGCCCGACGTGCTGACCGAGACCGTGGCCGACACGGTGTTCGCGATCCTGATGGCCACGCAGCGCCGCGTCGTCGAGCTCTCGACCATGGTGCGCGAAGGCCGCTGGACCAAGAACATCGGCGACGAACTCTTCGGCACCGACGTGCACGGCAAGACGCTCGGCATTCTCGGCTTCGGCCGCATCGGCCAAGCCGTGGCCCGGCGCGCGGCGCTGGGGTTCGGCATGCCGGTGCTCTACCACGCGCGCCGCCCGGTCGACCTGGCCGCGCAGGCGCCCGAGTTGCAGGGCCGCGCCACGCATACGCCGCTCGACGATCTGCTCGCGCGCTCGGACATCGTGCTGGCAATGCTGCCGCTGACCGACGCGACGCGCGGCATGATCGACGCCGCCTTCTTCGCGCGCATGAAGCCCGGCGCGGCCTTCATCAACGGCGGCCGCGGCGCCACGGTCAACGAAGAAGCGCTGCTGCACGCGCTCGACCACGGCACGCTGCGCGCGGCCGGGCTCGACGTGTTCGCGAAGGAGCCGCTGCCCGCCGATTCGCCATTGCGCACCCATCCGCGCGTGACGCCGCTGCCGCACATCGGATCGGCCACGCACGAAACGCGGCACGCCATGGCGGAGCTTGCGACGACCAACCTGCTGCAGGTGCTGGCGGGCGAGAAGCCGACGGCGCCGTACGACACGGCGGCGGCATGAGCCGCGCATGAACCCCAGCGGCCGCGCCACCATCGCCGACGTCGCCGAGGCGGCGGGCGTTTCCAAGGCCACCGTCTCGCGTTTTCTCAACCACCGCGAGCGCCTGCTGAGCCGCGACATCGCGGCGCGGGTGGAGGCGGCCATCGCCAAGCTGGCCTACACGCCGAGCCCGATGGCGCAGGCGCTGAGCCATGGGCGCTCGCGCCTCATCGGCCTGATCGTGGCCGACATCACCAACCCCTATTCGGTGGCCGTGCTGCGCGGCGCCGAGAAGGCCTGCCAGGACGCGGGCTACCTGGTGATGCTGTTCAACCTGGGCAACGAGAGCGAACGCGAGCGCGAGGCCATCGATGCGCTCGCGGGCTACCAGGTCGACGGCTTCATCCTCAACACCCTGGGCCGCGGCAGCAACGTGGTCGACGCGGTCACGCTGCACGGCAAGCCCGCGGTGCTGGTGGACCGGCGCCACACCGGCATGCACACCGATTTCGTCGCGCTCGACAACCATTCGGCCATGCGCGACACCTGCGGCCACCTGGTCGAGGGCGGCTACCGCGAACTGCTCTACGTGACGGAGCCGCAGAAGGGCGTGAGCTCGCGGCGCGAGCGCACGGCCGCCTTCGGTGCCTGCGTGGCCGCGCACGAGCCGCGCGTGGCGGGCGAGGTGTTCGAAAGCGTGGAGGGCGACGGCGATGCGCTCGACGAGGCATTGCGCGCGCTGCGCCAGCGCGCCAAACGGGGGCGCCGCGCGGCCGTGGTCGCGGGCAATGCGGTGGTCACGCTGCGCATCGCGCAGTCGATGGCGCGGCTGGGCTGGCAGTTCGGGCAGGACCTGGGCTTCGTCGGCTTCGACGATCCCGAATGGGCCTCGCTGATCGGCCCCGGCCTGAGCACCGTGGCGCAGCCGACTGACGCCATCGGCCGCACGGCCGCCACCTGCCTGATCGAGCGGCTGCGCGGGCTCGATGCCGCACCGCGCCAGCTGCTGCTGCCGGGGCAGCTGGTGGTGCGGGGCTCGTCGCAGGCACAGCCGTAGCGCCGCGAGGCGGCGTGGCATCATCGTGCGCCGCTTCCCACCGCCCACCCATGTCCGCCGATTCCTTCGTCCGCCGCGTTCGCAGCCAGCTCGACCAGCTGCCCGCAACCGAACGCCAGCTTGCCGATTTCGTCCTGGAGTTTCCCGGCGAACTGGCCAGCTATGCGGGCAATGAACTCGCGGAACTCGCGGGCGTGTCGCCTTCCACCGTGAGCCGCTTCATCCGGCGCATCGGCTACGAGAACTATGAAGAGGCACGGCGCCACGTGCGGGAAGAAAAGCAGACCGGCTCCCCGCTGTTCCAGAACGCCACCGAAGCCTCCAAGCGCGGCCATCTTGTGGCCACGCACTTCCAGCAGTCGCAGGCCAACCTCGCGAACACCTTCGAGCGCCTGGACGACCGGCAGATGGCCGAGATCGTGAAGGCGATCATCGGCGCGGGGCAGGTGCTGATCTTCGGCACGCGCAGCAGCCATGCGTTCGCGCTGTACCTGCGCTGGCAGATCATCCAGGTGGTGCCGCGCGTCACGGCCATCCCGGGACCGGGCGAAACGCTGGCCGAGCACCTGGCGGGGCTGGGCGAGCGCGACTGCGTGATCGTGTTCGGCCTGCGCCGGCAGACCCGCCAGCTCGACACCCTGCTGGCGGCCGCGCACCGCGCCGGCGCGAAGATCGTCTACATCAGCGACCGCGCCTCGCCTGATTTCGCGGATGCCACCTGGTCGCTGCAATGCGACTGCCGCGGCCCAGGGCTGCTCGACAACCACGCGGCCGTGATGGGCGTGTGCGACCTGATCGCCACGATGGTGGTCGAGGCTGCCGGTTCGGCCGGCCGCAAGCGGCTGGCGGCGATCGAGCTGGGGCACGAGGAAAACGGCGAGCTCTGAGGGGCTGAGCTGGCACCCGGCTGTCGAGGCCGAAAAAACGGGCACGAAGCTTGCGCAGGCTTGTGACGGGATGAAATTTGGATTTCAATTGCACCAAGTAGGTGAAATCCATATGCCATTCAGGTGCGTTGCCGCCTACCATGCGTTCCGCGACACCGGGCTGCGACGCGCAAACGAGCACTTCAATCCTTTCTCAAGGGGTTTTCCATGGCTGGACCTGCACTCTCCTCCGGGCCCGACTCGCCCCGAGTCGCCGAGCTCGATCGCGCGCTCGACACCATCGGCGTCACGCGTTCGCACCACACGATCATCTTCCTGATCCTCATCGGCTGCCTGTTCGATGCCTTCGAGCAGAACGCGGTGGGCATCGTCGGCCCCATGCTGCGCGAGCAGTGGGGGCTGAGTGCATCGGACATCGGTTTCCTGAACACCGTCACCTTCGCCTGCGCAGCCACCGGGCGCATCGTCTCGGGCTTCATTGCCGACCGCTACGGGCGCCGCGTGATGCTGTCGATCGACCTGCTGCTGTTCACGCTCGGTGCGGGCATCTGCGCGATGGCGCCGAACTTCACGGTGATGGCGCTGGGCCGCGCGGTGGTGGGCTTTGGGCTGGGCGGGGAGATCGCCATTGCCGTGACCATGCTGGCCGAGTTCTGCTCGACCAAGTTCCGCGGCACGGCCGTGGGGCTGGTGAACGTGGGCGCCGGCGGGCTGGGCAACTTTCTTGCGCCGGCTTTCGGCCTGCTGGTGTTCTGGATGTTCCCGGGCGACAACGCCTGGCGCTGGCTGTTCGCCTGCCTCATGGTGCCGGCTCTGCTTGGCGCGTTCTATCGCCGCTTCATCCCCGAGACGCCGCGCTTCCTGCTGTCGCAGGGCCGCGTCAGGGAGACGAACGCGGTGCTCTCGCGGCTGGCCTCGGGGCGGCTGTCGGGCAAGCTGGCGGCCGAGCGTGAATACATCACCGACGACCGCACGGGCGCGCAGGCCGCACGGCCGAAGGTGCGCGTGACCGAAATATTCCGCGGCGCGCTGGCGCGGCGCACCGCTGCGCTGTGCATCACGATCTGGATGACCTACGGCGCGCAGATATCGGTGCTCACGCTGATGCCGACCATCCTCGTGACGCTGGGCTACAGCATGTCCAAGAGCCTGATGTTCACGATGGTGATGCAGGGCGGCAGCCTGCTGGGCGCCATTGCGGCCTCGCTGCTGGGCTTTCACTTTCCGCGCAAGCGGGTGCTGACGGCCGGCGCCGTGTGCGCCTGCCTCGCGGCGCTGGCCATCGGCTTCGTGGCCAAGAGCATCGCCGTGATCCTGGTCGCGGGCGCGGTGTTCCAGTTCTTCGTGCTGCTGCTCAACACCACCATCTGGATCTTCGCCCCCGAGCTGTATCCGACGCGCGTGCGCGCCTTCGGCACCGCTTTCATCCTGGCCACGGGCACCGCCGCGGGCGCGCTGATGCCGCTGGTGGCGGGCCGGCTGTTCGACGCCTTCGGGCTGGTGGGTGTGTTCGGCCTGGCCGCCGCGATGTACGCGGTGTTCGTTGCCAGCGTGCAGTGCGTGCCCGAGACCTATGGCCAGTCGCCCGATGCATTGCCGCTGGCCGGCGAGGCCGAGCTTGGCGACGGGACGCCGGCAGCGTCGCTCGCGCGTTCGAACTGAGCCGCGCAACAACCGATCTCCCAAAGAAGAAAGCGTCCTTCCGCATGCCAGACATCCTGCTCATCAACCCCAACGCGTCCGTCGCGACCACCGACATGATGGTCGGGATCGCATCGGCCGAAGCCCCCGCAGGCTGCCGCGTGACGGGCCGCACGGCGACCCAGGGCCCGCCGATGATCGTCAACGAACGCGAGCTGGACGCAGCCGCGGCCGAGGTGCTCAAGGTGTGGCGCACGGCGGCGGGCGAGCGCTGGGACGGCGTGATCGTCAGCGCCTTCGGCGATCCTGGCGTGGAACTGGTGCGGCGCGACGCGTGCGTGCCCGTGGTCGGCATCGCCGAGGCGTCGATGCTCGCGGCGGGCGAGGGCGGCCGGCGCTTCGGCATCGCCACCATCACGCCCGATCTCGCGGCGCCCATCGAGGCGCGCGCCGCCGCGCTCGGGCTGCGCGCGCAGTTCAGCGGCATCCGCCTCACGCAGGGCGATCCGCGCGCGCTCGTGGCCGATGCGCGCGCGCTAGAAGAGGCGTTGGCGCAGGCCGTTCAGCGCTGCATTGCCGACGATGGTGCCGAGGCCGTGATCATCGGCGGCGGCCCGCTCGGGCAGGCGGCGCTCGCGCTGACGCCGCGGTTCAAGGTGCCGGTGATCGCGCCGATCGGCGCCGCGATGCGGCTGCTTTGTTCGAAGCTCGCGGTCACGCCCTGAGGCGGTGCGAGGCAACGAAAGAAGATCAGCCGACTTCTGCGATCAGCTCGATCTCGACGCAGGCGCCCATCGGCACCTGCGCCACGCCGAACGCGCTGCGCGCATGCGCGCCCTTCTCGGGGCCGAACACTTCGGCGAAGAATTCGCTCGCGCCATTGGTCACGAGGTGCTGTTCGGTGAACGTGCCCACGGAGTTGACCAGGCTCATGACCTTGACGATGCGCGTGACCTTGTTCAGGTCGCCCACGGCCGCATGCAGCGTGCCGAGCAGGTCGATGGCAATGGCGCGCGCGGCCTGCTTGCCTTCTTCGGTGCCGATGTTCGCGCCGAGCTGGCCGGCCCAGACCTTGCCGTCTTTTTTGGCGATGTGGCCCGAGAGAAAAACGAGGTTGCCGGTGCGCACGAAGGGCACGTAGGCCGCGGCGGGGGCAGCGACGGGGGGCAGGGTGATGCCGAGGCTGGAAAGCTTGTCGTAAACGCTCATTGAAGATCCTTTTCAGTGGGTTGCGATGGAGTCTGTGATTGTGACTGCGCTGCCTCTTCGGCCTGCGCGCGCAGCTCCTCGATGGGACGCACCGTCACGCCCACCTTGAGCGTGTGGCGCGCGCCGCCGTGCAGCACGCCGCGCATCGGCGAGACGTCGGAGTAGTCGCGGCCGATGGCGAGCGCGACGTAGTCTTCGCCGGGTTGGCGCCCGTTGGTGGGGTCGAAATCGGCCCAGCCGCCGGTGCTTTCAGGACCGTCGCCTTCGCCCGGCAGGTAGACCGACACCCACGCGTGCGAGGCATCGGCGCCCACCAGCCGCGGCTGGCCCGGCGGCGGCTGCGTGAGCAGGTAGCCGCTCACGTAGCGCGCCGGCAGGCCCATGACGCGAAAGCACGCGATCATGATGTGGGCGAAGTCCTGGCACACGCCCTTGCGCTGCGCCAGCGCCTCGGCGGCGGGCGTGTTGATCTCGGTGCTGTCGGCGTCGTAGGCGAAGTCGCGGTACATGCGCTCGGTGAGGTCCATGGCCACGTCGAAGGTGGGCCGCTCGGGTGCGAAGCTCGCGCGCGCATAGGCCGCGAAGTCGTCGTGGCGCGGCACGTAGGGCGACGGAAACACGAACTCCGAGGCCGGGTCGAAGGTGGCGTCCTTGCGGTAGCGGAAGCGCTCGCGCACGGCCTCCCAGGGCAGCTCGCGCGCAATGCCGGGCGCGAGCTGCGGCGCCCCGGTCTCGACCACGCTTTCGGCCGTGACGACGAGGCTGTCGTGCGTGGCCTCGAGCGCGAAGAAGGCGCGCGTGTTGCCGTAGACGTCGGGCACTTCGCTGCGCTGCGCGGGCGGCGGCTCGATCGCGAGCTTGTGGCTCACGAGCCACTGCGAGGCGGTGGCCAGCGGCTTCAGGTGGGCCAGGTGCTGCGCCGTTTCGACCGCGGGCGAATACTCGTAGCGGGTTTCGTGCGTGACGTGAAGGAGCATGGGGGTCCTGTGGGGTTGCAGCGCGAAGCGGCGCGGGCCGTCCCGCCTCAGGCGCCGACCGAGCGCAGCGATTCCGAGGTGAGCGTGAAATAGCGCGTGCCGATGGCGTCGGACACATGGTAGGCCGCCGTCTCGCAACTGGCCAGAAGCTGCACCAGCGCCGGGTAGTCGGCCTCGGCGCCGGCCGCGCAGAGATGCTCGAGCGTCCAGGCGGCGGGGTCGGGCAGCTCGTACGACAGCGCGGTGAGCTTGCCGGGCGCGCTGCCGGCCAGGCGCGCAATGCGCCCGCGCAGCGTCTGCGTGACCCATGCCAGCGAGCGCGGGTTCTCGGCATCGAGCACCAGCAGGTCGACCAGCGTGGCCACGTCGCGCCGCTGCTGGTAGCGGGCGTGGAAGGTGATGGTGCTGTCGAACAGCGCCACCATGGCTTCGAAGCCGCTCACTTCGTGCACGGCGCCGTTCTCGAAACCGGCCTCCAGCGCGCTCGCAAGAAAGCCCAGCCGCTCGATGTGGCGGCCGATCGACAGCAGGCGCCAGGCGTCGTCGCGCGTCATGCGGTCGGTCTGCGCGCCGGTCATGGCGGCGAGCGCGGTGCTGGCGGATTCGAGCGCGCGCAGCGCGGCGCCGGTGGCAAAGCTGCCTTCGCCGGCCTGCTCGGCCGCGCGCCGCAGGAAGTCGGCCTCGGCGCGCACGATCTGGTTCCAGGTGTCCTGCGAGAGCCGTTCGCGCACGGCGGCGGCGGCCTGCCGGATGCAGCGCAGGCTGAAGCCCACGCTGCCGCCGCGCGCCACGTCGCCGAGCTCGGCGATCAGCGCGCGTTCGAACACGCGGCGCGACTGCGGCGCGCTCGGCGCCTCGGCCGGCACCAGCGCATTGCGCAGCGCCATGCGGTGCAGCCAGTCGAGCAGCGGGCGCGACGATTGGTCTTCGCTGCCCAGCAGGTTGAGCGTGAGGCGCGCGAGGCGCACGGCGTTTTCGGCGCGCTCGGTGTAGCGGCCGAGCCAGAACATGTTCTCGGCCGCGCGGCTGGTCACGGGCGCGCGGTGCCGCGCGAGCGAGGCCGGCGTGGCATGCGGCTGCAGCAGCGTGGTGCGGTCGACTTCGCCATGCGTCTGCACCCACACGTCGGCGCTGCTGCCGCCGCGCTGCATGGAGGCGATCTGCGCATCGCGGCCCGCCAGCCGGGCCAGCCCGCCCGGCAGCACGCGCCAGGACTGCGGCCCGTCGCTCACCGCGAAGACGCGCAGCAGCATCGCGCGCGGCGCGATGTGGCCGGGGCCCATGTCGTTGGCCCAGGTGGGCATCTGCGACAGCGGCAGGTAGCTCTGGACCGTGTGGGCCTCGCCCTCGCGCACGATGCGGCCGGCCCATTCGTCGAGCTCGCGCCGGCCCAGCTTGCTGCCGAGCACCGCGTCGAAGCTGGTCTGTCCGTCCGACCCGGGATAGGTGGGCTTGATGGCGCAGTCGCCCAGCTGCGGCAGCACCGCCTCGAGCGCGGCGCGCTCGCCGCACCACCAGGTCGGCAGCGCCGGCAGCTTGAGCTTTTCGCCGATGAGGCGGCGCGCGAGCCCGGGCAGGAAGCCCAGCAGCGCGGGCGACTCGAGGAAGGCCGAGCCCGGCATGTTGGCCACCAGCACATTGCCGGCGCGAATCGCCTGCAGCAGGCCCGGCACGCCCAGCGTGGAATCGGGGCGCAGCTCGAGCGGGTCGAGGAACTGGTCGTCCAGCCGCTTGATGAGGCCGTGCACCGGCCGCAGCCCCTGCAGGGTCTTGAGGTAGAGGCGCTGGTCGCGCACCGTGAGGTCGCTGCCCTCGACCAGCGTCAGGCCCAGGTAGCGCGCGAGGTACGCATGCTCGAAGTAGGTCTCGTTGTAGGGGCCGGGCGTCAGCAGCGCGATGTGCGGCGGCACGCCGGCCGGGCACATGCGCTGCAGGCCGTCCATCATGGCGCTGTAGGTGGCGGCCAGGCGCTGCACCTGCAGGGCCTCGAACGCCTGCGGAAACTGGCGCGTGATGGCCAGCCGGTTCTCGAGCAGGTAGCCCAGGCCCGAGGGCGCCTGGGTGCGCTGCGACACCACCCACCAGTTGCCGTCGGGCCCGCGGGCGAGGTCGAAGGCCGCGATGTGCAGCCATGTGTCGCCCGGCGGCTTCACGCCATGCATCGCGCGCAGGTAGCCGGGATGGCCGTGCACCAGCGCCGCCGGCAGCAGGCCTTCGGCCAGCAGCTGCTGCGGGCCGTAGACATCGGCCATGACGCGGTCGAGCACGCGCGTGCGCTGCAGCACGCCGGTCTCGATCTGGGCCCAGCTCTCGGGCGAGACGATCAGCGGGAACAGGTCGAGCGACCACGGGCGCTGCGGCCCGTCGGCATCGGCGTAGACGTTGTAGGTGACGCCGTTGTCCCGGATCTGCCGCTCGAGGCTGACCGCGCGCCGTGGCAGGTCGTTGAATCCGCCCGGGCCGAGCTGTTCGAAGAAGGCGTTCCAGGCGGGCGTGAGGGGCGGGGTGTCGCCGGGGGCGGGCTGAAGGACCTGGGTTTGAGTTTGTGTCTGTGATTGAGCCTGCGACGGACCCGGCGGCTGCGCCGCAGCGTCGTAGAGCATGGGCGGCATCGGCGCCAAGGGCGCTGCCCCCGCGGCCGGCCGCGCGGGCACGGCCGGCGTGGCTTGCCCGCGCAGTTCGTCGAAGTGGCCGGGCAGGGCGGCCGGCGCGAGCGCCGACGCCAGGGCGGCTGGAAATTCCAGCGCCTGGGCGTCGAACAGGGATTCGTTCAGGGGTTCCACAGGAGGTGGATTGTCACATTGCCGTCACCGGCCGGATGACGGGCGATGTGCTGAATGTCCTCTTGCGGGCTTTTCAAACCCCTGTCAGCGCCGCAAATCGAGCGTGAACGGGAATTCGCGGCTGCCCGCGAGCTCGATGGTGGCCGGCGGCGTGCGCATCAGCCCCGGCGTGTGGCCCATCTGCGTGAAGCGCGACATGCGCCGGCTTTCCGCCTCGTAGGCATTGACCGGGAAGGTATCGTAGTTGCGCCCGCCCGGGTGGGCCACGAAGTACTGGCAGCCGCCCAGCGAGCGCTTCATCCAGGTGTCGACGATGTCGAAGGTCAGCGGCGCATGGGCGCCGATGCTCGGATGCAGCGCCGAAGGCGGGTTCCAGGCCTTGTAGCGCACGCCCGCCACGAATTCGCCGACCGTGCCCGTGGGCTGCAGCGGCAGCACCTTGCCGTTGACGGTGATGACGTGGCGGCTTTCGTTCAGGCCGGTCACGCGCACCTCGATGCGCTCGAGCGACGAATCGACGTAGCGCACCGTGCCGCCGGCCGAGCCTTCCTCGCCCATCACGTGCCACGGCTCCAGCGCATTGCGCAGCGACAGCTCCACGCCCATCGCCTGCACCTGGCCCACCAGCGGAAAGCGGAACTCCAGGTGCGGCGCGAACCAGTCGGCATCGAAGGCGAAGCCGGCCTGGCGCATCTCGCTGATCACGTCGTCGAAATCCATCTTGACGAAGGTCGGCAGCAGGAAGCGGTCGTGCAGTTCGGTGCCCCAGCGGGTGACGGGCGCCTTGTACGGCTCGTCCCAGAAGCGCGCCACCAGCGCGCGGATGAGCAGCTGCTGCGCAATGCTCATGCGCGCATGCGGCGGCATCTCGAAGGCGCGCAGCTCCAGCAGGCCGAGGCGGCCGGTGCTCGAATCGGGCGAGTAGAGCTTGTCGATGCAGAACTCGCTGCGGTGCGTGTTGCCCGACACGTCGATCAGGATGTTGCGCAGCGTGCGGTCCACCAGCCAGGCCGGCATGTTCTGGCCGTGGATCTCGCGGCTTTTCGCGATTTCCTTCAGGGCAATTTCGAGCTCGTAGACCTGGTCGTTGCGCGCCTCGTCCACGCGCGGCGCCTGGCTGGTCGGGCCGATGAACATGCCCGAGAACAGGTAGCTCAGCGAAGGGTGGTTGTGCCAGTAGAGCAAGAGGCTCGCGAGCAGCTCGGGCCGGCGCAGGAACGGGCTGTCGGCCGGCGTGGCGCCGCCCATCACGAAGTGGTTGCCGCCGCCGGTGCCGGTGTGGCGCCCGTCGGTCATGAACTTCTCGGCCGAGAGGCGGGTCTCGAACGCGGCGTTGTAGAGGAACTCGGTGTGGGCGACCAGTTCCTTCCAGTTGTGGGCCGGATGGATGTTGACTTCGATCACGCCCGGGTCGGGTGTGACGGCCAGCATCTTCAGACGCGGATCGCGCGGCGGCGGATAGCCTTCCATCACGATGCGCATGCCGAGCTGCTGCGCGGTGGCTTCGACGGCCGCGACCAGGTCCAGGTAGTCCTCCAGGCGCGCGAGCGGCGGCATGAAGACATAGAGCACGCCCGAGGCGCTGCCCTTTTTCTCGGCCGCGGGGCCATTGGCGCGGCGCGGATCGCGCACTTCGACGCACAGCGCGGTGCGCGTGACCCAGTGGGCCGATTCGCCGCGCACCGGCTGGCGCGTGGACGGCGTGGCGGAAGAGCGGGTGGCTGCGGCTGCGTCGTCGGCTGCGGTGGCATCGCCGCTCGCGGCCGTGCCTGCGGCGGCCGTCTCGCCCGGCGCCTGCATGCGCAGGGCCGCAGGCACCACCGGCGGCGCACCGAAGGCATAGGGCACGGCGCCCAGGTCGGCGCCCGCTGCGCCGCCGGCCGGCACGGCATAGCGCGCGCGGTAGTCGGCCGAACTCGGCAGCGCGGCGCGCGGCGCGGTGGGGTCGCGCTCGACCAGGTAGGGGTAGTCGCCCTTGCTGGCCCAGGGCTGCGAATCGAGCGGCAGGCGGTAGCCCATCGGCGAATCGCCCGGGATCAGGTAGAGCCGGTCGTCGCGCAGGAACCAGGGGCCGGTCTTCCAGCCCGGGCCTTCGAGCGCGGGCGCGTCGGCATTGGCGTTGGCGGGTTCCAGCGGCAGCATGTAGCCGATGACCGCGTCGAGCTTCTGCGTGAACACGCGGCGCAGGCGGACGCGCTCGAGCTCGTCGTCGAGCTTCGATTCGAAGGGGTCGACGTTGACCGGCAGGCGGCGTTCGCGCCAGAGGTAGTAGTAGACGTCTTCGTAGCCGGGCTGGACGTAGCGCTCGGTGATGCCGAGCTTGTGCGCCAGCACGGTGGTGAAGCGGCGCGCGTCTTCGCTCGTGTAGTGCGTGGGCACGCGCTCGTCGGCGAAGAGTTCGGGGTCGTGCCAGAGCGTCTGGCCGTCGGCGCGCCAGAAGATCGACAGCGCCCAGCGCGGCAATTGCTCGCCCGGGTACCACTTGCCCTGGCCGAAGTGCAGGAAGCCGCCCTGGCCGTATTCGGCGCGCAGCTTGTGCACGAGCTCGGTGGCATAGCCGCGCTTGGTGGGGCCGAGCGCATCGGTGTTCCACTCGGGCGCGTCGCGGTCGCTGGTGGCCACGTAGGTGGGCTCGCCGCCCATCGTGAGCCGCACGTCGCCGGCTTTCAGCCGCGCATCGACAGCGTCGCCGAGCGCGAGCACCTCGGCCCATTGCTCCTCGGTGTAGGGCTTGGTCACGCGCGGCGATTCGTAGATGCGCGTGACCTTCATCTCATGGCCGAAGTCGACCTCGGCTTCGTCCACCCCGCCTTCGATGGGCGCGGCGCTCGAAGGCGTGGGCGTGCAGGCGAGCGGGATGTGGCCTTCGCCGGCCAAAAGGCCCGAGGTGGCATCCAGGCCGATCCAGCCCGCGCCGGGCAGGAAGACCTCGCACCAGGCGTGCAGGTCGGTGAAGTCGACCGTGGTGCCGCTCGGGCCGTCGAGCGCCTTGACGTCGGGCGTGAGCTGGATCAGGTAGCCCGAGACGAAGCGCGCGGCCAGGCCGCAATGGCGCAGCAGCTGCACCAGCAGCCAGCCCGAGTCGCGGCAGGAGCCGCTGCCGCTGGTGAGCGTTTCTTCCGGCGTCTGCACGCCGGGCTCCATGCGGATCAGGTAGTTGACGTCCTGCTGCACCTGCTGGTTGAGGCCGACCAGGAAGTCGATGGTGCGCTGCTCCTTGCGCTCGATCTTGTCGAGGTAGGCCGCGAGCAGCGGCGTGGGTTCCTCGGTGACGAGGTAGGGCGCGAGTTCCTCGGCCTGCGAGGCGGTGTACTTGAACGGGAAGTTCTCGGCCTGCGGTTCGAGGAAGAAGTCGAAGGGGTTGTAGACCGCCATCTCGACGACCAGGTCGACCGTGACCTTGAACTCGCGCGTCTTCTCGGGAAACACGAGCCGCGCCTGGTAGTTGGCGAACGGGTCCTGCATCCAGTTGACGAAGTGCTCGGCCGGCTCGACCTGCAGCGAATACGAGATGACGTTGCTGCGGCAGTGCGGCGCGGGGCGCAAGCGCACGACCTGCGGGCCCAACTGCACCAGGCGGTCGTATTTGTAGTGGGTGACGTGGTGGAGTGCGGCGTGAATGGACATGCGTTTTGTGTGCAGTACTGCGAGATTGCATCGAAAAGATGTCTCTTGTGAGACGCATACTAGCCCAGAAGCAAAGCAATTAACGCGCCACTGAGCGCGAGCATGGGGAGGGTTTGCATCATGTGTTATGGAGTTGGCCGGTGAGACCGGCACGTGCCGCGGCGGCGTCGTGGGCCTTTGCTGCGCTGGGCGGATCGCTGCTCGGCGCGGCCTTGCAACTGCAGCAGCCGCGGCTGTGGAGCGCGGGTGCCTATGCGGCGCTGCTCTTCGCGGGCCTTGCGGGGCTGGCGGTGCTGTCGCGCCGATGGCGATGGCACCTTCGCATGCCAGCAGGGCTTGCGATGGCCCTTGCGCTGGCCTGCGGTGCGCTTGCCGCCGGCGGGCTCGCGGGCTGGCGCGCGGCGGTCTACGCAGCGGGCGCGCTCGACCCGGCCCTCGAAGGCCGCGACCTGCGGGTGGTGGGCGTGGTCGCGCAGATGCCCCAGCGCAACGAGGGCGGCACGCGCTTTCGGCTCGATGTGGAGTCGGCGCGCTGGGCGGATGGGCGCGCCGGGGCTGCGCCACGCGTTCCGGCGCGCATCGCGCTCGGCTGGTACCGCGAGGACAGCTCTCTCTGGGGGCGCGCCACGGAAGGCCGAGCCACCGCCGGCGACGCGGCCGCGCTGCATGCGGGCGAGCGCTGGCGCCTCACGGTGCGGCTCAAGGCGCCGCACGGCAATCTCAATCCGCACGGCTTCGACAGCGAACTGTGGCTCTGGGAGCAGGGCGTGCATGCCAGCGGCTATGTGCGAACCGGCGCCCGCGATGCCGCGCCGGCACGCCTGCAATCCACATGGCTGCATCCGATCGAGCGTGCGCGGGAGGCGGTGCGCGACGCGGTGTTCGAGCGCGTGGCCGACGCGCGGCAGGCCGGCGTCATCGCCGCCCTCGTCACCGGCGACCAAGGCGCCATCGACCGCAGCGACTGGGACGTGTTCCGCGCCACCGGCGTGGCCCACCTGATGTCGATCTCGGGGCTGCACATCACCATGTTCGCCTGGCTTGCCGCGCACGTGGTGGGCGCGCTGTGGCGGCGCAGCGGCTGGCTGATGCTTCGCGTTCCCGCGCCGCAGGCCGCGCTGGCCGGCGGCGTGCTGCTGGCCGGGCTCTATGCGCTTTTCAGCGGCTGGGGCGTGCCTTCGCAGCGCACGGTGTGGATGCTCGCGACCGCGGCGCTGCTGCGGCTCACGGGGCGGCGCTGGCCGTGGCCCCATGTCTGGCTGCTGATCGCGGCGGTGGTGGTGGCCGTCGACCCGTGGGCGCTGATGCAGGCCGGCTTCTGGCTCAGCTTCGTGGCGGTCGGCATCCTGTTCGCGACCGGCTTCATGCGGCCGGCCGAGGAGGCGGCGGGCCGGTCGGCCCGGCTGCTGGCCTTCTTCCGCGAGCAGTGGGTGATCACGCTGGCGCTGACGCCATTGAGCCTGCTGCTTTTCCAGCAGGTGTCGGTGGTGGGGCTGCTGGCCAATGCGGTGGCGATCCCCTGGGTCACGCTGGTGGTCACGCCGCTGGCGATGCTGGGGGCGGTGGCGCCGCCGCTCTGGGAGCTTGCCGCCTGGGCCGTGCAGGCGCTGGCCCTGCTGCTGCGGTGGCTGGCCGCACTGCCGTATGCCACGCTCTCGATGGCGGCGCCGCCCGTGTGGATGGCGGCCTGCGGCGTGGCGGGCGGCGTCCTGCTTGCGATGCGGCTGCCGTGGTCGCTGCGCACGCTGGGCCTGCCGCTCCTCTTGCCGGTGCTGCTCTGGCACGCGCCCCGGCCGGCCGCGGGGCAGTTCGAACTGCTGGCTGCGGACATCGGGCAGGGGAATGCGATCCTCGTGCGCACCGCGACGCACAGCCTGCTGTACGACGCGGGTCCGCGCTACAGCCTCGAGAGCGACGCCGGCCACCGCGTGCTCGTGCCGCTGCTGCGCGCCTTCGACGAGCGGCTGGACATGCTGGTGCTGAGCCACCGCGACAGCGACCACACCGGCGGCGCGCCCGCGGTGCTCGCGATGCAGCCGCAGGCGGCGCTGTCGAGCTCGATCGAAGCCGCGCACCCGCTGCAGTCGGTGCGGCCGGCCCGGCGCTGCGAGGCGGGGCAGCGCTGGAGCTGGGACGGCGTGGATTTCGAGATCCTCCATCCGGCGGCGGGCGACTACCTGTCGTTCACCAAGCCCAATGCCGTTTCTTGCGTGCTGCGCATCGCCAACGGCGGCGCCACGGTGCTGCTGGCCGGCGACATCGAGCGCCTGCAGGAGGCGGCGCTGGTGTCGCGCGCGGCCGACCTGCGCGCCGACGTGCTGCTCGCGCCGCACCACGGCAGCAAGAGCTCGTCGAGTGCCGTGTTCCTCGAAGCGGTGCGCCCGCGCATCGCGCTGGTCCAGGCGGGCTACCGCAACCGTTTCGGCCATCCGGCCCCGGAAGTGGTCGAGCGCTATGCCGCGCAGGGCGTGAAGCTGGTCGAGAGCGTGCCTTGCGGCGCCGTGCTGTGGCGCAGCCGGGAACCGGGCGAAGTCGGCTGCGAACGGGAGCGCAACGCCCGGTATTGGCACCACCGCCTGCCGTGAAAGCGGGCGGCGGCGCGGTGTTTCGCCTCAACATAGGGCTTTCACTGGCCTCGAACTTGCTAAGCTATGGCTCAAGGAGATTGGTCGTTCCATGCACAAATTCGACGAGATGTATGAGCAGTTGCCCTATGCGGGGGCTGCAATCCGACAGCACTACAAGCGCTACGACCAATGGCTTGCGAAGCAACCCGGCGAGGTGATGCGATCGCGGCGCGAAGAGGCGGAAATGATCTTCCGCCGGGTCGGCATCACCTTTGCGGTGTACGGCGCCAAGGACGAGGACGGTTCCGGCACCGAGCGGCTCATACCGTTCGACCTGCTGCCGCGCATCATTCCGGCCCACGAGTGGGAGAGCATGGAAAAGGGGCTGGTGCAGCGCGTGACGGCGCTCAACCGCTTCCTGCATGACGTCTACCACGACCAGGAAATCATCAAGGCCGGCATCATTCCGGCCGAGCAGATCCTGAACAACGCGCAGTTCCGCCCCGAGATGATGGGCGTCAACGTGCCGCACAACGTGTACTCCAACATCTCGGGCATCGACATCGTGCGCGCCCCCGATGCCCAGGGCAACGGCGAGTACTACGTGCTCGAAGACAACCTGCGCGTGCCCAGCGGCGTGAGCTACATGCTGGAGAACCGCAAGATGATGATGCGGCTCTTCCCCGAGCTGTTCAACCAGAACCGCATCGCGCCCGTGGCGCACTACCCCGACCTGCTGCTCGAAACGCTGCGCGCCAGCGCACCGCCCGCCACGGCCGAGCCCACGGTGGTGGTGCTCACGCCCGGCATGTACAACAGCGCCTACTTCGAGCATGCCTTCCTCGCCCAGCAGATGGGCGTGGAACTGGTCGAGGGGCAGGACCTGTTCGTGAAGGACAACTTCGTCTACATGCGCACCACGCGCGGGCCGCGGCGCGTGGACGTGATCTACCGCCGCGTCGACGACGACTTCCTCGACCCGGAGGTCTTCCGCCCCACCTCCACGCTCGGCTGCGCGGGCCTGATGCGCGCCTACCGCGAAGGCAACGTCGTCATCTGCAACGCCGTGGGCACCGGCGTGGCCGACGACAAGTCGATCTACCCCTACGTGCCCAAGATGGTCGAGTTCTACCTCGGCGAAAAGCCGATCCTGAAGAACGTGCCCACCTACATGTGCCGCAACAAGGACGAGCTGCAGTACACGCTCGACAACATGAAGGACCTCGTCGTGAAGGAGGTGCACGGCGCCGGCGGCTACGGCATGCTGATCGGCCCGGCCGCCACGCAGGCCGAGATCGAGGACTTCAAGAAGGCCGTCATCGCCAAGCCCGACGGCTACATCGCGCAGCCCACGCTGAGCCTGTCGACATCGCCGACCTTCGTCGATGCCGGCATTGCGCCGCGCCACATCGACCTGCGCCCCTTCGTGCTTTCGGGCAGCGAGGTGCAGATGGTGCCCGGCGGCCTCACGCGCGTGGCGCTCAAGGAGGGCTCGCTGGTGGTCAATTCATCGCAGGGCGGCGGCACCAAGGACACCTGGATCCTGGAAGCCGACCGCGCGCCCAGGCCCAACAAGGCGGCACAGACGCAAAGCCAATCGTAGGAGCACAAAAGATGCTGTCACGCACCGCCGATCACCTCTACTGGATGTCCCGCTACACCGAGCGCGCGGAAAACACCGCCCGCATGCTCGACGTCAACTACCAGACCTCGCTGCTGCCCCAGTCGGCCGAAGTGGCCAAGTACGGCTGGCAGGGCGTGCTGTCCATCAGCGAGCTGCTGCCCTCGTACAACAAGAAGTACGAGCAGATCACGCCGCACGACGTGATGGAGTTCATGGTCAAGGACGAGAGCAATCCGTCTTCCATCCTTTCGTGCCTCAAGGCCGCGCGCGAGAACGCGCGGGCGGTCCGCGGCGCACTCACCACCGAAGCCTGGGAAACCCAGAACACCACCTGGCTCGAGGTCAACCGCATGCTGCGCGCCGGCGATTTCGAGCGCGACCCGGCGCAGTTCTTCGAATGGGTCAAGTTCCGCTCGCACCTGTCGCGCGGCGTCACGCTCGGCACCATGCTGCAGGACGAGGCGTTCTACTTCTCGCGCCTTGGCACCTTTCTGGAGCGCGCCGACAACACCGCGCGGCTGGTGGACGTGAAGTTCCACGCACTCAACAGCGAGTTCTTCGGCACCGCCACGGAAGAAGACCAGGAGTACGACTTCTATCACTGGAGCGCGATCCTGCGCAGCGTCTCGGCCTTCGAGGTGTACCGCAAGGTGTACCGCGACGTGATCAAGCCCGAGCGCGTGGCCGAGCTGCTCATTCTTCGCGCCGACATGCCGCGCTCGCTGCATGCGAGCCTGGTCGAAGTGGTGAACAACCTCGCCAAGGTGCAGAACGAGCAGAGCGCCGAAACCCAGCGCCGCGCCGGCAAGCTGCTGGCCGACCTGCAGTACGCGCGCGTCGATGAAATCCTTGCGACCGGGCTGCATGCCTACCTCACGCAGTTCCTCGACCGGGTGAACGAGCTCGGCGGGCGCATCAGCCAGGACTTCCTGGTTCCGGCGCACTGAGCGGGCAGCCCCGGCGGCCTTTTCGTCAGCGCGAGAACGACTCGACGGCCACCGGGATCTTCGGAGGCTGCCAGCGGTAGGCCGGGTCCAGCACGTTGCGCTCGGGCACCTGGCCGCGCCACTGGATCTTGAGCAGGTCCATCAGCGTCCAGGCCGCCCAGTCGGCGCGAAAGGGCTGCTGCTGCGCGGCGCCGTCCGGCAGCGGCTGCCGGTTGCGCCAGATCACCGCCGGAATGCGGTAGCCCGAAGCGGTCGAAGGGCTGTGGCCCGCACGGTCGCTGCCATGCCCCACTTCCTGGCCGTGGTCCGACAGGTAGATCCAGGCGCGATAGTCATGCGGCTTGCCCGCGCTGCGCGTCTGCTGCAAAAGCTCGGACACCACGAAGTCGTGGTACAGCAGCGCGGCGTCGTACTCCTGCCGGAAGCGGCGCACCCAGGCCGACCGGCCGTTCTTCACCAGGCCGGTCTCGACCGCGTCCACGTCGTCGTCGAAGGGATTGGCGTTCTCGGGAAAGCGCAGGCTGTAGTGCGGGTGCGCGCCCATGAGGTGCACCACGATCAGCTTGCGGTCGGTGCCCGCATCCTGCAGCGCCTCCTGCACGCAGTCGAGGATCTCGCCGTCCAGCGAGGCGCTGGCGCGGCCGGGCGTGCGGTTCACCATGTCCACCACATCGGCGAAGCGCGCATGCTGCTGCTCGATGGCCAGGTCGTCATGGTTGCTGATCCACCAGACCTTGTAGCCCGCGGCGCGTGCCAGCGCCAGCAGGTGCGGCGGGTTCTCGCCGTTCTCCGTGTGGGGCAAGCCGAAGTGGAACAGGTTGCGCAGCGCGGGCAGGGTGCTCGCATCCGCCGACCACGCGTGGCGCAGCACGGCCATCTGGTCGCCGGCCTGCGCCTTGTGCGCCAGCAGACGCGGCGTGGTCGGGCGGCCGTAGCCGTAGAGCGCCATGTTGTCGCGGTTGATGCTGTCGGTGATGACCAGCACCACCGTCGACGGGCCGGCCTCCAGCGGCACGGGCGCGATCGCCTTGGCCTGCGCCATCATGCGGTCGCGCACCTGCTGCTGGTCGGCCCATGCGGCGCGCAGCGCCTGGACCGAATGCGACCACTGGGACCAGAACAGCGCGGGATGAAGGCGGCGCCACGGCTTGCTCGCATAGGCCAGGCAGGCGAGCAGCAGCAGCGCGAGCACCAGCGATCTCAGCCAGAACGGTAGGCGCGGGCGCACACCCGGCGCCGCCGAAGCTGAAACCGCCGCCGCACCGCGCCGCACGAACATGCCCGCGAGCACCGCGGCCCCCGCCAGCGCCGCCGACCAGACGACGGCGGACCGCCAGTGCATCCTCAGGTATTCGGTGCTTTCGCGCACGCTGGTGTTGGCCGCGGCACCCAGCACCATGGCGCCGTCAGGCGCGGCCTGGTAGGTGTCGAGCAGGTAGGCGCGCGCCACGCCGTCGAGCGCGAAGCCCATCACCCAGAGCCAGACGAGCGCCGCGCGCAGGCGCCGCAGCCGCGCGCTGCGCAGCGGCCACGCGAGCCACAGCACCATCGGCGCGGCGAGCAGCGCGAGCTGCGCGATCCGCCGGCCGTCATGGCCCAGCACGATGAATGCCAGCAGCGTGGCACCGACCGCGCCGCAGGCGAGCAGGGGGTGCGAGGCGTTCCGGACAGCGGACGCTTCGGAGTGGAGGGTGGTCAATCGTGCAAAGCGGGAGGTCGAGAGGGCGGGCGCATTTTGCCCCGCGGCGTGTGCGCTGCCTGCCAGTGTCCGGGCTGCAACGGGGTCTTTGCTGCGGCGCTGCGGGATATCCCCCACGGAACTTATTGCGCCTCGCAGGCCCAGACGGGCTCGCCCGGCATCGCCGGAGATCTTCGTGAAGCCCGATAGAAAGGAACCCTCCCTCCATGTTCAGATCCAGCCGACTGCCCGCGCTGCTCCTCGCATTCGTTCTCTCGTGGGTGGCGCTGCCGTCCGCATTCGCCGCCGAGCGGCAGATGGTCAGTTCCGCGGCCAAGACCCTGAACATGCGCACCGGTCCGGGCCAGCGCTACGAAGCGCACTGGACCGTGGGCAAGGGCTATCCGTTCCGCGTGATCGGCCGCAAGGGCGACTGGCTGCGGGTCAGCGACTTCGAGAACGACAAGGCATGGGTCTACCGCCCGATGACCAGCAAGACGCCGCATCACGTGGTGAAGGCCAAGGTGGCCGTGCTGCGCAGGTCGCCGAGCACGCGCAGCCCGGTGGTGAAGCGGGCGGCCTATGGCGACGTGCTGCGCACGCTCGAGCGCCGAGGCGACTGGGTCAAGGTCCGGCACGAAGGCGGCGGCATCGGCTGGGTGGCGCGGCGCCTGGTGTGGGGCTGGTAAGCCTCAGGTTGCCGTGGCCTGCCGCACTGCGCGCTCCCAGCGCGCCATCGACTCCTCGGCCTGTGCGCGGCCCATGGTCGGCATGAAGCGCCGCTCCACCTTCCACAGCTTCGACAGCTGCCGCGCGTCGCTGTAGACACCGGTCGACAGGCCTGCGAGGTACGCCGCGCCGAGCGCGGTGGTCTCGATCACTTCGGGCCGCACCACGGGAATGCCCAGCAGGTCGGCCTGGAACTGCATCAGCAGGTCGTTCACGCTCGCGCCGCCGTCCACGCGCAGTTCAGCGACGGGCGTGCCGCCGGCCGCCACCGCATCGCGGCTCATGGCCTGCAGCAGCGCGGCGCTCTGGTAGGCGATGCTCTCGAGCGCGGCGCGCGCGATGTGTGCCACCGTGGTCCCGCGCGTGAGGCCGGTGATGGTGCCGCGCGCGTCGGCATCCCAGTAGGGCGCGCCCAGGCCGGTGAAGGCCGGCACCATCATCACGCCGCCCGCATCGGGCACGCTTTCGGCGAGCGACTGCACTTCCGCGCTGCCCTTGATGGCCTTCAGGCCGTCGCGCAGCCACTGCACCACGGCGCCGCCGACGAACACGCTGCCTTCCATCGCGTACTGCGGCGTGGCGCTGGTCTGCGCGGCGCTGGTCACGAGCAGGCCGTTGTGCGAGGGCTGGAATTCGCCGCCCGTGTGCATCAGCAGGAAGCAGCCGGTGCCGTAGGTGTTCTTGGCCATGCCGGCCGCAAAGCAGGCCTGGCCGAAGAGGGCGCTCTGCTGGTCGCCGGCCACGCCGCCGATGGGCAGCGCGCGGCCGAGCAGGGCGGCGTCGGTGTCGGCAAAGTGCGAGCTCGACGGCTGCACGCTGGGCATGAGCGCCGCGGGAATGTCGAGCGCCTTGAGCAGGTCGGCATCCCATTCGTTGCGGTGCACGTTGAAGAGCATGGTGCGCGAGGCGTTGCTCACGTCGGTCACGTGCACCTTGCCGCCGGTGAGCTGCCACATGAGCCAGCTGTCGACGGTGCCGAAGGCGAGTTCGCCGCGCTCGGCCTGCGCGCGCGCGCCGGGCACGTTGTCGAGCAGCCAGCGCAGCTTGGTGCCGGAAAAATAGGCGTCGATGACGAGCCCGGTCTTCTCCTGGATGGTGGCGGCCATGCCCTGGTCGCGCAGCTGCGCGCACATCGGCTCGGCGCGCCGGTCCTGCCAGACGATGGCGTGGTGCACGGGCTGGCCGGTCTTGCGGTTCCACAGCAGGGTGGTCTCGCGCTGGTTGGTGATGCCGATGGCGTGGATGTCCGCGGGCTGGAGCTTGGCCTTGGCGAGCACGTCGCGCGCGGTGGCAAGCTGGCTGTGCCAGATCTCCATCGGGTCGTGTTCGACCCAGCCGGGCCGCGGATAGATTTGCGTGAGCTCCTTCTGCGCGATGGCGACGATGCGGCCTTCGCGGTCGAACACGATGCTGCGGGAGCTGGAGGTGCCCTGGTCGAGGGCGAGCAGGTAGGTCATGGCTTGAATGGTCCTCGTCGGGTCATGTCATTTGTTCTTGGCGCTGTTGTTCTTGTTGTTCAGGGCGCGTGCACAGATCACCGGGTACTCCCCTCCGCGAATGTCCCCCGGCCTGCGGCCTCCTCCTTGATTTCGCTGCGGGGAGCACCCGATGCTCTGTGCACATGGGCGCGCTGCTGGTGTATCGCTGATCAACGACCGCTCCGCATAACGCTCCCGTCGATGGGGTGCCTTGCGCAGCGAAATCAAGGGGGAGGCCGAAGGCCGGAGGACATTCGCGGAGCAAGGTACCCCGTCGGCGGGAGCGCGCCCCGAACAATGCCCCACGCGACGAACAAAAGAACGAACTCTCATTTGACTCAATCGCGCGCAATCTCGAGCCGAACCTGCGCCGCATGCAGCAGATCGGCAAAAGGCGCCGGCGGCTCCGCGTCGGTGAAGAGGCGGTCGATCTGCGACAGCGTGCCCAGCTGGATCATCGCGGGCCGGTTGAACTTGCTCGCGTCCGCGGCCAGCCACACCTCGCGTGCCTGCGCAATGATCGTTTGCGCCACCTTCACCTCGCGCAGGTCGAAGTCGCGCAGCGACCCGTCGGGCTCGATGCTCGACACGCCGATCAGCGCGATGTCCACCTTGAACTGGCGGATGAAATCGATCGTCGCCTCGCCCACGATCGCGCGGTCGCGCGGGCGCACCGAACCGCCCGCCACGATCACCTCGCACGAGGTGTTGCCGCTCAGGATCGTCGCCACGTTCAGGTTGTTGGTGATCACGCGCAGGCCCGTGTGGCGCAGCAGCGCCTTGGCGATGGCCTCGGTCGTGGTGCCGATGTTGAGGATCAGCGAACAGTCGTTGGGCACCAGCTCGGCCACGCGCCGCGCGATGCGCGCCTTGCCTTCTGCATGCAGCGTTTCGCGCTGCTGGTAGCCGATGTTCTCGGTGGTGGAACTCGGCACGCGCACGCCGCCGTGAAAGCGCGTGAGCAACCCCTGGTCGGCCAGCCGCTGCACGTCGCGCCGCACTGTCTGCAGCGTGACACCCAGCATGTCGGCCAGTTGCTCGACGGTGACCGAGCCGCGCGTGCGCACGGTATCGAGAAGATTGATCTGGCGCGGATTGGAGTTCACAGAGGCGTCGTGGAAAGCGTGAAGACTCTCCAGAGAGTACAGGCCGCGTCACTTTAAAACGAAAGAAAACGAATCCAACTAAGGGAAAACTCGGAGGAAAATCGCGCCAAAAGGAATCCAAATGAAAAGACGCGAAAATACAATGGCGCCCTTCCGTGACCAAAGTCATGAACCAACGGGCCCATCTTCTGTGAGCGATTTCTCCTCCAATCCGCCTTCGCCGGCAACCGATTGCGACGTGCTGATCGTCGGCGGCGGCATCAACGGCTGCGGCATTGCGCGCGACCTGGCCGGCCGGGGCTGGCGCGTGGTGCTGTGCGAGAAGGACGATCTCGCCTCGCACACCTCGTCGTCCTCCACCAAGCTGATCCACGGCGGCCTGCGCTACCTCGAGTACTACGAGTTCTCGCTCGTGCGCAAGGCGCTGCAGGAGCGCGAAGTGCTGCTCAAGAGCGCGCCGCACATCATGTGGCCGCTGCGCTTCGTGATGCCGCACGACCCGTCGATGCGGCCGGCCTGGATGATCCGCATCGGCCTCTTCCTGTATGACCATCTCGCCCGACGCGAAGTGCTGCCGGGCTCGCGCAGCATCGACCTGCGCAGCCATGCGGCCGGCGCGCCGCTCAAGCCGCAGTTCAAGCGCGGCTTCGTCTATTCCGACGGCTGGGTCGACGATGCGCGGCTCGTGGTGCTCAACGCCGTCGATGCCAGGGCCCGCGGCGCCGAGGTGCTCACGCGCACCCGCTGCGTGCATGCGCAGCGCGACGCCGACGGCTGGACCGCCACGCTCGAGGCCGCGGACGGCGGCATCCGCGCGGTGCGCGCACGCGCCGTGGTCAATGCCGCGGGACCGTGGGCGGAATCGTTCCTGCGCGGCGTGGCGCAGTCGGCCAAGGGCGAGCCGCTGGCCACGCGCCACCTGCGGCTGGTCAAGGGCAGCCACATCGTGGTGCCGCGCCTGTTCGAACACGACCACGCCTACATCTTCCAGAACCCCGACAAGCGGATCATCTTCGCGATTCCCTACCAGGACGAGTTCACGCTGATCGGCACCACCGACATCGAGCTGAACGGCGACGATCCCGGAGCCGCGCGCATCGCCGAGGAAGAGATCGCCTACCTCTGCATGCAGGCGAGCCGCTATTTCGACAAGCCCGTGAAGCCGGCCGACGTGGTCTGGACCTATTCGGGCGTGCGCCCGCTGCTCGACGATGCGTCGGGCGACCCCTCGGCCGTCACGCGCGACTACATGCTCGAGTCGAACACCACCGCGGCACCGCTGCTGTCGGTCTGGGGCGGCAAGATCACCACCTTCCGCAAGCTGGCCGAGGACGCGGCCGACGAGGTCGGCAAGATGCTCGGCCAGTCGAGCGCGCAGCGTCCGCCCTGGACCGATGGCGCCTTCCTGGCCGGCGGCGATCTTTCCGCATGGATCGGCGCCGCCACTCGGCCCGACGACGATTTCGAACGCTTCGTGGCCGCGGTGCAGGCGCGCCATGCATGGCTGGACGCCAAGCTCGCGCGTCGCCTGGCACGTGCCTACGGCGCGCGCGTGGCCGAGCTGCTCGGCGACGCCAAGTCCATGGAAGACATGGGCGAAGCCGTGGCACCTGGCCTTCACGAGCGCGAACTGCGCTTCCTGCAAGAGAACGAATGGGCCGTGAGCGCCGACGACGTGCTCTGGCGCCGCTCGAAGCTCGGCCTGCGCTACACGGCCGAAGAGCGCCGGCAGGTGGCCGCCTGGCTGCAGGCACGCACCACCAACAACAGCTACATGATCAACGGGGAGCGCTGATGCAATTGACTCTGGAGCGCGTCACCAAGAAGGTCGGCGCGCAGACCTGGCTCTACGAACAGAGCATTGCGCCCCAAAGCGGCGCGGTCACCGTGCTGCTGGGCGCCACGCAGGCCGGCAAGACCAGCCTGATGCGCCTGATGGCGGGACTCGACACGCCCAGCACCGGCCGCGTGCTGGTCGACGGCAAGGACGTGACCGGCATGCCGGTGCGCGAGCGCAACGTGGCCATGGTGTACCAGCAGTTCATCAACTATCCATCGCTCACGGTGGCCGACAACATCGCCTCGCCGCTCCGGCTGCGCGGCGAGAAGAACGTCGAGGCGCGCGTGAAGGCGCTGGCCGACAAGCTGCACATCGGCATGTTCCTCGAGCGCCTGCCGGCCGAGCTGTCGGGCGGGCAGCAGCAGCGCGTGGCGCTGGCGCGCGCACTGGCCAAGAACGCGCCGCTGATGCTGCTCGACGAACCGCTGGTGAACCTCGACTACAAGCTGCGCGAAGGCCTGCGCGAAGAGCTCACGCAGCTGTTTGCCACCGGCGATTCGACGGTGATCTACGCCACCACCGAACCTGGCGAGGCGCTGCTGCTGGGCGGCTACACGGCCGTGATGGACGAGGGCGAACTGCTGCAATACGGCCCGACCGCCGAGGTGTTCCATGCGCCGCAATCGCTGCGCGTGGCGCGCGCCTTCAGCGATCCGCCGATGAACCTGCTGGCCGGCACCGCAACGCCCGGCCGCGTGCAGCTCGCAGGCGGCCCGGCGCTGGCGCTGGCAGTGCCTGAAAGCGTTTCGGGCGCGGTCACGGTCGGCCTGCGCGCGAGTGCATTGAACGTGGACGCGGGGGAGGGCGACATCGCCTTGCCCGGCAAGGTGGAGCTGGCCGAGATCTCGGGCTCCGACACCTTCGTGCACGTGGAGACGGCGGTCGGCGAGCTGGTGGCGCAGCTCACCGGCGTGCACCGCTTCGAGCTGGGCACGGCGATCACGCTGTACTTCAGTGCTTCGCAGGCCTATGTGTTCGATGCCGGCGAAAAGCTGGCGCTCGCGCCGGCATGGCGCAAAGGAAACTAGCTATGGCACGCATCGATCTCGACCTGGCCCACGCCTACCGCCCCAACCCGAAGCAGGACAGCGACTATGCGCTGCTGCCGCTCAAGATGAGCTTCCGCGACGGCGGCGCGTACGCCTTGCTCGGCCCGTCGGGCTGCGGCAAGACGACCATGCTCAACATCATCTCGGGCCTGCTGGTGCCGTCGCAGGGCACGGTGACCTTCGATGGCCGCGACATGACGCGCGCCACGCCGCAGGAACGCAACATCGCGCAGGTGTTCCAGTTTCCGGTGATCTACGACACCATGACCGTGGCCGAGAACCTCGCGTTTCCGCTGCGCAACCGCAAGGTGCCCGAAGACCAGATCAGGAAGCGCGTGGGCGAGATTGCCGAAATGCTCGACATGAGCGGGCAGCTGAACCAGCGCGCCTCGGGCCTCGCGGCCGATGCCAAGCAGAAGATCTCGCTCGGCCGCGGCCTGGTGCGCAGCGACGTCTCGGCGGTGCTGTTCGACGAGCCGCTGACGGTGATCGATCCGCACCTCAAGTGGCAGCTGCGCCGCAAGCTCAAGCAGATCCACCGCGAGCTCAAGCTCACGCTGATCTACGTCACGCACGACCAGGTCGAGGCGCTCACCTTCGCCGAAGAGGTGGTGGTGATGACGCGCGGCAAGGCCGTGCAGGTGGGCAGCGCCGAGGCGCTGTTCGAGCGGCCGGCGCATACCTTCGTGGGCCACTTCATCGGCTCGCCGGGCATGAACTTTCTTTCGGCGAAGAGCGCGAACGGCGCGCTCGAGGTGGCGGGCACGCCGCTCGTGCCGACGCGCGAACTGCCGCAGGGCGCGCTCAAGATCGGCATCCGGCCCGAGTACCTGCGCCTGTCGAACGCGGGCGCCGCCGGCGCCGTGCCGGCCGTGGTGAAGCAGGTGCAGGACGTCGGCACGCACGCGATGCTGAGCGCCGAGGTCGACGGCGGCGTGGTCAAGGTGCGGCTGCACTCGGACGACCAGCCGCCGGCAGTGGGCGACACCGTGTGGCTGCGGGTGCTCGACACCCACACCTGCTACTACAAGGACGAGGAGCTGGTGGCATGAACACCTTGATCACAGGCAGCGTGGTGCCTTTGCCTTTCTCCCTCCCCTCCCGGGGGAGGGCCGGGGTGGGGGCAAGCGGCGCCTCCATCGGGCGCTCTGCCTGCCCCCATCCCAACCTTCCCCCGCAAGGGGAAGGAGCCAAGCCATGAACGCAACCAACAAGCCCATCAATCAAAAGGCCTGGTGGCTCGTGCTGCCGGTGCTGATCTGCGTGGCCTTCTCGGCCATCGTGCCGCTGATGACGGTGGTCAACTATTCGGTGCAGGACATCATCTCGCCCGACCGGCGCGTGTTCGTCGGCACCGAGTGGTTCGCCTCGGTGATGCGCGACGACGAGCTGCACCAGGCGTTGTGGCGCCAGCTGGGCTTTTCGCTGTCGGTGCTGCTGGTGGAGATTCCGCTGGGCATCTGCCTGGCGCTGTCGATGCCGGCCAAGGGCTGGAAGTCTTCGGCGGTGCTGGTGGTGGTGGCGCTGTCGCTGCTGATTCCCTGGAACGTGGTGGGCACCATCTGGCAGATCTACGGCCGCGCCGACATCGGCCTGCTGGGCCATGCGCTGCAGAAGCTGGGCATCGACTACAACTACACGGGCAGCGCGGCGGACGCGTGGCTCACGGTGCTGGTGATGGACGTGTGGCACTGGACGCCGCTGGTGGCGCTGCTGTGCTTTGCCGGCCTGCGCTCGATTCCCGACGCCTACTACCAGGCCGCGCGCATCGATGGCGCAAGCAAGTTCGCGGTGTTCCGCTACATCCAGCTGCCGAAGATGCGCGGCGTGCTGATGATCGCGGTGCTGCTGCGCTTCATGGACAGCTTCATGATCTACACCGAGCCCTTCGTCCTGACGGGCGGCGGGCCGGGCAACGCCACCACCTTCCTGAGCCAGTACCTCACGCAGAAGGCCGTGGGGCAGTTCGACCTGGGGCCGGCGGCTGCTTTCTCGCTGATCTATTTCCTGATCATCCTGTTGTTCTGCTTCGTGCTCTACAACTGGATGCAGCGGGTGGGGACGCAGGAAGTGGAGGTCGAGAAATGAACAGCCGTTTTTCGGGGCGCGCACCCGCCGACGGGGTACGCGGCGAAGCGAATGTCCCCCGGCCTGCGGCCTCCTCCTTGATTTCGCTGCGCAAGGCACCCCATCAGCGGGAGCGTGATGCGGAGTGGTCGTTGATCAGCGGTACACCAGCCCCGAACGGCAGCGCCAAGAACAACAGCAACAAGAACAAAAACAAATGGAGCAACCGACATGAACGATAAGAGATTCCGCAAACGCAGCATCTTCCTGGTGCTGTACATCCTGTTCGCGCTGCTGCCCATCTACTGGATGGTCAACATGAGCTTCAAGACGAACGAGGAAATCGTCTCGAGCTTCTCGTTCTTTCCACACGAGCTCACCTGGGCCAACTACGCGCGCATCTTCACCGACGAGTCGTGGTACTCGGGCTACATCAACAGCCTGATCTACGTGGCCATCAACACCGTGATCTCGCTCACCGTGGCGCTGCCGGCGGCGTATGCGTTCTCGCGCTATTCGTTCCTCGGCGACAAGCACGTCTTCTTCTGGCTGCTGACCAACCGCATGACCCCGCCCGCGGTGTTCCTGCTGCCGTTCTTCCAGCTCTACAGCACCGTCGGCCTGATGGACACCCACCTGGGCGTGGCGCTCGCGCACCTGCTGTTCAACGTGCCGCTGGCGGTGTGGATTCTCGAAGGCTTCATGAGCGGCATTCCGCGCGAGATCGACGAGACGGCCTACATCGACGGCTATTCGTTCCCGCGCTTCTTCGTGAAGATCTTCCTGCCGCTCATCAAGGCCGGCGTGGGCGTGGCGGCGTTCTTCTGCTTCATGTTCAGCTGGGTCGAGCTGCTGCTCGCGCGCACGCTCACCAGCGTGAACGCCAAGCCCATCGTCGCGACCATGACCCGCACCGTGAGCGCCTCCGGCATGGACTGGGCCACGCTGGCCGCAGCCGGCGTGCTCACCATCGTGCCGGGCGCCATCGTGATCTGGTTCGTGCGTCACTACATCGCAAAAGGCTTTGCGATGGGTCGGGTCTAGGAGGAGGGCGGAAACATGTTCGATTGGATGGTCTGGACCACCCCGGTGGCCGTTTTCTTCATCTGCATCGCGCTCATGCTGGTCGGCATGACGGTGTGGGAGTTCAAGTCGCCCACCACCATGCGGCGCGGCTGGCTGCCGATTGCCACCACGCGCGGCGACCGGCTCTTCATCGGGCTGCTTGCCGCGGCCTATGTGAACCTGGTCTTCATCGGCCTGGCCGGCAAGTTCCAGGAATGGATGAGCCTGGAAGCCGAGCCCTCGATCTGGATCAGCTTCGTGCTGTCGATGGGGCTGCTCGCGCTGGTGATGCGCAAGGGCTGAGCGGCCGAAGATAGCCTGCTTCGTTTTTTTCCACACAGCGTTCCGGCTCTCCGCCTCCCCGGAGCCGTGATCGGACACAACACCGGGGAAGCACCAACCGAGGAGACAATTTTCATGAAGATGCGCTACACGGCATTGGCACTGGCAGCGGCGATGTTCGCCGCGCACGGTGCGGCATCGGCGGGCGAGGCCGAAGCCAAGAAATGGATCGACAGCGAATTCCAGCCATCGACCTTGTCCAAGGACAAGCAGATGGAAGAAATGAAATGGTTCATCGAAGCCGCCAAGAAGCTTCAGGCCAAGGGCGTGAAAGAGGTGTCCGTCGTCTCCGAAACGCTGACCACCCACGAGTACGAATCGAAGACGCTGGCCAAGGCCTTCGAGGAAATTACCGGCATCAAGGTCAAGCACGACCTGATCCAGGAAGGCGACGTGGTCGAGAAGCTGCAGACCTCCATGCAGTCGGGCAAGTCGATCTACGACGGCTGGGTGTCCGACTCCGACCTGATCGGCACGCACTACCGCTACGGCAAGATCATGTCGCTGACCGAGTACATGGGCGGTGCGGGCAAGGAGTACACCAACCCCGGCCTCGACCTGAAGGACTTCATCGGCACCAGCTTCACCACCGCGCCCGACGGCCAGCTCTACCAGCTGCCAGACCAGCAGTTCGCCAACCTCTACTGGTTCCGCGCCGACCTGTTCGCGCGCAAGGACCTGCAGGACAAGTTCAAGGCCAAGTACGGCTACGACCTGGGCGTGCCGCTCAACTGGAGCGCCTACGAGGACATCGCCGAGTTCTTCAGCGTCGACGTGAAGAACATCGACGGCAAGCCGATCTACGGCCACATGGACTACGGCAAGAAGGACCCGTCGCTGGGCTGGCGCTTCACCGATGCGTGGCTTTCGATGGCGGGCGCCGCCGACAAGGGCATTCCCAACGGCATGCCGATCGACGAATGGGGCATCCGCGTGGCCGCGGACAAGTGCACGCCCACGGGCGCGGCCGTCTCGCGCGGCGGCGCCACCAACTCGCCGGCTGCTGTGTACGCGCTCACCAAGTACATCGACTGGATGAAGAAGTACGCGCCCAAGGAAGCCATGGGCATGACCTTCGGCGAATCGGGCCCGGTGCCGGCGCAGGGCCAGATCGCCCAGCAGATCTTCTGGTACACGGCCTTCACGGCCGACATGACCAAGAAGGGCCTGCCGGTCGTGAACGAAGACGGCTCGCCCAAGTGGCGCATGGCCCCCGGCCCGAACGGCCCGTACTGGAAGCAGGGCATGCAGAACGGCTACCAGGACGTGGGCTCGTGGACCTTCTTCAAGGGCCATGACGCCAACAAGACGGCGGCCGCCTGGCTCTACGCGCAGTTCATCACCGCCAAGACCACGTCGCTGAAGAAGTCGATCACCGGCCTGACCTTCATCCGCGACAGCGACATCCGTTCGGACTTCTTCACCCAGAATGCCAACAAGTACGGCGGCCTGATCGAGTTCTACCGCAGCCCGGCGCGCGTGGCCTGGACGCCCACCGGCACCAACGTGCCCGACTACCCAAAGCTCGCGCAGCTCTGGTGGAAGAACGTGGCCGAGGCCGTCACGGGCGAGAAGACCCCGCAGAAGGCCATGGACAACCTGGCCGACGAGATGGACAACGTGATGGCCCGCCTCGAGCGCGCCGGCATGGCCAAGTGCGCGCCCAAGCTCAACCCGAAGGGCGACCCGGCCAAGTACCTGAGCGACGACCACGCGCCCTGGAAGAAGCTGGCCAACGAGAAGCCCAAGGGCGAGACCATCGACTACAACAAGCTGCTGACGGCCTGGAAGGAAGGCAAGGTGCGCTGAGCGGCTGCTTTCCCGCAGACAACAGCGTTCCACGAAGGGCCGCGCCGAAGGGCGCGGCCTTTTTTTGCTCATTCGTGGGGCCGACGCGACGGCATGACCAATGGCAGATGCGCCAGTGCTACGGTTGGCTTACATTCGACGGCCCTCGCCTTGCCCCAGCACGTGAACTCAAGCATTTCCAGCCCCGCCGCGCGCATCAAGCGTGTCCTGGTGATCCACTATTCGCAGACCGGCCAGCTCGGCAGCGTCGCCGAGCAGATCGTCGCGCCGCTCAGGGCCGATCCGGGGATTTCCGTGCATGTCGAAACCCTGCGCCCGCTGGCGGATTTCCCGTTCCCCTGGCCCTTCCTGGCCTTCTTCGACGCGTTCCCGGAGTCGGCCCACATGAAGCCGCCGCCGCTGGCGCCGCTCTCGCTCACGGGTGACGAGCAGTTCGACCTGGTCATCCTGCCCTACCAGGTATGGTTCCTGGCGCCGTCGCAGCCGGTCGTCGCCTTTCTCAAGCATCCGCTGGCCCGGCGCCTGCTCGCGGGCAAGCCGGTGGTCACGGTCATTGCCTGCCGCAACATGTGGCTGCTGGCCCACGAGAAGCTCAAGGGCCTGCTCGACGCGGTGGGCGCGCGCCTGATCGACAACGTGGTGCTCACCGATCCCGGCCCGACGCTCGCCACCTTCTTCACCACGCCGGCCTGGCTGATCTGGGGCCGCAAGCGCGGTTTCTGGGGCATGCCCGACGCGGGCCTGAGCGATGCGCAGATCCGGGGCGCGGGCCGTTTCGGCCGGGCGCTGCGCGAGGCGCTGCACGGCGACCGGGAGCGCGGATCGCAGCCGCTGCTCGCGGGCCTGGGTGCGGTGCAGGCCGATGCGCGGCTTCTCGTGAGCGAAAAGGCCGGCACGCGCAGCTTTTTCCTCTGGGGCAAGCTGATCATGGCGGCGGGCCGGCCCGGCGCCTGGCAGCGCAAGCCGCTGCTGCTGCTCTACGTGGTGTTCCTGCTCGTGCTCATTGTCACGGTCGTGCCGGTGAGCTTGAGCCTGCAGGCGCTGCTGCGGCCGTTGTTCAAGGGGTGGCTGACTAAAATGACGGCGCGCTTCGAACGCCCTTCGGGCTCGGCCACGGACCGTTCTCCCCTTTATGACGACTGAAGTCTTCCTGACCCGCACCGCCGCCTTCCTGCCCTTTTCCCCGGTCAGCAATGAAGACATCGAAGACGTGCTCGGCCGCATCGGCGGCAAGGCCTCGCGCGCGCGGCGGCTGATTCTTCGCAGCAACGGCATCCAGTCGCGCCACTACGCGATCGACCGGGCCACCGGCCGGCTCGCCATGAGCAATGCGCAGCTCACGGCCGAGGCCATCCGGGCGCTCGGCGACATCGGCCCAGTGGATTGCCTCGCCACCGGCACCTCGCTGCCCGACCAGCTCATGCCCAACCACGCGGTGATGGTGCACGGCGAGCTCGGCTGGCCGCGGCTCGAAGTGGTGGCTTGCGCGGGCATCTGCCTGGCGGGCACCACGGCGCTCAAGCACGCCTGGCTCTCGGTGCGCTCGGGCGATGCGCGGCGCGCGGTGGCCACCGGCTCGGAACTGGCCTCGGCCGTGATGCGCGGCTCCAGGTTCGAAGCCGAGCTCGAACACAAGCTCCAGGCGCTCGAGGAGCGGCCCGAACTCGCCTTCGAAAAGGACTTCCTGCGCTGGATGCTTTCCGACGGCGCCGGCGCGGTGCTGCTCGAGCGCGAGCCGCGCGGCCCGCTGTCGCTGCGCGTGGAATGGATCGACCTGTCTTCGGCCGCGCACGAGCTGCCGGTGTGCATGTACGCGGGCGCCGACAAGAACGCCGAAGGCGGGCTCGACGGCTGGGCCCGCACCGATCCCGAAGACTGGCGGCGCGAATCGACCTTTGCCGTCAAGCAGGACGTGCGCCTGCTCAACGAGAACATCGTGCGCGCCACGCTGGGCGAGCCGCTGGCGGCCATCGTCGAGAAGCGCGGCCTGAAGGCGGCGGATGTCGACTGGTTCCTGCCGCACCTGTCGTCCGGCTATTTCGTCGAACCCGTGAGCCGCTGCCTCGAGCAGATGGGCTTTGCCATTCCGCGCGAGCGCTGGTTCAGCAATCTTGCGACCAAGGGCAACACCGGATCGGCATCGCCCTACATCATGCTCGACGAACTGTTCCGTTCGGGCCGCATCAAGCCCGGCCACAAGCTGCTGATGTTCGTGCCCGAAAGCGGCCGCTTCTCGAGCGGCTTCATCTACATGGAAGCCATCTAGCTATGGACCTCGACGCCGTTCCCCAAGAAGGCAACGCCACCCTCGACGGCCACGCCAAGCTCATGTACGCGCGCGACGCGCAGGGCCGCGTGGTCACCACCCGCTCGCGCGGCTGGGAGGCGGAAGAAATCGTCACCAGCCATGCGGTCGACGTGCTCGTCGAACAGGCCCGGGAGGCGAAGGAGCGCGTGGCCCGCGGGCTTGCGTCGCCGCTCGAATACTGGATGTACGAGCGCCGCATGGACGTGGCGCTGCTCTCGCAGACCAGCGGCTTCTGGCAATGGCGCGTGCGGCGCCACCTGAAGCCGAAGCACTTCGCGGCGCTGCCCCAGAAACACCTGGCGCGCTATTCGGAGGCGCTGGGGCTTCCCGTTTCCACCTTGCAGGGCCTGCCGTGAAATTCGAACACCAGCAAGCGGCGCATTGCGAAAGCGGCGTCATCTCGAACCTCATGCGCCACCACGGCGTGCCCATGACGGAGAGCATGGCGCTTGGCCTGTCGTCGGCACTGTCCTTCGCCTACCTGCCGTTCATCAAGCTCTCGGGCCTGCCGCTCATCTCGTACCGCATGCCGCCCAAGGCCATCATCAAGGGCCTGCTGGCGCCGATGGCCGCGCGCTTTCGCTTCGAGACCTTCCGCAGCGCCGAGGCCGGCGCGCAGCGCCTCGATGCGCTGCTCGCGGGCGGGCAGATCGTGGGGCTGCAGACCTCGGTCTACTGGCTGCCGTACTTTCCGCCCAACATGCGCTTCCACTTCAACGCGCACAACCTGCTGGTGTACGGCAAGGACGGCGACGACTACCTGATCAGCGACCCGGTGTTCGAGGAGCCGGTGCGCTGCGCCAGCGCCGATCTTTCGCGAGCGCGCTTCGCCAAGGGCGTGCTCGCGCCCAAGGGCCTCATGTACTACCCGCAGGCCATCGAGCGCAAGACGGTCGATGCGGCGTCGGTGACCAAGGCGATCCGCAAGACGGTGCGCACCATGCTCGCGCCGGTTCCGATCGTCGGCGTGCGCGGCATGCGCACGCTGGCCAGCCGCATGCAGAAGCTGTCGCCGGGCGATCCACGCAGCGTCGACTTCATCGGCCACGTGGTGCGCATGCAGGAAGAAATCGGCACGGGCGGGGCGGGCTTCCGCTTCATCTACGCGGGCTTCCTGCAGGAGGCGGCGCAGCTGCTCGACAAGCCGCAGCTGCAGCAGATGTCCGAGCGGCTGATCTCCATCGGCGACGATTGGCGTGCGTTTGCACTCAAGGCCGCGCGCATGGTGAAGGGCCGCGAGCCGGTCGATCCCGCGGCGCTGGCCGGCAAGCTGCGCGAGCAGGCGCAGCAGGAAGAAACCTTCTTTCGCGACCTCAGGGCCGCTGTTGCCTGAATGGGAGCTTGTTCTTCCATGAGTCGCGTTGGAGGGCATTCGGGGCGCTGCTGTTCAGGGCGGGTGCACAGGCCACCGGGTACTCCCCTCCGCGAATGTCCCCCGCCTTCGGCTCCTCCTTTATTTCGCTGCGGGGAGCACCCGATGCCCTGTGCACCAGGGCACGCTCTGTGTGTATCGCTGATCAACCACCGCTCTGTCCAACGCTCTCGTCGATGGGGTGCCTTGCGCAGCGAAATCAAGGGGGAGGCCGAAGGCCGGAGGACATTCGCGGAGCAAGGTACCCCGTCGGCGGGAGCGCACCCCGAACAGCAGCCTCCCAAACAAGACACCGCCCGATGCTGGAACTGAAGAACCTCGGCCACCGCTATCCGCACGCCGACGCGGCCGCGCTGACCGACGTCTCGCTTGCGGTGCCCCGGGGTTGCGTCATGGGCCTGCTCGGCCCCAACGGCGCGGGCAAGACCACGTTGATTTCGCATCTGTCGGGCGCGCTCGCCGTGCAGTCGGGCGAGATCCTCATCGACGGCCAGCCGCTGCAGCAGGTGCGCGCCAAGGCCCCCACGCGCATCGCCGTGGCGCCGCAGGACCAGGCCTTCTATCCGATGCTCACCGTGGCCGAGAACCTCGCATGCTTTGCCGCGGCGGGTGGCCTGGACGGCGCGCGCAAGAAGGCGCGCATCGAGGCCTGCACGCACTTTGCGCAGCTCGAACAGTTTGTCGGCGTGCGCGCCGAGCGGCTCTCGGGCGGCCTCAAGCGCCGCCTCAACCTGGCCATCGCGCTGCTGCCCGAGCCCGAGCTGATGCTGTTCGACGAGCCCACGGTGGGCGTCGATCCGCAGTCGCGCGCCTTCATTCTCGATGCCATCAAGAGCCTGGCGCAGCAGGGCGCGGCGGTGATCTATGCCTCGCACTACATGGAAGAGATCGAGGCCATTGCCGATCGCGTGGCCATCCTCGACCATGGCCGCGTGCTGCGCGAAGGCTCGCTCGAGCAACTGCTGTCCAAGAGCGCCATGCTGCTCACGCTGGCCGCCGACGGGCTCGACGCGCAGAAGCTCTCGCGCTTCGGCACGGTGGAGCAGGGCGGCGTGCACTGGCGCATTCACCTGCGCGAAGGCACCGGGCCTGGCCCCGTGCTGCAGGCGCTGGAAGCCGAAGGCATCGAGGTGCGCCACGCCGAGTTCGGCCGCCACGATCTCGAGCAGCTCTTCATGGCGCTCACCCATCGCTCGCTGCGCGACTGAAGAAGCACCATGCTCCTCGCGCTCATCAAGAAGGAACTGCTCGCACTCGTGCGCGACATGCACGGGCTGGCGGCGCTGTTCCTGATGCCGATGGTCTTCATCGTGCTGATGTCGCTCACGTTGAAGGACATCTACCGCCCGCCGCTGGCCGAACTGAGCTATGCGGTCGACCGGCGCGACACCGAGACACCCGCGCAATGGCTGCAGCAGATCTGGCAGCGCAGCCACGGCGCGCCCAGGGCGCTCGATGCCGACTGGCAGGCGCAGCTGCGAAGCGGTGCGCTCAAGTACGTGATCGTGCTGGAGCCCGGACTGTCGGCGGAGCTCGAATCGGCCGCGCTGTCGACCAAGGCCCACATCCGGCTTCTGACGGACCCGGGCATCGACGCCAACCTGTTCAACGCGCTGCGCGCCGAGCTCGTCGGGGCGTCCGGCGAACTGAAGGCGCGCCTGGCGCTCGCGGTGCCCGGCACCTCGGGCCCGCCGCCGGGTGCCTCGATCCAGGCGCTGGTGAACGCCGAGCGCTTTGCCACCGCCGGCCCGCGGCCCACTTCGGTGCAGCAGAACGTGCCCGCGTGGCTGGTGTTCGGCATGTTCTTCGTGGTTGCTTCGCTCTCCAGCCTGTTCGTGCAGGAACGCAGCTCGGGTGCGCTGGGCCGGCTGCGCAGCCTGGGCGTGTCGCGCGTCATGCTGCTGATGTCGAAGGCGCTGCCCTACCTGGGCGTCAACGCGCTGCAGGCCGTACTGATGCTGGCCGCCGGCATCTGGCTGATGCCGCTGATCGGCGGCGACGCGCTTTCGCTCGCGGGCATCCATTGGGGCGCGCTGGTGCTGGCGCTGGCGGCCGTGAGCCTGGCCGCGGTGAGCCTCTCGCTGGCACTGGCCTGCGCGGTGCGCAGCCATGCGCAGGCCGCCACCATCGGGCCGATGGTCAACGTGCTGATGGCGGCGGCGGGCGGCATCATGGTGCCCAAGTTCGTGATGCCGGGCTTCATGCAGCGGCTGGTCGAGATCTCGCCAATGAACTGGGGGCTGGAGGCGCTGCTCACCGTGCTGCTGCGCGGCGGCGGCGTGGCCGAGACGCTGCCGCAGGTCGGCCGGCTCGTGGTGTTTGCGGCGGCCATGTTCCTTCTCGCCGTCTTTCTGTTTCGCAGGCGCGCATCGTGACCACCCATTTCCATTCCGCTGAATTCATCGCCAGCCTGAAGGCCATGGTGCTCGAGGCCGTCGAAAAGGACGCGCCGCCGGGCGGCCTTGGCGACGACGAGCCGCTGTTCGGGCCCGAGGCCCGGCTCGACCTCGATTCGCTCGACGCGCTGCAGGTGTCGATGACGATCCAGCAGCGCTTCGGCGTGCGCATGCCCGACAGCAAGGAAACGCGCCGCGCGCTCACTTCCATCGTCCATCTGGCGGACCACCTGGTGCAAGCGGGCAAGGCATGAGCGTCAGGAGCGTGTACCTTGCCGGCATGGGCCTGGCCTGCACGCTGGGCAACGATCTTCCGACCGCCGTGGAGGCCCTGGCACGCGGCGGCGTTCCGCCTGTACCGGTCGCGGTTTCGGAAGGCGTGCAGTGGCCGGTCCACATGCTGCCGCCGCAGGAAGGCGACTGGCGGCAGCGGCTCGCGCGCGTCGTGCGCGGCGTGGCCGCACAGGCGTACGAAGGAACAGCGGCAGCGCGGTCCGGGCCGCTCTTCGTCGCATCGTCCTCGCTGGACATCGGCGGCATGGAGCACACGGTGCAGGACCTGCGGCTCGGCGGCGACCTGCAGGACTTTGCGGGCCTCGTGGCCGCTGCGCTCGACTGGCAGGGGCCGGTCTTCACCATCTCCACGGCCTGCACCTCGGCGCTCAATGCGGTGCTCGCGGCTTGCGACCTGATCCGAGGCGGCCAGGCCGACGAGGCGCTGGTGATCGGCGCCGAGCTCGGCAACCGCTTCACGGTGGCCGGCTTCGGCGCGATGCAGCTGCTCTCGCCGGATGGCGCGCGGCCTTTCGGCGCCGGGCGCAACGGGCTGGTGCTCGGCGAGGCGGTGGCCGCATTGCGGCTCGGTTCGCGCGCGGCGCGCTGGCGCATTGCGGGCGGGGCCAACGTGGTCGATGGGCGCAATCCCTCGGGCACCGAGGCCAGCGCGGTGCTTGCGATGTGCCATCAAGCGTTGGCGCAGAGCGGGCTGCGGCCGCAGGACATCGGCCTGGTCAAGGTGCAGGCCGCGGGCAGCCCGGCCAACGATGCGATCGAGGCGCTGGCCTTGAAGCAGGTCTTCGATCCGCTGCCGCCGCTGGTGTCGCTCAAGTCGGCGATCGGCCACACGCTGGGCGCCTCGGGGGCCGCCGAGCTGGTCTTGCTCGTTGCCTGCATCGAGAGTGGCGTGTGGCCGTCCGCTGGCTATGCCATCGACGATGAACTCGGCATTGCGCTGAGCACGCAGGCGCCGGCCGGGCTGCGCAACATCCTCTTCAACGTGGTCGGGTTCGGCGGCGGGCACGCCTCGCTGGTGCTGGAGGATGGCCGATGAACGCCGGTTCCGCCCCCGCATGGCGCACCGTCGCCCACTTCGCGGCCGATCCGCTGCCTGTTGACTGGCGCGACCAGCTCGCGCACCGGCTCGGCCGGCGGCCGCGGCGCGTCGGGCTCTGGACCGAGCTTGCGATGTTCGGGGCCCGGCAGTGCCTCGATGCCGCGGGCGAGGCGGCCTTGCCCGCGGGGGCCCGCCTGCGTGTATCGAGCCTGCGCGGCGCCTGGGGCGCGACGCATGCGGGCCTGGCGCAGCTCGACGCCGGCATGCTGATGCCGTTCACCTTCATGCAGGGCCAGCCTGCGCTGATGCTGGCGGAGGTCGGCCGCTGCCTCGAATGGCAGGGCGACGCGAGCTTTGCGCTGTGCCGCGATCCGCAGCAGTTGCTGCAGCTCTCGAAGCTGGGCGCCGCAAGCGCCGGCTTGCTGGTCGGCGTGGTGGAAGAGGAGCGCAATGGCGAGAAGCCGCGCTCCGAATGGTGGCGGCTGGTGCCGGCCTGAAGCACCGCAAAGCCGCTCCGGAACCGGGCGATCAGGCCAGCGCCGCGATCGACCGTGCCAGGTTGGCGCGGGCCCTTGCCTCCAGCAGCGCGTGCATTCGCGGCGTGGCGTAGATCGCCTCGCGCGCAAGAAAGCGCTGCAGGATCGCGCGGCGGCGCGGCCGGCGTACCTCGTCGGGCACGAAGGCATATTCGGCATGCACCTGCCGTTCGTATTCGTCGAAGCGCGCAGGATCCGCGCCAAGGATCGACAGGTCGATGTCGACCAGCAGTTCGGCGTCGCGGCCTTCGGGCACGGCATCGTGGCGCGTGGCCATCACGAGGGCATGCACGCGTTCGGCGGCGTCGGACGGAGCACCGGCCGAGACGATGGCGCTGCGCGCCCAATCGGCGCTGCGTGCCTCGTTGTCGTGCGCATGCACGTCGTAGACCGCGTCGTGGAACCACAGCGCGAGCGCCACTTCACCGGGGTGCTCGGCCGCTTCCTTCTCGCGCTCGAACCAGGCCAGGCATTCGCCGAGGTGCTGCAGCGTGTGGTAGTGGCGCTGCGGCTCGCCGTAGCGGCGCTGCAGCTCGATGCCGAGCGCCTCGTCGGCAGCGGCCACGCCCAGCGCGCGCCAGGCAGCGTTCCAGTGGTTCCGCAGTGCCTCGGGCGCCATCGGGCTATGGCTCCATGGCGGCCTTGACCTCCTGGCCGAGGTCGAGCACCGACATCGCGTAGTAGCTGCTCCAGTTGTAGCGCGTGATCACGTAGAAGTTGCGCGTGCCGGCCACATAGGTCGGCGGCGCGTCGGCGCCGTTCTGCAGTTCGATCAGTGCGAGCAGGCCCTTGTGGCGCAGGCCCTCGCCTTCGGGCACCGCACCGGCCGCCACGAAGCTGTCGGTGCTGAAGCTCGGCAGGATGTCGGGCGCCAGCAGCAGCGCCTTCTTGAGGCGGGCCTCCTCGAAATGCACCGGGTAGGTCGCGGGCATGCCGGGCGTCCAGCCGAAGGCCTTGAAGTAGTTGGCCACCGAACCGATCACGTCGGCGGGGTTGTCGACGAGGTCGATGCGGCCGTCGCCGTCGAAGTCGACCGCGTACTTGGCGATGCTGCTGGGCATGAACTGCGGCATGCCCATGGCGCCCGCATAGCTGCCCACGGGCAGCAGGGGGTTGTCGGCTGTGCGGCTTTCGGTGCTCAGGAAGCTCTCGAGCTCGCCGCGGAAGAAGGCTTCGCGCTCGGCCGCGCGCGGATGGGCCTGCGGAAAGTCGAACGACAGCGTGGCCAGTGCATCGATCACGCGGAAGCTGCCCATGTTGCGGCCGTAGATGGTCTCCACGCCGACGATGCCCACGATGATCTCGGCCGGCACGCCATACATCGCCTCTGCGCGCGCGAGCGTGCCGGCGTTGCTGCGCCAGAAGCGCACGCCGGCGGCGATGCGCGTCGCGTCGATGAAGCGGCTGCGGTAGGCCTGCCAGTTCTTCACCGTGCCGGCCGGGCCCGGCAGCATCAGGCGCGGCACGTTCGGCAAGAAGCGCGCGCTGCCGATGGTGGCGCGCACCCATTCGCGGTCGAGGCCGCGGCGCTCGGCCACCTCGTCGGCAAAGCGCATGGCGTCGTCGCGCGTGGCGTAGGGCGTGCTGCCGGCCACGGTTTTCACGCTGCGGGCGCTGGGAGCTTTCTGGGCCTGCGCCCCGATGGACCCTGCGCAGCAGGCGGCGAGGAGGGCGACGGCGGCGGCGCGGCGCGGTGCGGGAAGAAAAAATCGCATGGCGCCGATTGTGCCGTTCGCACGAGCCCGGCTCGGCGGGACGCGTGCGGCCTCAGCGCCGCGCGGTGGGCGCGGCCGGCCAGTCCAGGCGCCGGAACTCGGCCCGCAGCGCCGCGAGCGAAGCCGGCGAGGCCGGGGCGTAGCGCTGGGCTTCGAGCTTCAGCAGCCATTCGCGCACGGCCTGTGCCGCCGGGCCGAAGCGCGCCTCGGCCTGGGCGGCCATCTGGCGCGGCGGCGCGGTGTCGGGCAGCTGGAGCCCGGCCTTGGCGAGGCGTGCGCGTGCCTGGCCGAGCAGGCGCAGCCACGGGTCGTGCTGGCTGCGCTCCCACAGGGTCCATGCCGCGCCGGCAAGGCTTGCGCCCACCAGCAGGTAGAGCAGCACGTAGGCCAGGTCCTCGAGGCTCGGCGCGTTGAAGCCGATGCTCTTGAGCAGGTTGAGCTGGCGGCTTTGCGTGTAGTTGAGCACCCACTGGTTCCAGCCGTTGTTCACTGCCTCCCAGGCGGCGCGCAGGTTCTGCGCCAGCGTGGGGCTCATCGCGCCGATGGCGCCGGCGAACAGGCCCGGCTGCGGCACCAGCCGCTGCAGCTGGCCGACCCGCCCCGGCGACACCGCGCCCGTGGGATCGACGCGCACCCAGCCGGTGCCGTCTTCCCAGACTTCGGCCCAGGCGTGCGCATCGCTCTGGCGCAGGACCCAGTAGTTGTCGACGCTGTTGAGTTCGCCGCCCTGGTAGCCGGTCACGATGCGCGCCGGAATGCCCGCCGCGCGCATCAGCACCACGAAGGCCGAGGCGATGTGTTCGCAGAAGCCCTCCTTGCGGTCGAACCAGAACTCGTCGGCCGTGTCGTTGCCGTAGACGCCGGGCTCCAGCGTGTAGCTGTAGCCGCCGGTGCGCAGCCGCTGCAGTGCGGCGCGGATGAAGGCCTGGGTGCCGCCGCTGGCCAGCGCGGGCTGGGCGCGCATTTCCGCGGCGAGCGCGGCGGTGCGCGGGTTCGATCCGGGCGGCAGCGCGAGGTAGGGCCGCAGCGCGGCCGTCTGCCGCAGCGGGCCGCTGTGGAACTGGGTGTAGCTCTCGGCGCGGTAGCGCACGAGATCGGAGATGGGGCGGTTCGCCACCCATTGCAGGTCGGGCGTGCCCGTGACTTCATAGCCGGGCGCCTGCGGTGCGGTGGGCGCCGCATCGAGCGTGAGCAGCCAGGGGCGGTGGTTGGGCTCGAGCGTGACCTCGTAGCGCACCGGCGGGCCGCTGGTGCGCAGGTTGCCCGATGGCGGCGCGCCGCGCGCCCAGGACGGCAGCGCGCTCCACTCGCGCCCGTCGAACTGCGCGAGCACCGGACCGCGGAAATACAGCTGGCTCTGCGGCGGCGCGCGGTTGTCGTCGAACTTGATGCGCGCCGCAATGCTGCCGTCGAGCGCGAGTTCGGCAATGGTGCCCACGCGCATGGTGTTCGACAGGCCCGTGCGTCCGGCCATCGCATCGGCGGGCGTGCCCCACAGCGGCGCAAAGCGCGGAAACAGCAGGAACAGCGCGAGCATGATCGGCGCGCCCGCCAGGGCCATCCAGCTGGCGGTGCGCGCGGCCTGCATCAATGGCGGCTTGCCCACCGGCATGTGCGCATTGACCAGCGCGGTGAGCAGGCCCAGCAGCGCCAGCAGCATGGCGACCGCGGTCATCAGCGACTGCGAGTAGAAGAAGTTCGTGAGCATCGCGAAGAAGCCCAGGAAGAAGATGACGAAGGCGTCGCGGCGCGCGCGCAGCTCCAGCGTCTTGAGCGCGAGCAGGATCACGATCAGCGTGACCCCGGCGTCGCGCCCCAGCAGGGTGCGGTGGGTGGCGAAGGTGGCGGCCAGCGCCAGCACCAGCAGGCCCACGCGCGCCCACTTGCCCGGCAGCGGACGGGCCTCCACGGCGAGCGTGCTGCGCCACACCAGCACCATCGCCGTGATGGCGGTGCACCACCAGGGCAGGTTCGCGGCCTGCGGCAGCACGATGAGCGCGATCACCGCAAGCAGGAACAGCGTGTCCCGGGCGTCCCGTGGCAGCGCCGAGATCTCGCGCATGAACTTGTTCATGTGCGCGGCTCCCGGCCTGGAGAAGAACGAGCGGAGTTCGGATGATTCAACATAGCGCCAGCGCCTCCAGGCAGGCTCTTCGGTGGGCTTCGCCCTGCGAGGGCTGCACCACGCGCGCGGCCACGCGGATGCCGTAGTCCACGCCCAGGCGGTCCGCCATCAGCACCCAGGCGCACAGCCGCGACACCCGGGCTTCGGTGTCGGCCAGCTGGGTGGCCTGGGCGTCGAGCCACAGTTCTTCGCGCTGCGTCTGCTGCGTGTCGCGGCTCACCAGGTCTTCGGAGCCGGTGGCTTGCGCGCGGGCCGCCTTCTTCCAGACCACGAGCTTGAGCGGATCGCCACGCCGGTAGGCACGGAGGCCGTCGTATTCGCCGGCGGCCTGGGCGCGCAGGGCGGCCGACGTGGCGGCCGGGCCCGACAGCGGCTCGCCCGGCGGCAGCGGCGGCGGATGCGCCTCGGGCGCGGGATAGACCAGCATCTTCGCGGCCGGGCGCCACACCGTCCAGACGCGGAAGGTGCCAAGCGGAAAGCGCGTTTCGGCGGTGAGCGTGGGCACTGGATGGAGCCCACGCCGCTCGGGCTTGAAGGCGATCTCGACGGTGGCGCTGCCCTCGGCCGGGACGTCGGTCCAGGCCCACTGGCCGCTGCCGCGAACGGCCATGCCGATGCCGTAGCGCACGCTGCGCCGCGTGTTGTGCAGCACCACGCGAAAGACCGCGGCGGCGCCCGCATAGTGCGCCTCCGGCGCCATCATGTGCATGGCCAGGCCGCGTAGCGTGGCGTGGCTCACGTGCATGCCCACGGCCACGCTGCCCGCGAGCAGGAAGGTCAGCAGGTAGCCGAGGTTGAGCTGGTAGTTGATCGACGCGATCAGCAGCACCAGCAGCGTGGCGCCCAGCGTCCAGCCGGCGCGCGTGGGCACGATGTAGACGTTGCGCTGCGTGAGCTCGAGCGTGTCCGAAGGCGGCCGGCGCGACAGGAACCAGCCGTCCATGCGCGAGCGTAGCGACGCGATCATCGGCGGCCGGCGGGCGTGCTTGTTTTCACGGCAGCGGCACGTCCGCGATCATCGCGCGCACCTGCTCCACCGCGCCCCGGCCCGCGTCGCCCACCGGCGTGAGGCGGTGCGCAATGGTCTGCGGCAGGATCGACTGCACGTCGTCGGGCGCAACATAGTTGCGGTTGGCCAGCAGCGCCTGCGCCTTGGCGGCGCGCAGCACGGCAATGCCGGCGCGCGGCGAGAGGCCCTGCAGGAACCAGCGGCCGGAGCGCGTGGCCGCGATCAGGTCCTGCACGTAGTTCAGCAGCGGCTCGGCCGCATGCACCTGCTGCACGCGCTGCTGCAGCGCCGTGAGCTCGCCGGCTGTCAGGAGCGCGGGCAGGGTGGCCAGCATTTCGCGGCGGTCGGCGCCCGAGAGCAGCTCGCGTTCGGCGGCGCGGTCGGGGTAGCCCAGCGAGATGCGCATGAGGAAGCGGTCGAGCTGCGATTCGGGCAGCGCGAAGGTGCCGAGCTGGTCCTGCGGGTTCTGCGTGGCAATCACGAAGAAGGGCGTGGGCAGCGGCCGCGTCTCGCCTTCGATGGTGACCTGCTTTTCTTCCATGGCCTCGAGCAGCGCGCTCTGCGTCTTGGGGCTGGCGCGGTTGATTTCGTCCGCCAGCAGCACCTGCGCGAAGATCGGCCCGGGGTGGAAGACGAAGGCCTGCTGGCCCCGGTCGTAGATGGCCACGCCCGAGAGGTCGCCCGGCATCAGGTCGGCAGTGAATTGCACGCGGGAAAACTGCAGCCCGAAGGTGTGCGACAGCGCATGGGCGAGGGTGGTCTTGCCGACGCCCGGCACATCCTCGATCAGCAGGTGCCCGCCCGCGAGCAGGCAGGCCACGCAGTCGCGCACCTGGGGCTCCTTGCCCACGATCACCGTGTTAAGCTGACTCAGCAAAGTGGCAAGCTTCGCAGCAACGTCCATATTTGTATCCATATGCAAACGATACCGTAAGACTGCGCGGCCCCATGCCGTGTGAGGTCTAGATACGACAGAGACACGGCAAACACATGGGCAAGACCGGCTACTTCACACATCGCGATTGCTGGAAGCACGACATGGGCCGGGGCCATCCCGAATGTCCCGAACGGCTCGACGCCATCGAGGACAGGCTGCTGCTCACCGGCGTGGGCGATGCCCTCGAACACCGCGACGTGCCGCTGGCCACCCTGGCCCAGATCACCCGCGCACACAGCGAGGCGCACCTCGAACACCTTGAATCGCTGCACCAGCGCCTGGTGGCCGACGAGCCGGCCGGCGGCCCCCGCCATGCGCAGCTCGACCCCGACACCATTTTGAACCGCTTCACCCTGCTGGCTGCGCGCCGCGCCGCCGGCGCCGCCATTGCTGCCACCGACGCGGTGATGGCGGGCGAGGTCGACAACGCGTTCTGCTCGGTGCGCCCGCCCGGGCACCACGCCTGCTATGAACAGGCCATGGGCTTCTGCTTCCTCAACAACGTGGCCATTGCGGCGCGGCATGCGCTCGAGGTGCACGGGCTGGAGCGCGTGGCCATCGTCGATTTCGACGTGCACCATGGCAACGGCACCGAGAACATCCTGTCGAACGATCCGCGCGTGCTGATGGTGGGCTTCTTCCAGCATCCGTTCTATCCGTACAGCGGCACCGATCACCCGGCCTCCAACATGCTCAACCTGCCGATCCCGGCCTACACCAGGGGCATGGACGTGCGCGAGCTGATCGAGGCCGCCTGGATGCCCCGGCTCGAGGAATTCGCGCCCGAGATGATCTTCGTGAGCGCGGGCTTCGACGCCCACCGCGAGGACGACCTGGGCCAGCTCGGCCTCACCGAGAACGACTTCGCCTGGATCACCGGCCGCGTGCGGGACGTCGCGCAGCGCCATGCGCAGGGCCGCATCGTCTCGATGCTCGAAGGGGGCTACAACCTGGACGCCCTCGCGCGCAGCGTCGAAGCCCATATCCGCGTCCTTGCCGATCTGTAGAGCCGCCGGCGCACATGCCGCGCCCTGTTTTTCCAAGAGATGAATTTCAACGATTTCACACAACGCCTGGGCCAGGTCGACGCACGCGGCCTGGGCATCGAGCTGGCGGCACTGGTCGCCTGCGTGGTCCTGGCCTGGGTGGCCACCCGCTGGTTCGGGCGCGACCAGCCGAAGGATTCCATCTGGTTCGGCGAGCGCACCTTCGACGGGCTCTTGTTCCCGCTGCTGGCGCTGGTCTTCGCCGAGCTGGCCCGGCGCCTGGTGAGCGGCTACCAGCCCGTACTGGTGCTGCGCATCGGGGTGTCGGTGTTCCTGTCGCTGGCGGTCATCCGGCTGTTCGCGCGCGTGATGCGGGCGGTCTTTCCGGCCTCCAACCTGGTGCGGCTGCTGGAGCGAACGATCTCGTGGCTCGCCTGGATGGCCGCCATCCTCTGGATCGTCGGGCTGCTGCCGCCGGTGCTGGCCGAGCTCGACGGCATCACGCTGGCCTTCGGCAAGACGAGCGTCAGCCTGCAGACCATCATCCAGGGCGTGCTGTCGGCCGGGCTGGTGCTGGTGATCGCGCTGTGGATTGCCGCCACCATCGAGAAGCGCATCCTGCGCGAAGCCGTGACCGACCTGTCGATGCGCAAGGTGGCCTCGAACGCGGTGCGCGCCATCCTGCTGCTGGTGGGCCTGCTGTTCGCGCTGTCGGCGGTGGGGGTCGACCTCACGGCGCTCTCGGTGCTGGGCGGCGCGCTGGGCGTAGGCCTGGGCTTCGGGCTGCAGAAGCTGGCGGCCAACTACGTGAGCGGCTTCGTGATCTTGCTGGAGCGCTCCATCCGCATCGGCGACAACGTCAAGGTCGACACCTTCGAGGGCCGCATCACCGACATCAAGACCCGCTACACGCTCATCCGCGCGGGCAACGGGCGCGAGGCCATCGTGCCGAACGAGTCGCTCATCACCAGCCGCGTCGAGAACCTCTCGATGGCGGACCGCAAGTTCAACATCACGACCAGCATCGTGGTGGGCTACGACAGCGACGTGGCGCAGGTGCAGGCCATCCTGTGCGCGGCGGCCAAGGCCCAGGCCCGGGTGATGACCGACCCCGAGCCCGTGACCTATCTCGCCAGCTTCGCGCCCGACGGGCTGGAGTTCACGCTGAACTTCTGGGTGGCCGACCCTGACAAGGGCAAGGACAACGTGCGCTCGGCCATCAACATCGCCATTCTCGAGGGCCTGCGCAGCGCGGGCGTGGACATTCCCTATCCGCAGCGCGTGCTGCGGGTGGAGTCGCTGCCGCCGGGCGTTTCCGCCACGCGCGAGGCTGCCGTATAATCACGAAAAAGCACGGTCGTTCTTTTTTGTTGCACGGCGGTGCCAAGTCGCCATGGGCGCAGGTGCGGCAAAGGCCGGACCCTAAAATGACCGGCTGCCCTCGAAGCCCCCTTTTTGCAATCCCAATGGAGTCAAGTCAATGAAGGTTCTAGTGCCTGTCAAACGGGTCGTCGATTACAACGTCAAGGTGCGCGTGAAGAGCGACGGCACCGGAGTGGACATTGCCAACGTCAAGATGAGCATGAACCCCTTCGACGAGATCGCCGTGGAAGAAGCCGTGCGCCTGAAGGAAAAGGGCGTGGTCACTGAAGTGATCGCCGTCTCCTGCGGCGACGCCAAGTGCCAGGAAACCCTGCGCACCGCCATGGCCATCGGTGCCGACCGCGGCATCCTGGTCGAGACCACCGAAGAGCTGCAGCCGCTGGCCGTCGCCAAGCTGCTGAAGGCCCTGGTCGACAAGGAACAGCCCCAGCTGATCATCCTGGGCAAGCAGGCCATCGACGACGACGCCAACCAGACCGGCCAGATGCTCGCCGCGCTGGCCGACCTGCCGCAAGCCACCTTTGCCTCCAAGGTCGAAGTGGCCGACGGCAAGGCCACCGTCACGCGCGAAGTCGACGGCGGCCTGGAGACCATCACGCTCAGCCTGCCGGCCGTCATCACGACCGACCTGCGCCTGAACGAGCCGCGCTACGTCACCTTGCCCAACATCATGAAGGCCAAGAAGAAGCAGCTCGACACCTTCAAGCCCGAAGACCTTGGCGTGGACGTGAAGCCGCGCCTGAAGACCCTCAAGGTCAGCGAGCCGCCCAAGCGCGGCGCCGGCATCAAGGTGCCTGATGTTGCAACGCTGGTGGACAAACTGAAGAACGAAGCGAAGGTAATTTGAAGGCATTGCGGGACAGACCGCAGTGGCGAAGCCGCAAGCTCTGTCCCCAACTGATCAAGATTTTTTGGAACAAAAAATGACCGCACTTGTTATTGCCGAACACGACCACGCGACCGTCAAGCCCGCGACCCTCAACACCGTGACCGCGGCGCTCGCCTGCGGCGGCGACGTCCATGTGCTCGTGGCCGGTGCCAATGCCGCCGAAGCCGGCAAGGCCGCCGCGCAGATCGTGGGCGTCAGCAAAGTCATCGTGGCCGACAGCCCGTCGCTCGCAGAAAACCTGGCCGAGAACGTCGCCGCCCAGGTGCTCGCCATCGCTGCCAACTACAGCCACATCCTGTTCCCCTCGACTGCCAACGGCAAGAACGTCGCGCCGCGCGTGGCCGCCAAGCTCGACGTGGCGCAGATCAGCGACATCACCAAGGTCGAGAGCCCCGACACCTTCGAGCGCCCGATCTACGCCGGCAACGCCATCGCCACCGTGCAGAGCGCAGACCCGATCAAGGTGATCACCGTGCGCACCACCGGCTTCGACGCCGCAGCCGCCACCGGTGGCAGCGCAAGCGTTGAAACGGCCGAAGGCGTGGCCGATTCGGGCAAGTCCAGCTTCGTGGGCCGCGAAGTCACCAAGAGCGACCGCCCCGAACTCACCGCCGCCAAGATCATCGTCTCGGGCGGCCGGGCCCTGGGCAGCGCCGAGAAGTTCACCGAAGTGATGACGCCCTTGGCCGACAAGCTCAACGCGGGCCTGGGCGCGAGCCGCGCCGCGGTCGATGCGGGCTACGCCCCCAACGACTGGCAGGTGGGCCAGACCGGCAAGATCGTCGCGCCGCAGTTGTACATCGCAGCCGGCATCTCGGGCGCGATCCAGCATCTGGCCGGCATGAAGGACTCCAAGGTGATCGTGGCGATCAACAAGGACGAAGAGGCGCCGATCTTCTCGGTGGCCGACTACGGCCTGGTGGCTGACCTGTTCACGGCGGTGCCGGAACTGGTGAAGGCGCTCTGACGCGATTGCCGCACTGAGCCGGAGGGCATCGTTCGCGATGCCCTTTTCGTATCCGCTGTATCTGGAGACAAGAGATGAGCTACACCGCCCCCCTCAAGGACATGCTGTTCGACATCGAGCACCTGGCCAACATCGGCGAGATCGCCAGGCTGCCGGGCTTCGAGGACGCCGGCCTCGAAACCGCGCAGGCCGTGCTCKAGGAATGCGCGCGCTTCAACCA
>NZ_JBFTLJ010000013.1:0-174289 GCF_056396385.1 Variovorax sp. 05T418 | reverse complement strand
CGGAGAAATCGTTCGGATCAACCAGCGTACGGCCACAGTTCACTGCGACGGCCGCGCATGGCGCGTGGCGTTCGCTCTGCTTCAACACGTCACAGACGTCACGCCTTAAACCACCCAGCCGTCAACAACGGCCTCGAGCGGACTATTACATTACGCCAGAGCTTGTTGCAGCAGTTCAGCGCTCGCTCTCTGACATGCCGCACTGGAGGGTGTTGCTGCAGGTTGACGAGGAGGTCAACGGCTTACCTGCCTCGTCGACTGGACTGACAGTATGCTTTGACAGCGTTGAGCCGCACCCGAGCTCTCGAACTCGCCCGTAGTTCGGAATGCGGCCAATAGCAGCCTCTCGCCGTCATCAACCAAACTGAGAGTTTTATGCCTTCTTCGCCGTCAGCAGCGAACACATGCCCTCGATGTCACAGCGATGCGCAAGTCAAGGCGAAGCTTGTTCTCATCGGAAGAGCTAGTCCACGCCTGCTGTTTCCCGATGAGGAGCGAGCCGGCTATAGGCGGCGCGACCAGTTGGCCATCGACGAGTGCAGCACCGAGAACCTGCAGAAGGCGCCCTTGCAGCAGTTCGTGCCTGGGTTCTACTGCCATGCCTGCGGTGTCGGCTTTGTTACCAACAGCATATTGAAGTGAGGCAAAGGCAGTCATGAGCTGCACGATTCGGCCGACTACAGTCGGCCAGAAGCGGCCTCTTGCGAACGTCGGCTCCGCGGACATGCCATAGTTGCAAGCATGAAGCAGACTCTGTCGATCGTCAAAGCGAAGCAAGCCTGGGCAGAGGGGCGCTTTCTGGACTGTGGGCGAGCACTCTACGAGCCGATGCAACCACATGAGCGGGTCAACTGGGCGGCGGACCTCTTGATGTTCTGCATGCAATACAGCCCCTCGTTACCTGTTATCGACCGCGTGGTGGAGTTGGCAAAGGTTCCATCCGATTGGCGGCTCGCGCATGCGGCCTTCAATGAGGTCCGCAGGATAACGTTGGTCGCCGAAGCGCGAGACAGTGCCATCGACCCGGCCCTGAAGAGCCTTCTATTTGTCGCCGAGAACACCGCCAAGGTTATCTACAACGCTTCGGGTGAGCCGGCGCCGTTCGACGCCGATGCCGGGTGGGAATTGGTGCCATGCGTAGAGCACTTCTTGGCGACCATCGCTGTGCCTGCGGTGACCGAGGGTGGCGTCCAACTGATCTTCGCTTCAGTGTGAGGCCAGTTGCCGGCCAAAACCGGACACATGGCGGGACCTTTATTCTTCGCCTATCGGCTGCGCGTGCACCCCGCATTCCCTCAGCCTTTGAAGTAGGCGCTCTACCGCCTCAGTCGGTTCGCAACCGAACTCCCCTGGCGCCACCGTTAGGTCGCGGGAATCTCTTCCCTTGAAGAGCTGCACGGAGCGCTCTCTGGCGCCCCAAGATTTCACCTCCACCAAACCTTGATCCTCCAACAAAGGAATGTGGATGCAGTCATGAAATAGTTCGCTCCGCACTCCCGCAGCCGCTAGAGCCGCAGAGAATTCATCGAGGCCGTCATCTTGAAACATGGCGGAATTAGACCCCAAGGAATCATGCAGAAGAAGCGGGGGCATGTTCAAGACGCTTCTCTCTATTGACCGCTTTCGCGAGCCTTCGAATTCCGCTTCGCCTCCCATGCGCCTCCGCTGGCGCAAAGTTTCGATCCCTAAACTGCATAGGAGATCGACATGGACGCTCTCACCGTCTCAGCACCACGGCCGCCGTGGAACAAGGGCAAACTCGTGGGACAGAAGCGGCCTTTCAAGCTCAAGGAAATTTGGGCTATCCGCACTCGCCTCCAGTTGTCCCGTCGTACTCGTGACCTTGCACTTTTCAATCTCGGAATCGACAGCAAGCTCCGGGCGTGCGACTTGGTGAAGCTGCGGGTCCGCGATGTTGCCAACGGCGATCGGACGGCCGCACGGGCGAACGTGGTTCAGCAAAAGACCGGGCGACCGGTCCAATTTGAGCTCACCGATCCGACGCGGGAGGCCGTGTCCAGCTGGATCAATCTGGCCCACCTTCGTTCCGAGGACTTCCTGTTCCCGAGCCGGGTGCATTCGTCGCCGCATCTCGGGACCAGGCAGTACGCCCGAATTGTTGATGGCTGGGTGGAAGAGATCGGACTGGATCCGGCCGAGTACGGCACCCACTCAATGCGTCGGACCAAGGCATCCCTGGTCTACCGCCGAACGAAGAACCTTCGCGCGGTGCAGCTCCTGCTCGGCCACACCAAGCTCGAGAGCACTGTGCGCTACCTCGGCATTGAGGTCGAGGACGCACTGGAGATGGCTGAGCAGACGGAAGCCTGATGAGAACTTGGCGCCCTGAATGAGGGGTGCCAGGTCAAGGGCAAAATGCAGCCAAAACCGGAAGTTCGTCACGCCCCTCCAGTTTGCAGCCAACAGGGCCTTTGGCCACGCGTGCACGCCAGTTAAAGTCAGCCATAGGCCGCAGTCTGACCATTAACAATTCGCGCTGAACTCGCATGAAAAGCCCTCCGCTTTCGAGCCCGCTTGGCTCCTATCCCGACCGGGAGGAATTCCAAGTGGGCAGGACCCTGGTTTGGGTGCTTGGGCCGCCCGAGCGACGCGATGAGCTAGTGGCGATCGCTAATATGCAGTTTTCTAAGATTTGGGCCTGCTCAGAAAGGGCAACGGCGACGGCGGTAGAGCTTTCGCGTTCCGAACTCCCTGAGTTTTGGCAAGCTCATGACGACGCGGGCACCAGTAGCCGTCAACTTGCGGTGTGGGGCATTCTGATTGATGCCGAGGCGGGTAGCGCGGAGTACGACGTGCGCATGAATTTGGATTTCAACCCGGATTCGCATTGCCCTTCGCTGCCCCTATTACCTTCAAATCGTTCTTACCGCGTAGTTCGAACCCCCGATGGGGTGTATGCGGCGAGAGCCATTGGTGCTTCAAATCGTTGACCCTTTCCGGCCAGAACCGGTCTTCGATCTTGAGCTTTGAAATGCAGCTTGCAGTCTTTTCCGTAATGAGCCAGGGATGAAGCTGCTTCGACTGACACGCTCGATCGGCGCTGCCTTGGGTTGCGTGCTCTTCCTTGCCACGTGCGGACCATCGGAGCAGCGCAAGGCTGAGCTTGCCGAGATGACCCACGCTCGATGCATGGACAGGATCTGCGAAGGCGATATCACGCCGAAGCAAGCACCAAACGAAGTTGCTCTAAAGGTCAACGGACAATGGTTCATTGGGCCGAGGAAGTACTTCAGCTCAGCCAACAATGGTGCTTCGTTCGAATGGTGGGAGCACAAACCGCTCGACCCTGGTTTGCCAAGGCCTGCGGGGGCACAGGCATTGGCCCTGAAGGGGCATGGCTATGACATCTCGGTGGAGGTCTTTTTGCGCAACGACCCTGGTTTGAGGAAGGAGCCAAGCCGCTTTGACCGTCTACGGCAGGCAGAGGCAGAAGGTCGACTGCTCAGCAAGACAACGCTTCGCCCCGGTTTGGAAATGTGGCGCACAACCGAAACGGACGGCCTCGGTCCAGGACTTTGGTACGTCGCTACCGCCCATGTCGACAGCGACCCTAATGGCGCAGTGCTGTCATGCCGAGACTCAAATCCAAGGTTCGACCGGTGCATGAATGCTTTCTACTGGCGACCGGGAATCGTTGCCGACATGCGATTCCGAGCAAGGCACAGCATAGACTGGCCGGAAATCTATCGGGAAGCGATGCGCATCCTTCAGCAACTCAAGGGGGCGTAGGTCGGCCTAGGGCCTACAAACCACTGACGGCGAACGGCACCTTTGGAGCGAGACGAACTTCCGTTTCGGGCCCGAACGAGACATTCCCGGCGCTCCAAAGCAGCCGCACGGCGAGCCGCAACTACCGCTCGCTCGACAGCCCACGGCTACCCAAGGGAGATGCCCTTGTCCACCATGCATTTGTTGAACGCGTAAAGAGCGAGCATCTCGCCTTGATAGCGCACGTTGTTTTGCACGCGGCCGGAAATGGGGTTGTAGTGGGCATCGAAGCCTTTGGTCATCAAGCCATCTGAATATTGTGGGGGGTGGCACGGCTCGGCCGACCTGCACACAAGCTTCGATGGCAGCTTCCAGGGTGGCGATTTCCTGTGGCCCCAACGCTGTTGGTGACGGCGACACGCTCGGCGCCTTTGTCGCTCGCGTTGCCTGCACTGTTTCAAGGGCAGCAACGAGTCGTACATGCCCGTTTCTGCCGCCGCTCCCGCAAAACCTGGTCATTAGGAAGAGACAAGGACGGCGTGAGCATGACACGCGCTGCCGTCTGATAAGCTGCCGGCGCTCCTCTCCCCGACCGTTCCTTCCACCCGTCCTTGCGAACGCATTGCGCATGTCGTCCGAAGAAACCCTGCGCCGCTGGCGCCTGATCCTCGGCCGCTATGCGGCGCAACCTCTGTCGCAAACGCAGTTCTCGGCGGGCGACTGGAAGCTCGACCAGGCGCTCGAATATCTCTACGGCCGCGAATACGAAGGCCGCGGCCTGGCCCGGCCGAGCGGCGGGCCGGGTTCGCTCGACCCAAGCCAGTTGCGCGCGGTCGACTGGCTCAACCGATCGCGGAGTCTCTTTCCGCAAGAGGTCTTCGAGCGCATGCAGACGCAGGCGATCGATCGCTACCAGCTGACCGACCTGCTCTCCGACCCGGCGGTGCTGCGCTCGCTCGACGCCACGCCCGGCCTCGCCAAGGCACTGCTGGGCATGCGCGGGCGGCTGTCGGGCCAGATGCGCGACGCGGTGCGCGAGGTGATCCAGAAAACCGTCGACGAGATCACGCGCAAGCTCAGGAACGACTTTGTCAACGCGCTCGTCGGCCGGCGCAACCGCATGCGGCGCTCGCACATCAAGAGCGCACAGAACTTCGATGCGCGCGCCACCATCGCGGCCAACCTCAAGCATTACGACGTGGAGCGCAAGCAAATCGTCATCGAGCATCCGCGCTTCAATGCGCGCGTGAAGCGCAACCTGCCCTGGGACGTGGTGCTTTGCGTCGACCAGAGCGGCTCGATGATGGATTCGGTGATCTACAGCGCCGTCATTGCCGGCATCATGAGCTCGCTGCCCGCGGTGCGAGTGAAGCTGGTGGTGTTCGACACCAGCGTGGTCGACCTCACGCACCTGGCGCACGATCCGGTCGAGGTGCTGCTCACGGTGCAACTCGGCGGCGGTACCGACATCGGCCGTGCGGTGGCGTATTGCGAGTCGCTGGTGGGCAACCCGCAACGCACGGTGTTTGCGCTCATCAGCGACTTCATGGAAGGCGCCGCGCCCGGGCCGCTCCTGGCCGCGGTGCAGCGCATGGCACAGTCGCGCGTCAAGCTGCTCGGGCTGGCCGCGCTGGACGAATCGGCCAACCCCGTGTACGACCGGCAAATGGCGCAGCGCCTGGCCGACAAAGGCATGCACGTTGCGGCCCTCACGCCCACGCATTTCGCGCAGTGGCTCGCGGAAGTGATGAACTGATGGCCTGGCACGACGGCTATCGCGCCTACGACGACGACACGCTGGCCACGCTCGCCAACCCTGGCTTGCTTCGGCGTGCCGCAAAGGACGTCGAGGCGGGCAAGATCGCATGGGCAGAGCAGGGCACCGAAGCTGGGGTGGTGACGGCCGACGGCCAGCGCGTGCAGCTCGATGCACGCGGCCCGCAGCAGGCGCGCTGCGACTGCCCGGCACCGGGCATCTGCAAGCACATACTTGGCGCGGCGCTGTGGCTGCGTGCATTGGAGCCGGCCGCGCCAGGCAGCGCAGGCGGCGCGCCTTCAGACGAGCAGCAAGACAGACAGGCACCGCCCGGTGCCGACCCGCTCGCGGAAATCCTCGCGCTCGATGCCGCGGCGCTTTTCAAGGCCGCGGGCGTGGCGGCCGTGCGCCGCGCCGCAGCCGCCGCCAGCAGCGTCGTCGAATGGCGGGTGCAAGGCGGCGCGCTCATCATGAATTTGCCCGAGCTCGGCGCCTCCTGCCGCTGGGTGGCGGGCGCGGGCTATGCGGGCATGGTGTCCGAGGTGCCTGCCGCGGAACGCAAGGCGGTGCACCTGATCGCCATTGCCGCGCTGCGCAGCGCGCACGGGCAGCCCTTCGCATGGCCCGAGAGCGCGCGGCCCGCGCCGGTCGAAGACACCGTGCGCCTCGGCGAGCGAGAGCGCGCGTTCCTGCTGCAGGTGGAGTCGATGCTGGAAGAACTGCTCACTGGCGGCCTCTCGCACGTGAGCGAGTTGACGTCGGCGCGCCTCCTGGCACTCAACATGTCCGCGCGCGGCGAGGGCTTGCCGCGCCTGGCCGCCTTGCTGCGCAACCTTGGCGGCACGGTCGATCTGCTGGTGCGGCGCGACCACCGCGCCGAGGAGCGCGACGCCTTCGCGCTCATGGCGCGCATCCATGCGCTGTGCGCTGCGCTCGCGCGGGCCGAGGGTGAACTCGCCGTGGCACTGCGCGGCCGGCTCCAGCGCGACTTCGACGAATCGGCCGCACTCGACCTGCTGCCGCTCGGTGCGCACTGGTGGCAGACGCGCGGCGGCGCGCGCGGGCTCACCGTGGCGTTCTGGGACCTGGCGGGTGCGCGCGTGCTGCAGGCCTCGCTCGCACGGCCCGACGGAAGCGACACCGCCTTCACGCGCAGCAGCGCATGGTCTGCCAACGCGCTGTGGTCCGGCGCGGGCGCCGCGCAGAGCGTGTGCGAAGCGGCCCTGCGCCTCGAACACCCCCGCCTTGCCGAAGACGGCCGCCTGGCGCTCGGCGGCGCCACGCGTGCCCAGCCCCTGCCTGCGTGGACGGCCGACGACCCGCGCCTGAAGTCGATCGGCTGCGGCAACTGGTCCGAACTGGGCGTGCGCCTGCGCGCCGCCACCGGCCTTTCGGCCGAGCCTTTCGATGCCGTGCTGCTGCGGCCATCGGACACGCGCCCGCCGGTGCTCGACGAAGCACAGCAGCGCCTCGACTGGCTGGTGCAGGACGACGCGGGCCGGTGGCTGCGGCTTGGCATCCCCGTTGGCCCGGAGCACCGGCAGCGCGTCGACAACCTCGACCGCCTCGCCGCGCGCCGTGCCCCGGTGCATGCGGTGCTGGTGCGCATCGAGCGCTCTGCCGCGAGCACCGAACTCATGCCCCTCGCCGTGCTGAGCAGCAACGCGAAGAAGGCGCTGCAAACGGTGTCGCTCGACTTTGCCGACGAGGCCGCGCGCACGACGTCGCTCGCCAACCGCATCCTGCGCATGCTCGAGGCGCGGCAGCAGCAGCGGCAGGCGGCGCCCGTGGGTGCGCCCACGCTGGCGGCGCGCCTGCTCGCTCCCCTGACAGAAGTGGCCGAGACGCAGGCCGCCACCGGGCGCATGGCATTGACCGCGGCGCAGCGGCAGCGCCTGCACGATGCACTCGACCGCGCGGACTCTGTCGGCCTGGAGGTGCTGTCGAGTGCGCTGCGTGCGCACCTCGCTGCGCCGGCCGCGGTACCGTTGCTGAAGCTGGGCTTTCTGTGCCAATTGCTTGGCGAACTTGACGGCTTGCCGGAGCAAAGGAAAGCGCAGCCGGCTTAGAACCTTTGACTTCAGTTGTTTCTGCAGGCCGCGAACTGGCCGAAGCGTCACGTCCAACTGCCAAAATCAGCGCCCAGGAGAACGAGGAGAACGCATGGGATTTCTGGACAGGATCTTGGGCGCCGTCACGGGCAGCGCCGGCACCGCAGCCGCCAACGGCTTGACGCGCGAGCAGGCGCAGCTGTTGAAGCAGGCCTTCGAGCCGCTCGAAAGAGCAGGCAAGGAGCTGCCCCAAAAGGGCGCCGCGTTCCTGGTCGACGGCACGCAGGAAACCGTGCTGCTCGACCTGCAGGCTGCCAAGTCCTTCGAGCCAGGTCAGTTGCTCGGAGCCCCCGGCCGCCTGCGTTGGGGTTACAGCAACCACCAGAACAAGGCGCTGGAGAAGATCGGCAACCAGAGCCTCGAGCAGCGTGGCCGCTTCTACGCCAGCGTGGATGCCAGTGCTCCTGCGCTCGACGTGCTGGTGCGACTGGGCAAGCTGCTTGCGGCGGCCGACGGCGGACAGTCGCTCGAGCATCCCGGCGCGCCGGTGCCCGACTGGCTTCAGTACCTCATCAACGACGCGGTGTTCGCGAGCTTCAACAAGAGCAGCTCCAGCAACGCTGCCGAGCGCGATCTCGCCAAGCACCGGCCCGCGTGGAACGTGCATCTCATTGCAGCCTTGCTCGCGCACGAAGGACTCGATCCGCATATCGCCCTGCAAGAGGTCTTCGAGCGCAAGGGACTGGACAGCTGGTACCACGACCGGCTCGACGGGCTGGTCGAGGCCCCTGCCGTTGCCGACTACATGCGCAGCCAGCGCGACGCCACCGAGGCGTTGCCCGCAAAGCTGTCGGCCGCGGGCCGCGTTCTGCTGGCCAGGCGCATCGGCAAGGACAAGGCGCTTTTGAACGACTTTGCGCCGCTGTTCCTGCGCCTGGCCATCGACGGCAGCAAGACAGTGCGCGCCGAGGCGACGCCGCACCTCGAGGGCATTGCCGAGGCGCAGCGGCTCGAACTCCTGGGGCAACTGCTCAAAGACGGCGACACCACCCAGCGCACGCAGGCCGCCGAACTGCTTGCGCGCCTGCCGGGTGGCGCCGCGCGCGCGCTGCTCGACGTGGCGGCCGGCACCGAGACCAGCAAGGCCGTGCAGCAGGCCATCCGCTCGGCCATGTCGCGGCTCGACGCCGCGGGCGACGCGGGCGAGCTCGAATTGCCCGAGCCGCCGGCCTGGCAACCCTTCGAGGACATTCCGCTGGGTGAAGAGGCGGTGCAGTTGCTCATTGCCAACCGCATCGAGCTGCTCGAGAAGAACCGCGTCGCGGCCGAGGCCGAGATCGAGGAGAACAAGGCCTCCAAGCAGACCTACAGGTACAAGTGGCGCCAGGACAACTACGCCGCCCACAAGAAGCTCACCGACGAGGACATGCGCGTGGCCGTGCGCGTGCTCAACGGGCAGGGCAGCAAGAACGACCAGAACCGCGCGAAGAACGGCCAGCTGCAGCAGGTCGTGGGTTTCGGCAATCGCCTGCAGTCGATGCCGGGGTTCGGCATGCCGCACCTGATCCGCTGGCTGGCCGTGTCGCGCCACTGGACCAGCTTCTGGTTCGACGACGGCTTTCACAAGTGGCTCGGCCGCCAGCCCGTGGGCTCGGTCGACCTGCGCGCGCTGGCCGAGCTGCTCAAGCGCTCCGGCATGCCGATCGACGATGTGGCGCACACCGCGCTCTTTCCATACTGGAACCAGGCCTCGGCGGTGGACGTGCTGCCGGCCGACCGCGTGTGGCCCTTCTTCGCGGAGCACCCGGAGTACATCGACGAAGGCCTGGGCCTTGTCGCGCCGCCAAAGCGCGAAGGCCGCCAGACCCAGCTCGACCTGAACGCCACGCTGCGCACGCTGGCGGTCTTTCCGACCGTGCAGGCACGTTGGCTGCCGCGGGTGATGGAATTGGCCCTCGGCGAAGGCAAGACGCACCGCGCAGCCGCGCAGAAGGCACTGTCGATGCTGCCCGACATCGGCCGGCGCGTGGTCGAGTCGCTCGGCGCCACCAAGAGCGAGGTGCGCATCGAGGCCGCCAACTGGCTGGCCGAGCTCAAGTACGCCGAGGCCGTGCCCGCCATCACCAAGGCGCTCGAGAAGGAAGCCCGCGAGACCGTGCGCGCGGCCTGCCTCACGGCGCTCGAGGCGCTGGGCGACGACATCTCCGCGCGTCTGGCACCGGCGATTCTTCTGGCCGAGGCGAAGAAGGGCCTGAAGGCCAAGCCTCCGGCGGGCCTTGCGTGGTTCTCCCTGGACGCGCTGCCCGCCTGCAAATGGCTGGACGGCAGCCCGGTAGAACCCGAGATCGTGCGCTGGTGGGTGGTGCTCGCCTGCAAGCTCAAGGAGCCGGGCGGCAATGCGCTGCTCACGCGCTACCTTGGCCTGCTCGATGCCGCCAGCCGCCAGGCCGTCGGCAGCCTGGTGCTGCGCCAGTTCATTGCACACGACACGCGCCATCCCACGCTCGACGAAGGCATTGCGCATGCCAACGCCCATGCACCGCAGCGCTACCAGGGCAACCAGCAGCGCTACCAGAACGCGAAGGCCGAGCACAAGCAGTACTACGAAGCCGACTTCCAGAAGACGCAGGAGCAGGTCTTCGAGGAGTGCAAGCGCGAGAAGATGAGCGAATACCTCGGCAGCGCGATCGGCGAAAAAGGCACGCTTGCCCTGACCGCCCATGCGCCGGGGCACGAGGTCGTCACGCTGCTGCAGCAGTACATGCGCGACCATTACCAGCGCCGCTCGCAGATCGAAGCCATGCTCGAAGGCGTGGCACCGGGCAACGACCCGGTGGTGATCCAGTTGCTGCTGGGCATATCGCGCCGCTACCGCACCGCCTCGGTCCAGGAGAAGGCGCGCGCTCTGGTGCAGCAGATTGCCGACCGCAACGGCTGGACGCAGGACCAGCTCGCCGACCGCACCATTCCCACCGCGGGCCTGGACGACACCGGCAAGCTCGAGCTCGCGTACGGCGACCGCATCTTCACCGTGGTGCTCGACGCCGCGATGAAGCCCGAACTGCGCAACCCCGAAGGCAAGATCGTCAAGGCCCTGCCCGAGCCGCGCCAGAACGACGACCCCGTGCTCATCAGGGATGCGAAGGCCCAGTTCTCGACCAGCAGGAAAGAGCTCAAGCAGGTCATCGACCTGCAGACCGCGCGCCTGTTCGAAGCCATGTGCACCGGCCGCATCTGGCCGCAGGCCGAGTGGCGCGAATACCTGCACCGGCACCCGATTGCCGGGCGGCTGATACAGCGGCTCGTGTGGCTCGAACTGGATGCGGAAGGCGCGGTGCGCGGCAGCTTCCGGCCCACCGAGGACGGCAGCCTGATCGACACGCAGGACGACGAGGTCGAGCTTGCGGCCGACAGCCAGTTGCGCCTGGGCCACGCTTCGCTGGTCGACGAAGGCACAGCGGCCGCGTGGAACAGGCACTTCAAGGACTACAAGCTGGTGCCGCTCTTCGCGCAGATGACGCGCAAGCCGCCGGCGGTCGCGTTCATCGACGACAAGGGCCAGCCGGTGAGCGAAATCAACGACCGGCTGGGCTGGATCAGCGACACCTTCACGCTGCGCGGCAGCTTTGCCAAGCTCGGCTACCAGCGCGCGCAGGCCGAGGACGGCGGCTTCTTCTACCAGTACACCAAGGAGTTCTCGTCGGCCGGCGTGCGCGTGGCCATCGAGTTCTCGGGCAACACCCTGCCGGAGGAGAACGTGCCCGCGGCGCTCAAGACGCTGGGCTTCGAGGACATGAAGACCCGCGGCTACAGCGACCGGGCGCTGCCGCTGTCGAGCGTGCCGCCGGTGCTGCTGGCCGAGGCCTATGCCGACTACCTGGCCATTGCCCAGGCCTGCGCCGGGTTCGACGCGGGCTGGGAAAAGAAGATGCCGTGGTAAGCCCGCCGCGCCGACCCGCAGAAAAACCAGCAGCAACATCATCATGAGCACCGGCACATCACCGTCTCCTTCCCCCGCGACCCAGGCCGTGCGCCTTGCCCCCGAGGCGCGCTATGCGGACGAGCTCGCGCGGCTGCACGCGGCCGACACTGATGCACGACCCACCGGATGGAAGCTCTCGCCGCGCGCGGTGCGGCGCTTCATCCTCGGCGACGAGAAGCTGCAGGTGAGCCGCAAGTTCTACGGCGACGATCCGCTGGTCGACCGCGCCATCGTGACGCTCATGGGCCACCAGGGCCTCATGCTGGTGGGCGAGCCGGGCACCGCGAAGTCGCTGCTCTCGGAACTGCTTGCAGCCGCCGTCAGCGGTGATTCGGGCCTCACGGTGCAGGGCACCGCCGGCACCACCGAAGACCACATCAAGTACAGCTGGAACTACGCACTGCTGCTGGCCGAGGGGCCGAGCCAGCGCGCGCTGGTGCCTTCTGCGCTCTACCAGGCCATGCGTGCGGGCAAGCTGGTGCGCTTCGAGGAAATCACGCGCTGCCCGCCCGAGATCCAGGACGTGCTGATTTCGTTGATGAGCGACAAGCAACTCATGATTCCAGAACTGGGCGACGATGCCCGGCTCTATGCCCAGCGCGGCTTCAACATCATTGCCACGGCCAACCTGCGCGACCGCGGTGTGCACGAGATGTCGTCCGCTTTGAAGCGTCGGTTCAACTTCGAAACGGTCAAGCCCATCCGGGACCATTCGTTCGAAGTCGAACTGGTGATGGCCCAGTTGAAGCGCGAACTCGACGGTGGCGGCGAGTCGCCGGTCGATGTGCCGCGCGACGTGGTGGCGCTGCTGGTTACCACCTTCCAGGAGTTGCGCGCGGGCCAGACGCAGGACGGCACCGCCATCAAGGGCCTCGATGCCGTGATGTCCACGGCCGAGGCCGTGAACGTGGCTTATGCGGCGGCCCTGCAAGCGCGCCATTTCAACGGCGGCCGGCTCACCGTGCGCGAGATCGCGGGCCAGCTGCAAGGCGTGGTGTTGAAGGACAGCACCGACGATGTGAAGCGCGTGCGCCACTACTTCGACACCGTCGTGCGCGAACGCGGCAAGCGCGACGCGCAATGGAAGACCTTTCACGACGCGACGCGCGCGCTGTGGCAGTAGTTGCAGAAGCCGGCAGCGTTCTGCCTGCCGGGCTGGAGGCCGCGCGCGGCCGGCTGTTCGGCGAGGACGGCGAGGGCGTGTTCTTCGTGCCCGTGAGGCACCACAGCCCGGCCTGTGCATTCGCATTGAGGGCGCTGCTGCGCGAGGTCAGGCCGGCGGCTGTGCTGATTGAAGGACCGGACGACCTGAACGCACTGCTGCCGCTGCTGCAGCACCCGCAAACCACCGCCCCCGTTGCATGGCTGTGCCAAAGCACCCGGCAGGCTCCGGTCGATGACCCCGACTCGGAAGAGAAGACGCGCACGGAATCGCGCACGTCGTTCTTTCCGTTTTGCGACTACAGCCCCGAGTGGATTGCGGTGCGCGAAGGCGCAGCGCTGGGCGCGCGCCTGGGGCTGATCGATCTTCCCTGGAGCGACAAGGCCTGGCATCGCGACGAAGGCGACGAGGGCGAGGGCGACGAAGGCGATGCACGCGACGCCGCGCGCAGCCTGATGGAAGAGCGCCATTTCGCGCACAGCCGCTACCTCAACGCCATGGCCGCCCGGCTCGGCTGCGTCGACCACCAGGAGCTGTGGGACCGATTGTTCGAACTGCGCACGTCGGCCGCTCTCGGCCACTGGCGCGCCTTCTTTTCCGACGTGTTCAGCTGGTGCGCCATGGCGCGGCTCGACTACGAGCCCGAGGTGCTCGAGGCCGAGCTGAGCCTGCCGCGGGAGCGCCACATGGCGGCGCACATCCGTCGCTGGCGCAACGAGGTCGAGGGGCCGATCGTGGTCGTCACCGGCGGCTTCCACACGCTCGAGCTGGTCAACCAGTGGCAAGAGGCCAAGCCCTCGAAGGCGCCCGCCGGCCAGGACGCACCCGACAACGCATGGCTGATCCGCTACAGCTTCGAGCGGCTCGACGCGCTCAACGGCTATGCCTCGGGCATGCCGTCGCCCGGCTATTACCAGCAGGTGTGGGAACGCCTCGAGGCCGGCGAGGCCGACCCCTTCACCGCAGTGGCGCTCGACAGCCTGACCCGCTTTGCGCGCCAGACCCGCGCGCAGGACGATGCCGATGCGGTGTCTACAGCACTGGTGCAGGCCGCCGCCGCGCAGGCCATGCGGCTCGCGGCGCTGCGCGGCAATGCCGGTCCGGGCCGGCAAGACCTGCTCGATGCCATCCGCTCCTGCTTCATCAAAGGCGCCATCGACGAAGGAACGCGCGGCTTTACCGCCGACCTGCGCAACTTCTTGAGCGGCACGCGCATCGGCGACGTGCCGCCTTCGGCAGGCTCGCCGCCGCTGATCGAGGACGCGCGCAGGCTCGCCCGCCAGGCCGGCGTGCGCCTGGACGACAGTACCGCGCGCATCGCGCGGCTGGATCTCTATCGCAAGCCTTCGCACCGCGAGCGCAGCCGCTTCTTCCATGCCATGACATACCTCGACACGGGGCTCGGCACCTGGCTCGCGGGACCGGATTTTCTTGGCAACAGCCGTTTGCATTTGCTGTTCGAAGAGTGGCGCGCCGCCTGGTCGCCGCTGGTGGAGGCGCGGCTGATTGAACTGGCGGGCGATGGCGCCAGCGTGGAGGCCGTCTGCATGGCCAAGCTGCGCAAGGAAGAGATCGCTCTGTCCGACGAGGGCCGCGGACGCAGCGCGAGCGCGGCCGTGGCGCTGTTGCTGCGCGCCTGCCTGATCGGGCTGCAGTCGCGGCTGCCCCAGCTGCTCTCGATGCTTTCCACCCACCTCGACGAAGATGCCTCGCTCGGCTCGGTGGTCGAGTGCGGGCATCGGCTCGTCACGCTCTGGCGTGCGCGGGAGCCGCTGGGCGTGCAGCAGCATCCGCAGCTGCGCAGCCTGCTGGAGCGTGTGTGGCCCGCGGCGCTGTTCCTGCTGCCCGATGTGGGCGGGTGCCCGGAAGAAGGTGAGGCGGGCGCGGTGAAGCAACTGCTTTCACTGCGCGAGCTTGGGCGCCTGCTGGCCTCGCTCCAAGGCGAACCGGGAGAAGCCGGTGACGGCGCCATCGACCTCGACCTGCTGCGTACGCAACTCGAACGATTCGCGACCGGTGCGTCGGCCGCGCCCGCGGTGGCCGGCGCTGCTTCGGCCCTGCTGTACCTCGATGGACACTGGGACGAGAACGCACTCGACACCGTGGTGCGGCAACGCTTCGGCGCGGGCGCAGAGCCGCGCGAGGCGGTACGTTTTCTCAACGGGGTGATGGCCGCGGCGCCTGAACTGCTGCTGCGCCTGCCCGCGCTGCTCGAAGGCCTCGACGGCCTGGTGCAGGGCTGGGATGCCGAGGCTTTCGTGGCGCATCTGCCCGATCTGCGGCAGGCCTTCACGCGCCTCAAGCCGCAAGAGACGTCCGACCTGGCCGGCCGTATTGCCGCGCTGCATGGCATGGGCGAAACAGAGGGCCAGGCGCTCAACCAGATGCACTACGAAACCACCGAACAAGACCTGCACGAAGGCGCGCGACTGCAGCTCGCGCTGGCCGAGTGCATGCGCCGAGACGGGCTTGCCGCGTGGCTGGTCCCAGAGCACAAGAAGAACAACATCGAAAGCGCGATATGACCATCGATCTCCAGACGCTCAGGCGAGCCTTGCGCCCCAACTGATCTCGGCGCTCGCGGAACTGGAATTCAGCCGCAGGGATTGTCAACAGGAGTGGGAACGTCGTTTATGCGAGAAAGTTCACTGTTATTCATAGTGGGATGGATGCTTGTCCTTGGACTGACGGCTTGCGGTGGAGGCGGGGGCGGAGGCGGCAGTGGTGCGGTTGCTCCGCTGCTTCCATCGGCCACGCAACCCGCTGCAGTGCCGTCAGCGGCCGGTCGCCCGATCTCCGATTCGATCAAATCGGCTGAGACTGGTGCGACTTACCAGCTAACCATCTATTTCCCCGCGTCCTATAGCGGGAGCACCAAGGCCTATCCCGTCATCTATGCCCTGGACGGAGACGCCGTCAATGCGCCCAGCGGGCGATTCGAAAACTTGAGGGGCATCCTTGAACGCAAAGGCATCGATGCGGTTCTGGTCGGCATCGGGGGCACATCGCGCCGAAGCACGGACTACACTTTTCCGGGCGCCGTGCCGTACCACGACTTTCTGACGAAGGAACTCGTCCCATTCATCGAATCGAAGTATCGGGCGGACAGTACGAAGCGAATCCTGACAGGACATTCACTCAGCGGAAGCATGACTGGCTACGCCCTCTTTCTGGAAGGCGCCGGCACCACCCTCACCTTTTCGCATTTCCTCTCCTTCGACGGTTCGTACGGATATCAGCAAGCGGAGACTGATACGTATGAGCAGAAGATGTACGAGGTGCGGAAAGACAAGGCACTTCCCGCAACATTGATCCTTGCACGCTGCGGCGATACCACCCAGTGCAACTATCAGCCGGTCGATGCGGTCTATCAAAAGCTCTTGCAACGCGGTTACTCCGGTTTCCAGATCGTGGAGAAAACCTATTCGACCTCCCATGTGGCCGTCGATCTTCCGGCCTTCGAAGATGCACTCGCCGTGGTTTTCAAGTGAGCTGACCTCGGAACAACATGCGACTGCCGGCCCATGCATAAGTCCAGACTTCAGCTTCGACCCTGCGCCACTTTTGAGCTACGTACAACCTCAAGCGGGTGATGCGAATCCCGCGGATCGCGAAGACGATGCATCCGGTCTCGACACCCCGCCTCTAGCTTCGCCCGAGACCCCACGCATTGAAGGCGCGCGACTCAGCGCGCCGGGGGCTTCCACTGACGCGCCCAGTCGCTCAAAGGCGTCAGCGCTGCATTCAACTTTCGCCCCTCATCGGTGAGTCCGTAGCCTCCCTCGTCGTGCGTAACCAAACCAAGCGCTCGTAGCTCTGCGAGCCTCGTGTTCAACAGGCTGGAGTTTGTCTCGCAGGCCTCCTGAAGAGCGCGAAACGTCAGCTGCTCCGCGCGGAGCTCCCAAAGAATCCGAAGCGTGGACCTTCGACCCAGTAGGTCCAGAGCCACCATGATGGGGCGGCCGGTCCTTGAACCGCGCACAGGGGCGCCAACCTTTAGAACAGCCATGCTTTACTTTTCAAAGCAACGTGGATAAAGTGCAATGCTTTAGAAAATGTAGCAGATGCTCGAGGTCAACCCATGACTGTTCGTATCGCTCCTGCGGAGCCACCTTTCCCCGCCGGCATCCAATCTTCGCTTGAAGGCCTCATGCGTGGAAAACCGCCTCTGGTGCTGTTTACCACGCTCGCGAGGGACCCTCGCCTTTTCCAGAAGTTTTTCGCGGGCGGGCTGCTTGACCGTGGAAACCTAACCTTGCGACAGCGCGAACTCGTCATCACGCGCACCACGGCGCTGTGTAAATCGGAGTACGAATGGGGCGTCCACATCGCACTGTTCGCATCGCACGCCGGATTTGATGAAGCCCAAGTCCTTTCGCTCGCCTCCGGACAACCGCGAGATACCTGCTGGCAAGATGAGGACAGGCTGCTGTTAGAGCTTTGCGACATGCTTCATTCCAACTGCACTGTCGACGACGCCCTATGGCAGTCGCTTAAGACGGCGTTCAGCGACGAGGGCATTCTCGAGCTGCTCATGCTGGCAGGCTTCTATCGCACCGTCAGCTATCTGGCAAACGCTCTGCGCTTGCCTGCCGAGCCAGGCTCGGCAACCTTTCCCTCGTCTTACCGCAGCTAAGCCCCTTCGATCGTCCTGTCGCTTGAAACCGGTGGGATGTCTGATGACAAGGAGAACCGAATGATCAAAGTCACAGTGATGTACCCGTACACCGAAGGCGCCCGCTTCGATCACGCTTACTACCGCGACCGGCACATGCCGATGGTGAAGGCCAGGCTGGGCAGTGCCTGCGCCTACTACACCGTCGAAAAAGGCCTGGCCGGCCGAGCACCCGGTTCACCGCCCGCCTTCGTGGCGATGTGCGCGTTCATCTGTGATTCGGCCGAAAGCTACCTTGCCGCCAGCCAGGAGCACGGCGCCGAGATCAGGGGCGACATCGCCAACTACACCGACATCGTGCCGGTGGTCCAGTTAAGCGAGGTCGTCGTCGAGCGGTCCGATCGTTAAACGGACCAGGTCGAGATTTGTCGCGAGGTGCCTCCTTGGCATCTGATAACTGGAGGAACTCGCTCGTCGGCTCGCGCTCATACGGGAAAATACCGCCTGGAACCGCGCCGGTGGCGATCGACTGTCGGGGCGGCACGAGTGTTTGCACCTCAAGGGGCCCCGGCCCCACAACATCAACGGGAACCCCCATGACGATCATCGTGTCTGCTGACAGGCACCGCGACGGTATATCTGCCGTGGCGGCCCGGCTGGCGCCCTATCTGGGCATTGCCTTCGCGGTTGTTCTGCTTGACCAAGTGTCGAAGTCGCTCGCCACGCGATTCCTGCGCGGAGGCGAAATCCTTCCCATCACGCCCTTTGCCGATCTCGTCTTGGCGCACAACCGGGGCGTTGCCTTCTCCTTCTTGGCTGACGCCTCGGGCTGGCAGCGATGGCTGTTTACGGCACTTGCCATCGCGGCGGCGGCGTTCATCTTCAAACTGCTGGTGCAGCCCGGCGGGACGCCGCTGTTCAGGGCGGCCTTGGCACTTGTGCTCGGCGGCGCGCTGGGAAATGCGATTGACCGCTCGTGGCAGGGGCACGTGGTCGACTTCATCCATCTTCATTGGCGCGAGGTCTACGACTTCGCCATCTTCAACGTGGCCGATTGCGCCATCACTGCAGGCGCGGCGCTTCTGGTCCTGGCTGAGATCAGGCGGTCGCGAGCCGCTTGAAACAGGCGCCTGCCACTCGAAGGTCGTCGGCTTCGACAAACAGTACTTCGATGCTGAGCCAGTAGAGAAACACAACGCTTCGCAGCCCGCGGCGCAACCCGCTCTGGGTTGCCGTCAGGACAGAAGGTCGACCACCGCGCTTTCGCCGAGGCGGTCCACTCGCCAGTGGCCTGAACCGGCCTGCCGGTACACTTTTTCGAACGAACGCCCGAAAGCTCCCCGGCTTCCACCCGTATGACCGTGCAAACTCCGTCCACTTCGGCCCCGGCAGCAACTCGCCGAACGGCGGCTATGGCTATCAATGGTGGACATTTCCGCAAACCGGCGCGTACCATGCCCTGGGTCTGCCGGGTCAGTTCACGTACGTCGACCCGGCCACTCGCACGGTGGTCGTGAAGCTCAGCTACATGCCACCGGGCCGCACCGAGCCTATGCGCGGAAACGCGTGCCTTCCTTCAGGCCGTTTCGAACTGGAAGCCCCGCCGCTAGTGTTCCATCCCGTTGTTTGAGAGTTCGCATGAAATCAGCAGGGCTGAAAGGCACCGTTTCCATCGAGCTCGTGCACGAGGCGCTTCGCGCCGCCGCGCTCAGGAACATGGACATCAGCGGCGTGCTCGAGATCGCCAGGCTGGACCGCGATCTGCTGAACGCGCCGCGTGCGCGCATTTCGGCGGCCGCCTACTCGCGCATGTGGGTGGCCCTGGCCGACCTGATGGATGACGAGTTCTTCGGGCTGGACAGCCACGGGCTGCGCCGCGGAAGCTATGCGCTCATGACGCGCGCGGCGGTCAGCTCGGAGAACCTGGAGCACGCGCTGCGCCGGATCCTCCGCTTTCTTCACGCCACCCTGGACGACTTTCGCGGGGAGCTGGTGCGATCGGCCGACGAGGCGCGCGTGATCCTGCACGACGGTGGCGTGCTGCGCCGGCTGTTCGGCTACGGCACCTGGTTCATCCTCGTCCATGGACTGGCATGCTGGCTCGTGCACCGGCGGATTCCCCTGCGCGAGATGCGGTTCCGCTGCCCGCCTCCGGCCGATGACAGCCACTACCGCACGCGCTTCTGCGAGGACGTGAAGTTCAACGCACAGACCACGCACATCACGTTCGCCAGTGAGCTGCTCGATCTGAAGATCGCGGAATCTCCGCAGACCGTCGACACCTTCCTGCGGGCCGCGCCCGCCAACCTGCTGGTCAAGTACCGCAATGACTCGAGCACCAGCGCACAGGTGCGGCACCGGTTGCGCAGCCAGATGCCCGATGCGTGGCCCGAACTGGAGAAGCTCGCGCAGGAGCTCTGCGTCTCCGGCACCACGCTCCAGCGCCGATTGCAGCAGGAGGGGCTGAGCTACCAGCGCGTGAAGGACGATCTGCGGCGGGACATCGCGATCGACCTGCTGTCGAGCGCCTCGTTGACGGTGGCCGAGGTCGCCGCCCGCACCGGATTCCAGGAGCCCAGCGCCTTTCATCGCGCCTTCAAGAAATGGACGGGCGTGAGCCCCGGAAGCTACCGCTCCTCTGCGCACACACGGGAATGAGCCCGGGGCGCCCGGCGCCCCCCAAAGCCGCATCCGCATGCCCGGAAGCCCCGGCCAGATCGAGGCCTGCGGGCATGGGCATCGAATCCTTGCGGAACTAAGCTCTTCGGCAATCCGGCAACGAGGAAACCCGCAATGAACCGAATGATGGCGCCGCCGCTGGACGCGCAGGCACTGCAAGGCGCAGTCGACTGGGCGATTGCCACGCGGCGCAGCATCAGGGCCTACTTGCCCAGGCCGGTGCCACAGCAAGAGATCGAAGCGATTCTCTCGACCGCGCGCTACAGCGCTTCCGGCATGAACATGCAGCCCTGGCATGTGCACGTGCTGACCGGGCCCGCGAAGGCCGGCCTGTCCGCTGCGATCGCGGCGCTCGACGACGATCCCGCCAGATCGGGAGAACTGCTCGAGCCCTACGACTACTACCCGCGCGAATGGCTCTCCCCCTACCTGGAGCGGCGCCGCAAGGTGGGCTGGGACCTCTATGGTCTGCTTGGCATTGCCAAGGGCGACAAGCAGCGCATGCACCTGCAGCATGGGCGCAACTACCGCTTCTTCGATGCGCCCGTGGGCCTGTTCTTCACGATCGACCGCGCACTGCAGGAAGGAAGCCTGCTGGACTGCGGCATGTTCCTGCAGAGCGTGATGATCGCCGCGCGCGGCCGCGGCCTTCACACCTGTCCGCAAGCCGCGTTCCTGAAGTTCCATCGCCAGATCGCCGAATTCCTGGACATCCCCGCGGGCCAGATGCTCGTCTGCGGCATGAGCCTGGGCTACGCCGACGAGTCCTCCATCGAGAATTCGCTGGTCACCGAGCGGGAGCCGGTTTCCGCATTCACGACGTTCCACGACAGCACGAAGGAGACAAGGACATGAGCGCGCAATCCTATGCAAAGGGGCTCGACCGCTGCGAGGCCAACCATGTGCCGCTGACACCGCTCGGCTTTCTCGAGCGCGCCGCGCTGGCGCATCCGAACCGCGTGGCGGTGGTGCACGGCGACTTGACGCGAACCTGGGCGCAGACGCGCGAGCGCTGCCATCGCCTGGCGTCGGCGCTGGTCGCCAGGGGCGTCCAGCGGGGCGACACCGTGTCGGTGCTGGCGCCCAACACGCCGGCCATGCTGGAGTCGCATTTCGGCGTGCCGCTGGCAGGTGCCGTGCTCAACGCGATCAACCATCGGCTGGACCCTGAAGGCATCGCGTTCATCCTGCGCCACGGCGAGTGCAAATTGCTGATGGTGGACCGCGAATTCGCCGCGACGGTTGCCGCCGCCCTGGAGCTGCTGGACAACCCTCCCGCGGTCATCGACATCGAAGACCATCTCGCACCGCCCGGCGAACGCATCGGCGAGACCGACTATGAATCGCTGCTGGCAAGCGGCGATCCGGCGTTCCCCGGCCGCTGGCCGAGCGATGAGTGGCAGCCCATTGCGCTGAACTACACCTCGGGTACGACGGGAGACCCGAAGGGCGTGGTCGCCAGCCACCGCGGCACCTACCTGATGAGCCTGCTGCAGATCACGAACTGGGCGATGCCGCGGGCGCCGAAGTACCTGTGGACGCTGCCCATGTTCCACGCGAACGGATGGTGCTTCACCTGGGCTGTGACGGCGGCTGCCGGGACCCACGTCTGCCTGCGCCGGGTGTCCGCCGAAGCGGTGCTGGAGGCCATCGACACGCACCAGGTCGATCATCTCTGCGCAGCGCCGGTCGTGATGGCCATGCTCTCGGATTCGGCGCAGAACATCAGGCTGTCCCGCAGCGTGCGGGTACTGACCGCGGGTTCCCCGCCGCCGCTGGCCGTGCTGAACGCTGTGCTCGCGATGGGCTTCGACGTGGAGCATGTGTTCGGCATCACGGAGGTTTGCGGCACGCCGGTGAGTTGCGCGTGGCAGGACGGCTGGGACGATCTTGCACCCGCCGAGCAAGGCAAGCTGCGGGTGCGCCAGGGCGTGCGCGCCGCCATGTTCGAGGGCCTCATGGTCGGCGATGCGGACACGCTGGCGCCGGTTCCCCGCGACGGCACGACCGCGGGGGAGCTCATGCTGCGCGGCAACACCGTGATGATGGGCTACTTCAAGAACGAGGCCGCGACGCGCAAGGCGCTCGCCAACGGCTGGTTCCGCACCGGCGACGTGGCGGTCCTGCATGGCAACGGCTATGCGCAGATCACCGACCGTTCGAAGGACGTGATCATTTCGGGCGGCGAGAACATCTCTTCGGTGGAGGTCGAGGATGTCGTTCATGGGCACCCGGCCGTCCTGCATGCGGCCGTTGTGGCCCAGCCCGACGAGAGATGGGGCGAGGTGCCGTGCGTGTTCATCGAGCTCAGGGCAGGCGTTGCGGCGCCTTCCGAACAGGAGATCATTTCGTTCTGCCGCGAGCGGCTGGCTCATTTCAAGTGTCCGCGCCGGGTGATCTTCACCCCCTTGCCGAAGACCGCCACGGGAAAGATCCAGAAGTTCCGCCTGCGCGAGCAGGCCGGAAGCCGGGAGGCCATCACCGGCCTCGCGCGCCATGGTTGAGTTCGAGCCCGCTGCCGGTGCACCTGTCGAGCCCGGCTACCGCTTCTCGCGAACCCACACCTTCGACGAAGAACAGGTCAGGGCATTTGCCCTGGCCGCGGGAGACGAGAACCCGCTGCACCACGATGCGGCGTTCGCAAGAAGCACGCGCTTCGGCGCAATGATCGCGAGCGGCACGCACACCACCTCGCTGCTGATGGGGCTGACCGCCACGCATTTCGCGAAGAAGGGAAATGTCCTGGGCATCAACTTCTCCGTCGATCTGCTGCGGCCGGTGCTGGCGAGCGAGACGGTGCTGATCGAGTGGAGCGTTTCATCGATCGCGGCCCGTCCGAAGGGCGGCAGCATCATCGAGCTGCAGGGATGCATGAAAGGATCGGACGACCGGACCCGCGTGCTCGCGCACGGCACCGTCCTGCTGACCGCCGGCGAGTGACGGCCTCAAGGACGCAGCGATTCCTTCAGGATGCGCCGCGCCAGCGTCGAGCGGTGCACCTCCGACGCGCCGTCGTAGACGCGAAAGGGCCGCATCTCGCGCAGGATCATCGACACGGGCGAGTCTTCCGACATGCCGAGCGCGCCCATGATCTGCGCGGCGCGGTCCGCCACGCGCCCCACGGCTTCCGACACGAACACCTTGACCATGGCCGACTCGTGCTTGATGCCTTGCTTGGCATCGAGCTTGGCGGCCGCGTGCCACGTCATCAGGCGTGCGGCATGCAGGTCGATGTGCGAGTCGGACACCATCGCCTGCACCTGCTGCAGCTGCGCGAGCGGCTGCCCGAACGAGTGGCGCCGGTTGGCGTAGTCCTGCGCCAGCGCCATGGCGCGCGAGGCGCGGCCGATGAAGCGCATGCAGTGCGACAGGCGCGCCGGTTCGAGCCGCGCCTGCGCGTAGGCGAAGCCCCGGCCCACCTCGCCCAGCACCGCGCCGTCATCCACGAAGCAGTCCTGCAGTTCGATCTCGCCATGCCCGCCGATCTGGAAGCCATCGATGCTCGCGATGTTGCGCACCACGCGGTAGCCGGGGTTGCCGGCATCGACGATGAAGATCGTCGCGCCCTCGCCCGTCTTCGCCAGCACCAGCGCGAACGCGGCACCGACCGCGCCGCTGATGAACCACTTGCGGCCGTTGATGACCCAGCCGCCGGGGCGGCGCTCGGCCACGGTCTGCAGCATCGACGGATCGGACCCGGCGCCGGGCTCGGGTTCGGTCATCGCAAAGCACGAGCGGGCCTCGCCGCGCGCGAGCGGCACCAGATAGCGCTGCTGCTGCGCCGGCCTTCCGTCGGCCAGCAGGTTGATCATGTTGGGCTGGTCCGGCGGCGCGCAGTTCATGGCCAATGGCGCAAGGAAGCTCCGGCCGGCCTCTTCGAGCACCACCGAGCGATCGCGCCAGGACAGGCCCAGGCCGCCCCACGCCACCGGCAGCTGCGGTGCGTAGATGCCGGCCTCCATGGCCTTGGCGCGCAGCGAACGCACCGCGGCTTCGAGCGCATCCAGGTCGTGGGCCAGCGCCGGGCACTCGCGCGGAATGGCTTCTTCCTCGACGAAGCGCCGGACCGCCTCGCGCAGCGCCGGAAGGCGGTCGCTGTAGCCGAACATCAGGAGGCGCCTTCACCGCCGTAGCCGACCTTGGCCAGCGTGCGCCTGGCGATGTTGAGCTGGTGGATCTGGCTCGTGCCTTCGTACAGCCGGAACAGCCGCACGTCGCGGTAGAAGCGCTCCATGCCGTGGTCGGCAATGTAGCCGTAGCCGCCCAGCATCTGCACGCTGCGGTCGGCCACGCGGCCGCACATCTCGGACGCGAAGTACTTGCAGATCGACGCCTCCATCGTCACGTCGATGCCTTCGTCGCGCTTGCGCGCGGTGTCCAGCACGAGCGCGCGGGCTGCATGGATCTCGGTCTGGCTGTCGGCGATCAGCGCCTGGATCAGCTGGAAGCCCGAGAGCGCCTGGCCGAACTGCTTGCGCGTGGACACGAACGCCACGGCGTCCTGCAGCATGCGGATCGCCGGCCCGATGCACAGGGCCGCCAGGTGGATGCGCTGCTTGTTCAGCACCTTCATCGCCGTCTTGAAGCCCTGCCCTTCGCACCCGCCAATGACGTTCTCCGCCGGCACGATGCAGTCGTTCATGTGCACCTCGGACACGGGCGAGCCCGCCTGCCCCATCTTCCTGTAGGCCGGCCCGGTGCTGAGCCCGGGCATGCCGCGCTCGACCAGGAAGGCCGTGACGCCGCGCGCCGACAGGTCGTCGGGGTCGGTGCGCGCCATCACCGTGAAAAGGCCAGCGATCGGCGCGTTGGTGATGAAGCACTTGGTGCCGTTGAGCACGTAGTGGTCGCCCTCGCGCCGCGCCGAGGTGCGCAGCGACACGGCGTCCGAGCCGGCCTCGGGTTCTGTCAGCGCGAACGCGCCGGTCAGCTCGCCGCTGGCCAGCCGCGGAAGGTAGCGCCGCTTCTGCGCCTCGGTGCCGTCGGCCACCAGCGCTTCGGAGCCGATGCCGGTGTTGGTGCCGACACGGGCCCGAAAGGCCACCGAGCACTGCGACAGCTCCATTGCCGCCAGCACCAGCTCCTCGGTCGTCATGCCCGCACCGCCATAGGCCTCGGGGATCGAATAGCCGAACAGGCCCTGCGCCGCCATGTCGGCCACCAGGTCGGCGGGCACTTCGTCGGCGTCGGCCACGCGCGCCTCGTTGGGCACCAGCCGCTCGCGCACGTAGCTGCGCAGGCTGCCCAGGAATTGTTCGAACGCTTGGGGGTCACGCTGCATGATGTGTTGCTCCTTGCTTCATGGGGTGGATGCGCGCGGACCTCAGTCCAGCTTGGTTCCGGTGGACTTGACCAGCGCGGCCCACGAGGCCGTGTCGGCCTTGATGAGCTCGGCAAACTGCGCCGGGGTGTTGCCGACCGGCTCGGCGCCCAGCGCCAGCAGCCGTTGGCGAAGCTCGGGCTTTTCCAGCGCCTTGGTGGTGGCGGCGTGCAGGCGCTCGACGATGGCCGTGGGCGTTGCTGCGGGCACCATCAGGCCCTTCCATGCACCAAAGCTGAAGCCCTTGACCGACTCGGCGACGGTCGGCACCTCGGGTGCGGCCGTGGCCCGCTTGTCGGTGGACACCGCCAGCGCCCTGAGCCTGCCCGACTGCACGTGCGGCCACAGCGCGGGCATGTTGTCGATCATCATCGCGATCTGGCCGGCCAGCAGATCGTTCATTGCCGGGCCCGTGCCCTTGTACGGGACGTGGACCATCGTGGTGCCGGTGAGCTGGTTGAACCATTCGCCGGCCAGGTGGGACGGGCTGCCGTTGCCCGCGGAGCCGAAGCTGACCTCCTTCGGCCTGGACTTGGCATAGGCGATGAACTCGGGCACCGTCTTCGCGGGGATCTTCGGGTTGATCGCCATCAGGTTGGGCTCCTGGATCAGCAGCGTCACTGGCCGCAGGTCCTTGGCCGGGTCGTAGGGCATTTTTGTGTAGAGGCTCGGGTTGATCACCGTGGGACCGGCCGCCGCGATCAGCAGCGTGTAGCCGTCGGGCGCCGACTTGGCGACGTAGTCGCCGCCGATGTTGCCGCCGGCGCCGGCCTTGTTCTCGACGATGACGGGCTGCCCCAGCTCGGGAGCGAGGGCCGCGGCCAGCAGCCGCGCCAGCACGTCGGTGGAGCCGCCCGGTGCAAAGGGCACGATGAGGCGAACCGGCTTGGCCGGATAGGCGGCCGGGTCGGCGTGCACCGCGGAAGCCGCGGCCAGCAGGCAGGCGGCAGCGAGCATGAACATCTTGCGCATGGGAGTCTCCGGTTGATTCTTTGCCAGGGCCCGGAGACTACGCAGCGGCATCACATATGGAAAACGATGTTTCTCTATCTTGAATGCCGCCGCTCGCCAGCACGCGCTGCCGGACGTAGCATTCACCGCGCCACACGAGCCCCCCATGCCTGCCGCACGCCACCCCGACCCCGACTTCGCAACCACGCTGCAGCACGGCCTGCAGGTGCTGCACTGCTTCACCGTCGGCGAGCCCGCGCTCGGCAACAAGGAACTGTCGGAGCGCACCGGGCTGTCGAAGGCGACGATCTCGCGGCTGACCTACACGCTGGCGGCGCGCGGCCTGGTGGTCTTCGATGCGCACCTGCGGCGCTATCGCCTGGGCTCCACGGCGCTCACGATCGGCTATCCGCTGATGGCGAGCCTGCGCATCCGGCAAGTCGCGCGCGGACGCATGAAACAGCTGGCCGACGAGGTGGGCGGCTCGGTCTCGCTGGGCATGCGCGACCGCACGCGGATGGTCTACATCGAAACCTGCCGCGGCCACGACCTCAGCGCATGGCGGCCCGACATCGGCGCGGCCGTGCCGATGCTGCCGACAGCCATGGGGCGCGGCTGGCTCGCGCACGCGCCGCAGCAGTTGCGCGACGCGGTGCTGGCGCAGATCGAGGCATCGGAACCGGGCCAGGTGCGGCTGTACGAAGCCGACCTTGTTCGGGCGCAGGCCGACCTCAAGCGCAAGGGCTTCTGCGTGTCGCGCGGCGCCTGGCGCAGCGACGTGCAGGCGGTCGGCGTGCCGATCCGCATTCCCCAGGACGGCGAGACGCTGGTGCTCAATTGCGGCGTGCTCACCTCGCGGCTCGGCCCGCGCCAGCTCGAGCAAGGCGTGGGCCCACGCCTCGTCGCGCTCGCGCGCAGCGTGGAAGCCGACCTGGATGCCGCGCCATGAAAGATGCGGACACCAAGGACCGCCAGTTCGCCACCACGCTCGCGAGCGGCATCGACCTGCTGCTGTGCTTTCATCCCGGCGAATCGAGCCTCGCGAACAAGGACTTTGCGCAGCGCACCGGCCTTTCGAAACCCACGGTCGCGCGCCTGACGCACACGCTCGCGCTGCTCGGCTACCTGCGGCGCGACCCGGCCAGCGCCAGGTACCGGCTGGGCGCGGCTGTGCTCGGCCTCGGCCATCCGCTGCTGGCCAGCATGCGCATCCGTCCGGTCGCGCGGCCGATGATGGAAACGCTGGCGCGCGAGATCGAAGGCGCCGTCTCGCTCGGGCTGCGCCACCGCATCCACATGGTGTACGTGGAGACTGCGCGCAGCAGCGAAGACTTCGTGCTGACGCCCGACATCGGCGCGCCGCTTCCCATGCTGGCCACGGCCATCGGACGCGCCTGGCTCGCGCGCGCCGCGCCCGAAGAGCGGCTGTCGGTGCTGAACCAGATCCGCGTCGCCGCGCCGGCCGAGTTCGAGCGCCATGCCGCGGCGGCCGAGCTGGCGCGTGAAGAACTGGCGCGCGACGGCTTCTGCAGCGCCCGTGCCGACTGGCAGCCGAACCGGCATGGCTTTGCCGTGCCGCTGCACGGCCTGGTGGACGGCATGCAGTTCGTGCTGAACTGCGCCGTGGCAACCCGGCGCGGCAGCTTCGCGCAGATGCGCCGGGAGGCCGCGCCGCGGCTGCTCACGCTGGCGCACAGCATCGAGCTTTCGCTGGGCCTGCGATAGCGCGCGCCGGCACCGCGTTCAGGATGTCGAAACATGGGTTGCGGCAAATGGAGCGCGCCAACAGACTCCGATGCATGCCATCCGACGCTTTCAAACACACCGCCGCCGCCGCCGAGCCCACGCCACCGCCCGCCACGCCGCAGGGGCCGCTCGCCGGCATCCGGATCCTCGACATGGCCACCGTGATTGCGGCGCCGTTCTCGGCCTCGCTGTGCGCCGACATGGGCGCCGAAGTCGTCAAGCTGGAACTGCCCGAAGGCAACGACCCGCTGCGCTCGCTCTCGCCCACCACGCCGGACCATGCGCTGTTCTGGAAGGTCTCGAACCGCGGCAAGAAAGGCGTGTCGCTCGACGTGCGCAAGCCGGAGGGCCGCGCGCTGTTCCTGCGGCTGATCGCTTCCTTCGACGTGCTGGTCGAGAACTTCCGTACCGGCACGCTCGACAAGTGGGGGCTCGACGCGCCCACGCTGTGGTCGGTCAACCCCAGGCTCGTCATCCTGCGCCTCACTGGTTTCGGCCAGACCGGCCCGTATGCGCAGCGCCCGGGCTTCGCGCGCATCTTCGAGGCGATGAGCGGCTTCGCCCACCTGACCGGCGAAAGCGGCCGCAGCCCGCAGCACATGAACTATCCGCTCGGCGACGTCATCGCGGGCCTGTTCGGCGCCTTCGCCATCTCCACCGCCATCGCGGAACGCCATCGCCACCCAGACGCACCGGGCCGGGAGATCGATCTCGCGGCGACCGAGGCCATGTTCCGGTTGCTCGAAGCCCTGCCGGTCGAGCACGAGGTGCTGGGGCAGGCGCGCAGCCGCTCGGGCAGCCGGGCCACCTACACGGCCCCGTCCAACATGTACCGCACGGCCGACGGCCACTGGGTCACGATCGTGGGATCGTCCGACCCCATCTTCAAGCGCATCTGCCAGGCCATGGGCCAGCCGACGCTGGCGCTCGATCCGCGCTTTGCCACCACGCCGGACCGGGTGCGGAACATCGACGAGATCGATGCGATCGTCGCCGGCTGGTGCGAATGCCAGACGCTGGCGCAACTGTCCGAGGCCTTGATCCGCGGCGGCGTTCCCCACAGCAAGGTCTATGCGGTGGACGACGTGATGGCCGATGCGCACTTCATCGCGCGCGAAGCCATCATCCGCCTGCCCGATCCGGACCTCGGGTCGCTGCCCGCCCCCGCGATCGTGCCGCGCTTCTCGGGCTTCAAGCCCGCGCCGCCGCGCACCGGGCCGGCGGCCGGCGAACACAACGCGGAGGTCTACGGGGCGCTGGGCCTTGGCGGCGATGCGCTGGACAGGCTGCGGCGCGAAGGCGTGATCTGAGCGGGCGCTGCGGCTGCCTGAATATTCGCACTGCCTACTTGAGCGCCGCCACCACGGCATCGAAGAACGGCACCACCGGCAAGGTGCCGTTTCCCGCGGGGTCGGTCTGCGCGCCCCAGACGACGATGACCACTTTTTCCTTGCGGTTGATGTAGATCTGCTGGCCCATGATGCCGTTCGCGTAGAAGGCGCCGTCTGCGGCCGAGGGGCCGCTCGGCGGTATCCACCACAGGTAGCCGTAGTTGATCGCGCTGCCGCCGGTCAGCATCTTGGGCGTGCCCGCTTCCGTGACCCATCCGGCCGGCACCACCTGCTGGCCGGCAGCCACGCCATCGTTCATCACGAACAGGCCGAAGCGGCCGTAGTCGCGCAAGGTGGCGCTGATGCCGCTGCCGCCGATCTCCACGCCGTTGGGCGAGTCGAGCCACCAGTTGGCCTGCGCCTCCATCCCGGCCTTCGACCAGATCTTCTCGGAGAGATATTGCGCCAGGGGTTTCTTGACCGCGTTGTAGACGATCTCGCCGGCCACCTGTGTTTCGCCGGTGCTGTAGTTGTAGACGGAGCCCGGTGCCGCCGCGCGCGGCAGCTTGCTCATGAGATCCATGGCCGAGCCCGGCTTCTGGCTGATCTGTGCCTCGAGCAATTGGCGCCGGTCGGAGTTCGGATTGGTGTAGGTCTCATTCCACTGCGCGCCCGAAGCCATCATCATCACATTGCGGACCGTCGCACCATCGTAGGCGCTGCCCACCAGGCGCGGCACGTACTTGGTGACCGGGTCATCGATGCTGGCAATGTAGCCGTCCTTCACGGCCGCACCGATCAGCGTCGAGGTGATCGACTTGGCCACCGACATCGACATCCAGCGCGTGCGTTGCGTGTTGCCGTACTGATAGGTCTCATTGGCGATCTTGCCGTCCTTCAGGATGAGCAGACCGGCAACGCGATTCACCGACATGAAGTCGGCGAGGCTGTATCTCGCAGCACCCACCGCGAAGCTCACCTGTGCGAGCCGCGTGGCCGCAGCGGGCAACGCAGACGGCGTGCCGCCGGGCTCGACAGTGCGCGTGGGAAACAAGCGGTCGATGTTGCGGTAGGTATTGACCGCCAGTTCAGGGGAGAGTGCGCCGTCGTAGATCTGGCGCACTGTGCCGATGGACTCCAACGCATGCGGATAGCCGTCGGAATTGCCGTTGTCCGGTGGGGTCACGCCGCCATTTGCGGGTGGAATGCCGGCGATGGGAAGAACCGCGCCGCCACTCCCACCGCCGCCGCCACCACCACAAGCGGCAACCAGCATCGCCGCCGCCATCAAGAGAACCGAAGGAGCCGCGTGCAATCCGCGCGATAGTACGAATGCCTTCTTTTGAACACCTTGATCCACGCGGCCCCCTTGTTGGTGTGATGCCCGACGAGTGATGGCGATGCGCTTTGTCGCCTCGCCGCACGGCGGCGCGATGGTTGCATATGTCTGGCTCTGCCACAAGCGCAACCTGCCGCGAGGCACCGCCTACGTCGCGGCAACCGCCTCCTTGACGAAGTCCGCGTACCTGCGCAAAGGGTGGCCGATGATGGCCTGCAAGCGATCCGCTGCACCGTCCGCACCGTGCATGCCGAACTTCTGGATCCCGGCCATCATCAGGCGCATGTCGTAAGCCAGCCAGGACGGGCCCAGCGCGGCCATCTGAGCTTCGAAGGCCACCACGTCATCGCCGCCGTAAGCCACTTCGCGGCCGAGCGCGGCACTCCAGGCCTTGGCCACCGAGGCGCCGGTCAGCAGCTCGGGCCCGACCAGTTCCAGCGTCACGCGCGGTTGCGGTGCGGGCGCGCGGTCGCGGCGCAGCAGTTCGGCGACCGCGGCGTCCGCGATGTCCCGCGCATCGATCATCGCGACGCCCATGGAGCCGATCGGCATCGGGTAGACGCCGTGGCCCTGGATCACCTGCTGGACCATGCGCTCGTTCTGCATGAAGTAGGCCGGCCGGAGGATGGTCGCCGGAATGTCGAGGCTCTCGATCATTCGCTCGACCGTGTGCTTGCCGGTGAAGTGCGGCACATTGGTGAACTTGTCCGCATGGATGACCGACAGGTAGACGATGCGCTCGATGCCGGCCTCGCGCGCCAGGTTCAGCGCGACGAGGGCTTGGGTCACTTCGTCGGGCGTGACGGCGTTCAGCAAAAACAGCGTGCGCACTGAGGACAACGCCGCGCGCAGCGAGGGCACGTCGGTCAGGTCGCCGACGACTTCCTTGACGCCCGCCGGGAAGGCTTGCTTTCCGGACGTGCGAACGAACGCGCTGACGTTGGCGCCGGCAGCGGCCAGGCCTTGGACGACGAGGGAACCGATGGTGCCGGTGGCACCCGTGACGAGAATGCTCATGGGAATCTCCTAGGAAGTTGAAGAAGGATAAAAAAAGATCGATCAGCGCGAGAAGTCCGCGACCACCTTGCCGATGCGCGGGTCGGTGCGATTGCGTTCGATGGCCGCGGGGATGTCGCCGAAGCCCACGGTTTCGCCGAGCTTCGAAACCAGCGTGCCTTCGGCGATCTCCGCCACCAGCCGTTCCAGCAGGGCGGTGTCCGGCTTGTTCATGAACCACAGTCCGCGGTGGCCGGGCGGCGTGCGTGCCAGGATGTCGGGCGAGGACGTGCCGACGATCGCGCCGTCCTTCGACAGCACCTGCCACGAGCGATCGAGCACTTCGCCGCCGACGTAGTCGAGCACCAGGTCGATGTTCTGTGCGACCGACTCGAAACGTTCGGTGCGGTAGTCGATGACGTGGTCCGCGCCCAGGCTGCGCACGTAGTCGAGGTGCGCGGTCGACGCCGTGGCGAAGACTTCGGCCCCCGCCCGCTTGGCGTACTGCACGGCATAGCCGCCCAGCCCTCCTGCGGCGCCGTGGATCAGGATCCGCTGGCCTGCGGTGATCGGCCCCGCGTGGTGCAGGCTTTGCCAGGCGGCCACGGCCGCCACCGGAACGCCGGCCGCATGAACGTCGTCCAGGCCTTGCGGCGTGCGCACCAAGTTCGCCTCGTCGACGCTCACGACATCGGCATAGGCGCCGAGCCCGCCCAGCGGCCCCATGACGCGATCGCCCACGCGAAAGCGCGAAGCGCCGGGACCGAGCGCCTCGACGGTGCCCGCCAGCTCGATGCCCAGCACGGCGGGCAGCTGCAGCGGGAAGGCGTCGCGGACGAAGCCCTCGCGAACCTTCCAGTCGATGCCGTTCACGCCGGCGGCCCGAACGCGGACCAGGACCTGGCCCGGCCCGGCTGCGGGCTTCGCGATCTCGGCGACCTCGGCAGCGGCAGCACCGCCATAGGCCCGGATCAGCACAGCGCGTTGCGTAGTGGTGGTGGTCATTTCAATTTCCTCATCTCGAAGTTGCGATGAGGAGAAGATAGGCCGTTGCATTCGTAAAACGAAGACCCGAAAATGAAGACACCTCGTCTCAAATCCGGAACACATGGACCTGAACGCATTGACCGACTTCGCGCTCGTCGCAGCGAATGGCGGCCTCGGAAAGGCAAGCCGCGCAAGCGGCAGATCGAAGGCCACGCTGTCCCGCCGCATCGCGGACCTGGAAGAGCAGCTCGGCGTGCGGCTCATCGAGCGCAGCGCCCGCGGGCTCAAGCTCACGGAGGCCGGCCAGATGCTGATGGATCGCACCGAAGGGCCGATGCACGAGGTGGCCGACGCCATGACCTCCGCGCGCGAGGGCTTGTCGGTGCCGCGCGGGCGCTTGCGCATCGCCTCGCCGGTGCTGTTCTCGCAGCTGGCGATGGGCCGCATCGGCGCCGAGTTCTGCGCGGCCTACCCGGAGGTCAGCTGCGAGGTGGTGGCGGACGATCGCCTGGTCGACCTTGTCGAGGAGCAGTTCGATGCCGCGATCCGGATCAATCCGAGCCCCGACAGCAGCCTCGTGGGCCGGTGCTTCGCCAAGGACCGGCTGGTGGTCGTGGCCGCGCCCTCGGTGCCCATGCCCAAGCGAGGCAAGGGCAAGGTCAGCGCTGTTCCCGGCGTTGTTGCAACGACCTTCCAAGGCGGCAACTGGACGCTCGACGACGGACGCCTGGTCGTGGAGCCGGTCCCGCGGCTCAGGCTTTCATCGTTCCTGATGATCCGCGACGCCGCGGTGGCCGGCGCCGGCGCCGCGCTGATCCCGCAGTCCATCGCGTGGAACCAGCTCACGCGCGGAGAGCTGGTTCAGTGGGGCATGGTCTCGGGCGTGGAGGTCGCGCTGTGGGTTCTGCACACATCGAGGCGGCTTCCCGCGCCGAAGGTCCGGGCGTTTGTCGACTTCATGTGCGAGCAATATCCGCAGGGGTCTCTGGTGCTGAACGGATAGAAGTCAGCAGCCTTGCCCGATGCAGCGCCGCTGAACCGCCGGGCTAGCCTTTGAGATAGCCGGTCACGAGGCGTGCGCCCTCGTCGATGAGCGCATCCATTCGATCACCGGTCAGCACCTTGCCATGGTGCAGCACCGCGTTGTGCGTCAATGCCTCGATCGTGGTGACGCAGACGAATGATGCGAGCTCCAGGTCGTCGACGCCAAGCTCGTCCCGCGCCGTCTCGAGGTAGGCCCTGAACAGGCTGAAGTTTTCGCGGCTGAAAGTCTCCAGCTTCTCGAGCCTTCCCACGCGCGGGATCTGCTCTGCAAGCACGCGGTGCAGCTGGGGATCGAGCCGATGCGCTGCAACCGCGACCGCGACGAACCGGCGTATCGCCTGGTCCAGCGGCTGGTCCCTGACCTGCGCCAGTTCGCTGCGGACCATTTGCATGATCTGCTGCTGGTGGCGCTCGATCACGGCGGCGACGAGTGCCTCCTTGCTGGGGAAGTATTGATAGAGCGAGCCGATGCTCACCCCCGCGACTTCCGCGACGCGGTTGGTGCTCGCCTTGTCGAAGCCTTCCTTGACCAGAATGCGAGCAGTTGCCTCGATCAGGCTGCCGACCGTCGCGCGCGATCGCTCCTGGACCGCGATTTTCCTGGGCTTGGTGACCGGTTTTTTCGCCATGTTCCGCAGCCGTCAATGCGAGTGGAAAAAGCGAATGATCGCTCATATTCTTGGCAGACGCGCAAACATCCCAGGAGACCCATGACATGCACGACACATTGCACCGCCTCTTCAGATTCAAGGCTTGGGCCGACGACCAGCTGCTGACGGCGCTCGCCGGGCTCGGCGACCACTCACCGGTCACCGCACTGGCCATCAAGGCGTTGAGCCACACGTACGTGGTGGACCGCATATTCGCCGCCCACCTGCGGCGAGAAGCCCACGCGTACCCGTCGGCCAACCTGAGCGAGATGCCGACGCTCGCAGCCCTGGCCGCCGATCTCCGGAGAAGCGACCTGGAATACATCCACCATGTCTCGACGCTCGACCCCGCCCAGCTGGCCGAAAGTATCGACTTCGCGTTCACCGACGGCGCACCGGGGCGCATGTCCCGCGAGGAGATGCTCATGCATGTCGTGACGCACGGCGCGGGCCATCGCGGACAGGTCAGCGCAGTGATGCTGCTCCATTCCGTGCCGCCGGCCAAGGATGGCTTCACGGCGTACCTGCACGAGGCCGAAGCGCCGGCGAGAAGGCGGAATTGCCTCGTCGCTTCTCAGGCCTCTCTTCGGGCCGGCAGCGCGAGCCGCGGCTTGCCGAGCACCTGAGTGGCCACCCGCGATGCGAACCGCCGCGTCACGAATCGCACGCTGAGGCACGACAGCTTGTTGAACAGGCCGGGCACCACGGTGCGCTTGCCGCGCAGCATCGCGCGGATGGCGGCGTGCGCCACGAACTCAGCGCTTTTCGTCGAGGCGTTCGCGATCCACGAGTAGTCGCCCCCGCCCGACGCGGCGTGGAAGGCCGTTTCGGTGCCGCCAGGGCAGACGCAGGTCACCGTCAGCGGCGTGCCGCGGTGCTCGTCATGCAGGCCCTCGCTGAAGTTGCGCACGAACGCCTTCGACGCGGCGTACAGCGCCATGTTCGGCACCGACTGGTACGCGCCCGTCGACGCGATGTTCACCATGTGCGCAGGTCCGGTGCTTGCCTTGCGCGCGTCGACGAAGCAGCGCGCGAGCGCGACGAGCGAGGTCATGTTGAGCTGCACGAGCTCCGCGTCGCGCGCCCAGTCGACCTCGTCGAAGCGGCGGAAGTAGCCGAACCCGGCGTTGTTGATCAGGATGTCGATCGGGCCGCCGGCGATCGCCTCGTCCCACAGCGCACGCGCGGCATCGGGCTTGCCGAGGTCCCCGGTGATGATCTCGACCTTGACGCCCTTGCAGGTCGCGGCGACCGCCTCGAGTGCGTCGCGGCGCCGCGCCGTCAGCACGAGATCGACGCCCAGCGCCGCGAGCTCACGCGCGATGGCCGCGCCGATGCCGCTGGATGCGCCGGTCACCAACGCGCGCCTGCCGGCGTGAGCAGCTTTGTGAGTATTCAGATCGCTCATGTTTTTCCTTGATCCAGCGCACTCATGCGTTGACGTCGACAACCGTACGGCCCTGGACTTTTCCTGCGAACAATCGCTCGACGGCTGCAGGCACCTCGGCAAGGCCGACCACATGCGTCGCTTGCGCGAGCTTGTCCAGATCCAGGTCCCGCGCCAGCCGCGACCAAGCCTCGATGCGCACCTGTTGGGGCGCATTGACCGAATCGATGCCGGCCAGCGTCACATTGCGCAGGATGAATGGCAGCACCGAGGCCGGAAGATCGGTGCCCTGGGCCAGGCCGCAAGCGGTGACCACGCCTCGATACTTTGTCTGCGCCAGCACGTTGGCCAGTGTGTGGCTGCCGACCGAGTCGACGGCACCGGCCCATCTTTCGCGGGCGATCGGCGCCCCCGGCTCCGACAGCGTCCGGCGATCGATGATCTCGGCGGCCCCCAGCTTGCGCAGATAGCCGCCTTCCTCCAGTCGCCCTGTGGAGGCAACGACCTGGTAGCCGAGACCGGACAAGAGGGCAATGGCGATGGAACCGACGCCGCCATTGGCGCCCGTCACGAGAACGTCGCCATGCTGGGGCGTGAGCCCGCCGTGCTCGAGCGCCAGCACGGAGAGCATCGCCGTGTACCCCGCCGTTCCGATGGCCATCGCGTCCTTGGTGGACAAGGCTGCCGGAAGCTTGACCAGCCATTCGCCCTTCACGCGCGCCTGCTGCGCATAGCCACCGTGGTGGGTTTGGCTCAAGCCCCAGCCATTGGCGACGACGCGGTCGCCAGCAGCGATGCCAGGGTAGGAAGAAGTCCTGACCGTGCCGGCAAAGTCGATGCCGGGAATCAACGGGAACTGGCGGATGACCTCCGCGCGGCCGGTGATGGCCATTGCGTCCTTGTAGTTGACGTTGGAGTAGTCGACGTCGACCACGACGTCCCCGGGCATGAGGTCTTGTTCGCTCAACGAGACCACGCGGGTGGTGATCTTGTCGCCTGTCTTGCTGGCGAGCAGTGCTTGGAAGGTCATCGTGTTCTTTCAAAAGGAGTGTTGTTTGGAACGGAGTGCGAAACGGCTAGCGGGCTATCGCGTCGAGCCGAAGATCCTTGCGCACCCCGGCGTCCAGCAGGCTGGCCGGCGCGAACCTGCGCAGCAGGCGCAGGCGGCCGGCCATGCCGGGGGCGTAGTGGGTCTTGGGCTGCGTGGCCGTGGCCGCCTTCAACACGATGTCGGCCACCACCTCGGGGCCTTCTGCGCCCGCGATTCCATCCTTGAGCCGCTGCTCCATGCCCGCGCGAATCTCGCGGTACATGTCCAGCGGTGTGTCGGGCTGCATCGAGTTCGCTTCGAACGGCGTGTTGATGTAGGGAGGCTCCACCACCGAGACGCGAATGCCCTGCGTGCGCAGTTCATGGTCCAGCGATTCCGAATAGCCGGCGACCGCGTACTTGGTGGCGGAGTACAGCGCCATGTAAGGCGAAGGCAGGAAGCCCACCACGGAGCCAATGTTGATGATGCGGCCACTCCCCTGGCGACGCATATGCGGTACGACGGACCGGATCATCCGCACCATGCCGAAGAAGTTGGTGTCGAAGATGGCCTGGGCCTGGGCAATCGAGCTCTCTTCCGCACCGGCGGGAGCGACCCCGAAGCCGGCGTTGTTGACCAGCAGATCGATGCGGCCCTCCAGTTGGATCAGTTGCCGGACCACAGCATCGACCGACGCGTCCTGGGTCACATCGAGTGGCAGCATCTTGAACGTTCGCTGGCCCACCTCGCCGCCGCCGCGCCGGCTGGTGCCGTAGACCTTGTAGCCCGCCGTTGACAGCTTCTGCGCAATGGCTTCGCCTATGCCGGACGAGGCCCCTGTCACGAGGGCCACCTTGTTCTTCGTGCTCATGTTTTTCCTTCAGTTTGATAGTCGCATGATGCTCATCATATTTTCTGGCGAGCGAAAGGTCGATGGGTGCCAGTGTTCTCAGGCGATGGGCAGGTGCTTCAAGGCAGCCTCGCGCAGGCTGTCGGACAGCGCAGGCTCGTCGACGACGCGGGCCAGCAGCAGGGTGCCGACCATGGTGGCGACGGTCACGAGCGCGCGTTCGTGGGCACCGGCCTGCCCCCAATCCGGCGACTGGCGGGCCACAAGATCGACCATTTCCTTGATGTAGCGGGTGTTCGCTCGCCGGACTTCGGGGGTTTGGCGCGCGGTTTCCGAACCCAGCGCGGCCAGGGGGCACCCCCGCTCGACCTGCTCCAGGTTTTCTCGCGAAAGATAAGCGTGGAGCATGTAGGTCAGGGCCTGTTCCCGGGGCACGCTGGCAGCCGCCTCCGCCGCTATGGCGGCCGACTCCGTACAGGCCCGCTCCGCTGCTTCCGCCAGCATGGCCTCGCGCGAGGCGAAGTGGGCATAGAAGGCGCCATGGGTCAGGCCGGCCTCCTTCATGATGTCGGCGACTCCGGTTCCGTCATAGCCGCTGCGGCGGATCGCCCGCGCCGCAGCCGAGACGATGCGCTCGTGCGAGGCTTCCTTGGCCGCCGTTCGGACGGGATGTTTCGAATTTCGCATGATGTTCATCATATACGATTTCAAAAAGGTGCGCTGATGATGTTTTGGGCGATAGCCGCTCAGTGGCCGAGGCATGGTCGAGCAGTGCCGGGCGCCTGTCACAAGGCAATGCGCCCGCTCGTCTAGGAGGTGTTGTTCCCTCAACCCTCAAGCTACAAGGAGCTCACCATGTCCTCAGCCCGACTCGACTATCACGCCCTCGCGCCTGCGGCAGCGCGTGCCGGTACCCAGTTTTCCCACGTCGCCGGCAGTACGCTGGACAAGCGCCTGCGTGAATTGGTGAACTTGCGCATCAGCCAGATCAACGGCTGCGCCTTCTGCATCGACATGCACTGGGCCGACCTGCTCAAGCAGGGCATGGACCCGCGCCATGTCAACGCCGTGGCCGGCTGGCGCGAGGCCGAGCGCTTCTTCAGCGAAGCCGAGCGCGCCGCGTTCAACTGGGCCGAGGCCGTCAACGCGGTGCCGCATCGCACGCCCAGCGACGCGGACTTCGAGGCAGTGAAGCGGCACTTCAGCGACGCACAGATCGCGGACCTCTCGTTCGCGGTCTGCGCGATCCGCTCGTGGAACATGCTCAATGCCAGCTTCCACACGCAGGTGCCCGAAACGCCGTACACCGTCGGCTGAATCCGCCCGGCCGGCCGGCCGGCCGCCGCGATCAAGCAACATCGGTGGTGGCCCGGCCCTGCGAGTCCTTCGGTGTGCGCGGCGCGGAGCGGGTGATGCGCCGTCGCCGGCGCTTCGTTCAATCCGCAGCGAGGCGCTTGAACACCGCCTGAAGCAAGCCGAGATTCGACGCATCCGCGGCCACGGCATCTCGGCGGAACGAACTGCTGTCGTAGGGCGAATAGCTGTTGATGGGGTTGTCGATGGCCGGGCGCACCGGTACGACGTAGGTGCGGAGCTTTCCATCGAAGCTGTAGCGCTCGTTGTTGCGCGGTAGCGGCCCCAGCACCGAATCCCCTGCCAAGGTGTTGGCAAGATGGCGCCTCACGCTTTCCGCGTCGACGCCGTAGGGCCCTGCGCTCTCCACGACAACGCTCTCCGGTCCGGTACGGGCAGCCAATTTTTGGACGGCGAGGCTCCCGCTTGGCGCCTGGCTGGCGACCTCGCCGGCCATCGCGGAAGTCACGGTGAAGAGCGAAGCGGCGCAGAGGGCGAGTGCCATGCGGCCGAAAGTAAAATCCAAACTCATCGAGAACTCCTTCGCCTGGGCGGCACTGCGGAATCGAGGTTATAGCCGAACGGGTCGAAGTGCCCGGTGAGGGCGTCGCCGGGACACGCTGTAGCGGCCTGCGCTGACAAGAGGCGAATTTCTTGAAACCAGAATTCATGCATGGGAACCAGGAAGCCACCCGCCTCGAAGCGAAAGCCCCTGCCGAGCAGCACGGTCGATGACATGAAGACGGAACGGCTCCGCCTGTCCGGCGGCACCGAACTGTCGTTCACCACCGCGGGCGAGGCGTCCAGACCCGCCTTGCTGCTGCTGCACGGAACCCCGAACTCGGCCCGGCTGTTCCGGGCAGTCGTGCCCGCGCTGTCGCAAGCCGCTTTCGTGATCGCGCCGGATCTGCCCGGCCACGGCGAATCCGAGCCGCTGCCGGCCCCGTCGTTTGCCGCCATCGGCCAGGCGATCGCCGAACTGCTGGACTCGCTCGAGATCGGGCCGCGGTTCATCTACCTGCATGACTGGGGCGCGCCCGTGGGCCTGCAGATCGCGATGCAGGCGCCAGGGAAAGTCCTGGGCCTCATCGTGCAGAACGCCAACGCACATCGAACGGGGTGGGGACCGGGATGGGCCGCAACGCAGGCCTACTGGTCGCAGCCCAACGCGGAAAACCAGGCGGCGGCGACCGCGCACCTGACGCTCGCGGGCACACGCGACACCTACATCGCGGGCGTTCCGCCGGAGGTGGCCGAGCGCATCCCCGCTGAGCACTGGGAAGAGGATTGGCGGGTGATGAACCTGCCGGGCCATATGGACACCCAGCGGGCGCTGATCGCGGACTACGGAAACTACGCCGCCCGCTTCGGCGCCATCGCCCAGTACCTCGAGCGTTGGCAGCCCCCTGCCCTCATGGCGTGGGGAAGGCACGATATCTATTTCGACCTTGCCGAGGTCCTGTCCTGGATGCGTGCGCTGCCCAGGATGGAAGCCCATGTCCTGGACGCGGGCCACCTGCTGCTCGAAACCCATGCGGCCGAGGCCGTTGCGCTGATGCTTGATTTCATCAGGCGTACCCCTCTCCTCCCGATACCCATCACACGGCGCGATCCCTCGCGCTGCTCCTGAGCAAACTCGCCGCGCTCCCCGCCAACGCAACCAGAGCAGCGATCGCCAGGCCCCAGTGCACCACGCTGTGGGACGGCAGCAGCTCGAACATCAGGCTCATCAACAGGCTGCCGAGCGTCAAGCCCGTGAGCCGGGCGGTGCCTTGCGCGCCACCGGCGGCGCCGCTGCGTTCCTTGGGTGCCGAGAGCAGCATGTTCTGGTTGTTCGGTGTCTGGAAGAAGCCGAAGCCCAGGCCTGCGAGGCTCGTGAACGCGGCGATCGGCACGGCCGGGCTGCCGTGCAGCGGCCACAGGGCGCACAGGGCCAGACCGCTCGCGAAGCACGCACTGCCGGCCGCGCACAGCCAGGCGCTGGGCACGCGCTGGGCCAGGCGCGCCGACAGTGGCGCGGCCAGCATCACCGCCAAGGGCCAGGGGGTCATCAAGAGGCCGGCCATCACCGCGCTCTGGCCGAGTTCGTGCTGGATGTAGAACGGCAGTGCCACGAGGCCGGCCATCTGGCCGGTGAAGCAGCACACGGAGGCAATGACCGAGATCCGAAAGGAATGCACGCGCAGCAGGTCGAGCGGGATCAACGGTGCCGCCTTCGGCATCTCGCGCCTCACCAGCAGGACCATGCAAGCGGCCGACAGCGCAAGCAACGCGCCGCCGTGCAGCGGCTGCGCCACCAGCCGGTCGCTCCCCAGCACGAAAGAGGCGAACATGACCGCGTTGAGCGCGATGCTCCAGCCGTCGATGCGGCGCACCGAGCGCGCCGGGCTCGGCAAGCCCGCGCAGGCGGCGAGCACGAGAAGGCCGATCGGCAGGTTCACCGCAAAGAGCCACGGCCAACTTGCCGCGGAGAGTATGAAGGCGCCAAGGGTGGGGCCTGCCGCTGAAGCAGCCGCGACGGCGAGCGCATTCCACGCGATCGAGCGTGCCAGCAGCCGGCGTGGATAAGTGAAGCGCAGCAACGCCAGCCCGAGCGGCATGACGGCCGCACTGCCCAGGCCCTGAAGGCACCTTGCGGCCACGAGCCATGGCAGCGATGGGGCCAACGCGCACAGCACCGACGCCGCGGTGAACAGCGCAACGCCGCCCGCGAAGACCCGCCGATACCCGAAGCTCTCCCCGACCGCAGAAGCCGGCAGCAGGAACATGACCACGGCCAGCTGGTAGGCGGTGATGACCCAGACGGCGTCGGCGGGTCTCGCCTGCAACTGCTGGGCAATGTTGGGCAGCGCGATATTGGCGATGGCGCCATCGAGCACCACCAGCACGCCCGCGCCAAGGATCGCGGCGACGGCCAGGCAGCGCCGCGGCAGCGGCAGGCCGTCGACATCGTGCACCGCCTTTGCGTCGTCGTTCACCTCCCGGGCTTCGGCGGTGCGTGAAGCAGTGGAAGAAGAGTCGGGTCGAAGTGTGGATGTCAACATGGGTCCAGCGTAGGACTGCGCACACGGCTTGCACAGCGCGTGGCGCGCAGCTTGTTCCTGCATGCGGCGCCTGTCGAAATCCTCGCGGCCGTGCTAGCTTCGGGCATGCCGACAGAAGCCGACCTGAACCTGCTGTTTGCGTTGAACGCACTTCTCTCCGAAGGCAGCGTCGCCAAAGCTGCCGAGCGCCTGGACCTGAGCGAGTCGGCGATGAGCCGGGCGCTCGCGCGGCTGCGGGAATCCACCGGGGACCAGCTCCTCGTGCGCGCGGGCCGCGCCATGGTGCTCACGCCGCATGCGCTGGCATTGCGCGACCGCGTCAGGGAACTGGTGCAGGAGTCGCGCGCGGTGCTTCAGCCCGCCGGCGCGAGCATGGACCCCCGCACGCTCCGGCACCTGTTCACGATACGGGCCAACGACGGCTTCATCGAGGGCTTCGCGCCCCAGCTGGTGGCCCGCGCCGCGCGCGAGGCGCCGGGCGTTCGCCTGCGCTTTGCGCCCAAGCCCGACAAGGATGTCCGGCCTCTGCGCGAGGGATTGCTCGATCTGGACATCGGCGTTCTGGGCGAGTCGGGCCCGGAGGTCCGCGTCCAGGCGCTCTTTCGCGACCGCTTCATTGCGGTGGTGCGCGATGGCCATCCCCTGCTCGCCGGACCCGAGATCACGGCCGAGCGCTACGCTGCCTGCGACCACGTGGTCACTTCACGCCACGGCCGGACCGTGGGGCCGGCGGACGACGCACTCGCGGCAATGGGCCTGGTGCGCAACACCGCGGTCGTGGTGCCCAGCTTCGGCACTGCCTTGTCGATAGCGGCCGCGACCGACCTGGTTGCATTGATACCGTCTTCCTACTTCGAACACCTGAGGGCGCGCGGCACGCTGCGCTCGTTCCCGCTGCCGATGCCGACCGAGCAGATCACCGTGTCGCAGATGTGGCACCCGCGCCTGGATCGGGACCCTGCGCACCAGTGGCTGCGCGGGTTGGTGCTGGAGGTTTGCCGGCCACTGAACGAGCGGACAAGCGCGTCGTGAATGCATTCACGTCACAGCGACAGCGGCAGTCCCAGGTGCCGCTCGTACACCATGTCCCGGTGCCGCAGCAGTACATCGTCCAGCGCTGCATCGGTCACCGGCTCGCGGAATTCGAAAGCCCGGCGCGTGGCGGGGTCCATCTCGCAGATGGCGTGCGGCAACGGACGCATCAGCGCCAGCGCGGTCGCGCTGTAGATGTCCACCGCGCCAAGGCTTGCGCCGATGTAGTAATCGCTGCCGGCCGCCTGCTGCGCCTTCAGGCGCGCCGCCAGCATCTTCAGCACAGCCACCACGCGCGCGGGTGCACTCGCGCCCGCCTGTGGACTGAAGCCGTACTTCTTGCCGATGTATGCGGCGGCCGGCGCAGCGAAGCCGCCCTCTCCTGCCAGGCCGGCCTGCACCAGCTGCAGGCGGCGCGACCAGGCCAGCCCCTGCTCGCCGCAGATCTCGTGGGCCAGGCCGAACATCAGCGCCCGCTCGGCTGCATCGGCCGGCAGCAGCGAGGGCTGCGGCGCGAGCCGCTCGCACAGCAGCAGGATGTCCGCCCAGCCCGAGCGCGGCGCCTCGTTGTTGTAGACGGCCACGGGCGCGTTGCGCTGGCCGGCCCACTCCTTGAGTTGCGGACTGTCATAAGCGAGGCGCACCGCTTTCCACGGAATGCGTTTCACATGCAGGATGCCCTTGGCCGCCTCGGACCAGGGGCTGGGAATGTGGCCTACCACCACCATGCGCAGGCCGGTGCCGGCAATGGCTTCTTCAACGCCGAAGTATTCGATGCTCATGCGCGCATTCTGCGCGACGCCCATGGCCTCGAACGAGGGTTCGTCGGGACGCCGCCAGCGCTAAACTGAAGCTCCCTTCTTCCTGCAGGAGACGACACCATGGCCCGATTGCTCGTGCGCAGCTTCGGCGTTTCGCTCGACGGCTTCGCCGCCGGCCCGGACCAGAGCCTGGAGCACCCGCTGGGTGTTCGCGGTCCCGAACTCATGGACTGGTTCTTTCCCACGCGCGTCTGGCAGCAGATGCAAAAGACGGGCGAGGCCAATGGCGAGACCGGCATCGACAACGAGATGGCCGAACAAGGCTTTGCCGAGATGGGTGCCTGGATCCTCGGGCGCAACATGTTCGGGCCGGTGCGCGGTCCCTGGCCCGACGAAAGCTGGAAAGGCTGGTGGGGCGACGAGCCTCCCTACCACGTGCCGGTCTTCGTGCTCACCCACCATGCGCGCGCACCGCTGACGATGCGCGGCGGCACCACCTTCCACTTCGTCACGGGCGGCATCCACGAAGCGCTCGCGCTGGCACAAGCGGCCGCAGGCGCACGCGACGTGCGCGTGGGCGGCGGCGTGGCGACGGTGCGCGAATACCTGAGGGCCGGGCTGATCGACGAACTGCACCTGGCCGTGCGTCCGGTGTTGCTGGGCAAGGGCGAGGCGCTGTTCGCAGGCCTGGACCTGCCGGTGCTGGGCTACCGCTGCGAACGGCAGGTGGCAGGCGAGAGGGCCACGCATGTGTTCCTGCGACGTAGCGCGCTTTGACAGGCATGCTCACGGCGCCGATGCGACACCGAGTGCCCGGTCCAGTTCCTCGTCAGACACGAACTGGCCTGCCAAGGCCTGCCGCAGGCCGGTGATGGCGTCCTCGGCCAGCACAAGGCTGGCGTGCTCCGACTCGAGGGCATGGTAGTAGTCCAGCCGGCGTGCATCGACCAAGGCAACGTAGCTCGCGCCGTTCTTGGTCAGCACCTTCTCCGCGCCGCTGCGGACCACGTCTTCGGCCAGTTCGGTGAGCCGGGTGCGCGCTTCGCTGATGGGAACAATGTCCGATGCTCTCAATGGCATATTGCACTATCCATTAAGGTTCGTTTAGCGCCAGTCTAGCGTCCAAGCCTTCAACCGCAACCGCCCGATCACCCAAGCGCCATCGCCTCCACCTCGACCTTGAACCCGAAATGCAGCGGCCCAGTCGGCACGACGGCCCGGGCCGGGCGCGAGGGTCCGGCCCACTGCGCATAGATCCTGTCGAAGGCCGGCCAGTTGGCGATGTCGTCGAGGTAGACCCTTACCTGCAGCAGCTTGCCGATGCCCGAACCCGCGGCGAGCAAGGCCGCCTCCACGTTCGCCAGCGTCTGCGCCGCCTGCACCTCGAAAGCCGCATCGGCCAGGCGCTCGCCGGCCGGCGTGATCGGCAATTGCCCGGCGATGAAGACCAGGCCGCCGCCAACGGCGGCATGGCTGTAGTGACCGCCCGGCCTGGCCAGCGCGGGCACTGCGACATGGACCGGGCCCGACATGTCGTTGGACTCGGCAACGTTCTCACCAGCCATGGAAGCGCTCCCAGGTTTGCACCGTGCCGTCCTCGGCCAGCGCCTGGTAGGCGGGAAACTGCGCGCCGGTGGCGCAGGCATGGTTGGGCAATATGCGCAGCCGGGTTCCGGCCGGAAAGCGCGCCACGATGTCCGGGTCCGCAGCGCCCTCGCGCGAGAGGATGCCGTGCTCCTGGTTGGCGGCCGACAGCAGGTAGCCCTCGATCGGCACTCCGTCCACGGTGCACACCTGGCCATAGCCGTAGTCGCGCTGCTGCTTGCCCGTGCCCCGGTCGCGGCTCATGGCCATCCAGCCGGCATCGACGATGGCCCAGCCCTTGTCGGCCTGGTGCCCGATCACGGTGGTGAGCACGCTCAGCGCAATGTCTTCGGTGCGGCAGACGCCCACGTTGCGCATCACCAGGTCGAAGAAGACATAGACCCCGGCGCGCAGTTCGGTGACGCCATCCAGCGACGCGGCTTCCAGCGCCGTGGGGGTGGAGCCCACCGACACGATGGGGCACGGCAGGCCCGCGGCGCGCAGGCGCTGCGCGGCCTGCACGCAGCCGGCGCGTTCCTGCTCGGCCAGCGCGGCCAGGGCCTGGGGCGTGTGCAGTTCGTAGCTGGAGCCCGCATGCGTCAGCACGCCGGCCAGGCGCATGCCGCCCTCGTGCAGCATGCGGCCGACCTCGAGCAGCAGGTCCTCGCCCGGCTTGATGCCGGAGCGGTGGCCATCGGTGTCGATCTCGATGAGCACCTCGAAGGCGTGGCCGTGCGCACGGCCGTAGTCGGCGATGGCCCGCGCGCCTTCGACGCTGTCGGTCAGTATCTGCAGTGCGCAGCCGCGCTGGCGCAGGTCCAGCGCATGCGCGAGCCGGTGCGGCGCCATGCCGACGGCATAGAGGATGTCGGTCACGCCGCGGGCGAAGAACTGGTCGGCCTCCTTCAGCGTCGACACCGTGATGCCCGCCGCGCCAGCGGCAAGCTGGGCCGCGACCACATCGGCGCATTTGCTGGTCTTCACGTGCGGGCGAAAGCGCACGCCCAGCGCATCGGCCTGCTGCTGCATGCGCGCGATGTTCCGCTGCATGCGCGGAAGCGACACGATGGCGGCGGGGGTGTCGATGTCGGCGAGGTTTGGAGGGGAGTTCTGCATGTTGTCCATTTCGAATCAGTCCAGGTATTGGCCCTTGGCCTTGAGGGCCGGCACGTCGTCGCGGATGCCGCGCGCAATGAGCGCGGCGACGGTCGCGGGCGTTGCATCGGCAGGTGCGGGCAGGTCGACGCCCAGCCCTTCCATCTGCTTGCGCAGCGCCGGATCGGCCACCGCCTGCTGCAGTGCGCCGGTCAGCCTGGCAAGCACGGGCGGCGGCGTGCCGCGCGGGGCGAAGAAGGCATTCCAGGAACGCACGTCCAGCGCATGGCCGCCTTCCGCCGCGGTGGCTGCACGCGGCAACTGCACGAGGCGCGTGCCCGACAGCACGGCGATGGCCTTGATGCGCCCGCCGGCGATCTGCGGCAATGCGGTGGTGGTCTGGTCGCACATGAAATCGGTCTGCCCGCCCATCAGGTCGTTGACCGCCGGCGCAACGCCCTTGTAGGGCACATGCGTGGCGTTCTGGCCGAGGGAAGACAGCAACAGCACGCAGCCGTAGTGCGAGATCGACCCCACGCCCGCGCTGCCGTAGGAGGCCTTGTCCTTGTGCTTCGCCAGCCAGGCGCTGAACTCGCGCAGATCGTTGGCCGGCAGGTCGGCGCGGGCCAGCAGCAGCATCGGTGCCGCGCCCGCGGGGCCGATGGGCGCGAAATCGGCGACGGGGTCGTAGGCCAGCTTCTTGTACAGCGCGAGGTTGGCCACGTGCGTGCCGATGCCTCCGAACGAGATGGTGTAGCCGTCGGCGGCGGCCTTGGTCGCCTTCGCCAGGCCGATGACGCCGTTAGCGCCGCCGAGGTTCTCGATGACGATGGGCTGGCCCAGCGGCGCTGCCATCTTCTGCGCGACGGCGCGGGCCAGTGCATCGCTGGGACCGCCGGCGGGGAAAGGAACGATCAGCGTGACCGGGCGGCTCGGAAACGGCTGGGCGGCAGCACCAGGTGCGGCCAGCAAGCCGGCGCAGAAGGCGGCAAGGCTGCCGGCCAGGCGAAGGGAGCGGATCATGGGCAGGTCCTGGAGTGGTGGGTTGGATCAGGAAGCGGCCGGTCGGAAGCCGCGCAGCCATGGCAGCGCACCATCGAGCGTGGGCGACTCGACCTCCGCCAGCGGCGCGCCCTCGGGCCGGGCCAGGCCGACGCGGTTGTGCCAATAAGTGCGCAGGCCGACGCTGGCCGTGCCGAACATGTCGTAGCCTGATCCGGCAACGAAGGCCGCCTCGGCCGGCTGCACGCCCAGCCGCTCCAGGGCCAGCCGATAGGGCCTGGGATCGGGTTTGTAGAAGCCCGCCTCCTCGGAGGTCACGACCACGTCCCAGTCGATTCCCAGGCGTTCGGCCGCGCGTTGGCCCAGGCGCCGCGAGCAGTTGGTCACCACGGCCAGCTTGCAGTGGGGCCGAAGCGCCCGCAGCAGTTCGGTGGCGCCGCTCCATGCGGGCAGCTCGTCCCAATGGTCGTCCAGCGACTGCGGGGCGCTCGCGGGCAACCCCACGGTGGCCGCGGCCTGCCGCACCAGGTCTTCGTAGGGCAGGTAGGCGCCGCAGCCATAGGTGAGCCGCAGGTATTCGGCGCGCCAGGCGCGGCCCATCTGCTCGGAACCGGCGGCTGCGTTCCAGACGGTCCACGAATCGAGCAGCGCAGTGAGCAGGTCGAACAGCACGGCCCGGGGATAGCGCCCGGCCGCGGTGTTGGGAGTCGAAGTGTTTTGCATGGCGCTCACTTTAGGTGCGCCAAGGTATCTTCGAGCTTCACTCTTGCGTCATCAATAGTTAAGCTCTGCTGAATGATGCAGATCGAAGACCTTCGCTTGGCTGCCGCGCTGCTGCGCGAGAGCTCGCTCAGCGCGGCCGCGCGCTCGCTCGGCGTCACGCCGCCCGCGCTGTCGATGCGCCTGCGCAAGCTCGAGGCCTCGCTGGGCCTGGTGCTGGCCAACCGCACGTCGCGCAAGCTGCACCTAACCTCGGAAGGCGAACGATTCGGGCGCGAGGCCTATGAACTCCTGCTGAAGTTCGACGGCCTGCGCGAATCCCTGCAGCGCGACGACCGGCGCCTGAGCGGAACGCTGCGCGTGGCCGCGTCCTTCGGCTATGGCCGCACGCATGTCGCGCCGTGGCTGTCCCGTTTCTCCCGCCTGCATCCGGCCCTGCGGCTGCAGCTGGACCTGCGTGAAACGCCGTGGCCCGACAAGCACGATTCCGACGCGGTGGTGCACGTGGGCGCGGTGCGCGACTCGTCCTGGGTGGCGCACCCGCTCGCCTCCAACGAACGCTGGCTGTGCGCGAGCCCCGGCTACCTGCGCGAGCACGGCACGCCCCGCAACCCGGCGGACCTGGCCTACCACGCCTGCATCTGCATCCGCGAGAACGACGAGGACGTGACGCTGTGGCACATGCGGCCCGCGGGCAGCGGCGCCCGCAAGGGCGAGACGCTGCGCATCAACCCGGCCTTCGTCAGCAACGACGGCAGCGTGGCGCGCCAGTGGGCCGAGGACGGCCTCGGTATCGTGCTGCGCTCCCAATGGGACGCCGCCGAAGCGCTGGCCGCCGGCCGCCTCGAGCGCGTGATGGCGGACTGGGAATTCGGCGCCGCCCCGGTGGTGGTGCTCGTGCCCACGCGCAAGGGGCGCAGCGCGCGGGTGCAGGCGCTGGTCAGCTTCCTGGTGGAAGCGGCGGGGGCAGCGGGCCGGCCGAGCGCTGGGTGATGGAAAGAGGCCGGCCTTCGAGTGCGTCCTCTGCAGGCCCGGGCGGCGCCACCGATGCGCCTTCGATGCCGTGCCTGTTCAGCGCATCGGCCACGAAGCCGGACGCCTTCATCTCTTCCACGAAAACCCGCAATGCACGCGCCGCGTCCGCGCCCCGGGTCTTGGGCGTTCCCATGGCCTGCCGGATCACCATGAAGCGGCCAGGCAGCAGGCGAAGGCCGGCGTGCACGCGGCTGTCCGATTCGAGTTGCTGCCTCACGCCAGCAGCCACATCCAGGTTCTGCTCGAGGAAGGTCTGGACCACGGTGGGCGAAGTCGGTGCCCGCACGATCTGCGCATGCTTGAGTTCGCACGTCAGGTAGAGGTCGTAGGCGCTTCCCTTGCCGACCGCGACCGCGGTTCCTTCGCGGTCGACCTCGTCGTTGTGCTGCAAAGGCGAACGCTCGCGGACGAGATAGCTGCCCTCGATCAGCACGTACGCCTCGGTGAACGCGATCTGCGCGCCGCGCACCGGGTCGATCGCAAAGAAGCCGATGTCGGCCTGCTCGTTGGCCACCGCTTCGACCGACTTTCCCGCGGCATCGAAGACCACCAGTTCCAGCGCGACGCCAAGGCGTTTCGCAAAGGCGCATGCCAGGTCCACCGAAACGCCGGCGGGCGCGCCGGTTGTCTTGTCCGCATGGGCGAGGATCGGGTTCCCGAGGTTGATGGAGGCGCGCAATGCGCCGGTGGGTGCGAACGCCCGGACGATGGCGGAATCGATGGTCATGGAGCTAGGTCTTGAGGATGCTGCTGATCTTCGCGAGATTGCGCAGCGTGCTGGAAAGGTGCTGGTGCATGGCCTTCGACGCTTCGTCGTTGCGGCCGCGCTCGAGCAGGTCGAGCAGGTGCAGGTGCTGCTGGCAGTGTTCCTTGTAGCGGCTGCGGTCCTGCATCGAGCGGTACGACAGCAGCCGGCGCACGCGGTTGACGCGCCGGATGGTGTCGATGAAGAACGCGTTGCCCGAGCCCTCGACCAGCGATTCGTGGAAGCGCACGCCGCGGTCGTGCAGCTGATCGGCGGTGTCGGTTTCGATGCCGCCTTCGAGCAAATGCTTTTCCGCTGCGCGGCAGCGCGCGATCACCTGGGGCGATAGGTGGTAGTTGGGCTCGAGCAGCGCGGCGGGCTCGAGCGCAAGGCGTAGCCGATACGACTGCAGCAGGCTGTCGGCGGTGGTCAGCATCGACGAAAACACCCAGCCGTAGCCCGGCTTCTTCTCGGCCCAGCCTTCATTGGCAATGCGACTGAGCACGCCATTCAGCTGCACGGGGGTGAGGCCGTAGCGTTGCTTCAGGAGCGCCTCAGGAAACTCGTCGGGCAGCAGCCCCCTCAATCGATCGTCTGCGATGCGGAAGTACACCTCGGTCACAACGTCGGATTCTTCGAGGCCCAGCTCGCCGGCGAGTGCCCTCGCCTCATTCTCGATGGGCTTCACCAGAAAGTAGCCCCGATTGGGCTGGCGCATGAGCACGCCCTTCTCGGCCAGCAGCGACAGCGCTTCGTTCACGGGAGAGCGCGACACCCGCAGTCGGTCAGCCAGAAGCTGCGCCGGCAGATGAGTGCCAGCCGGCATGGCGTCTGCCTGGATGAGGTCGAGAATTTGCGAGGGAATGGATTGATCGGTCCGCATAGGGGCGGATTCTCCAGCGATTCCGGTTATCTACGCGGCAGGCAGGGCTGCCGCGCCATGCTTCTTCATCATTTTTTGCAGGGTTGACGGAATGACGCCACCAGCCTGCAGAAGCTCGACCTCCAGCTTCGTCTCGACCGCCGCCACCACATCGAAGCACTCCGTGCGGCCACCGGCGCGGCGCAGCGTGACGGCAACAGGGCCGCGCGGGCGGATATTTTCGGGCTGCGCATCGACCTCGATGCAATCGCCCGGAGCCAGCCCGAGCGTGACAGGCGTCATGCCCGCAGGCAAGCGCAGTGGCAGCACGCCCATACCGATCAGGTTGGAACGATGAATGCGCTCGAAGCTGTTGGCCAGCACAGCGCGAATACCCAGCAGCCGCTGGCCCTTGGCGGCCCAGTCGCGCGATGAGCCGGTGCCGTATCGCTCGCCCGCGACCAGCACGACCGAATCGCCCGATGCGCGATAGCGCTGCGCGGCCTCCCAGAGCGGCACCACCTCGCCGGTGGGCACGTGCAGCGTGTGTGCCACAGGGGCGCCAGGCGCCAGGAGGTTCTTCAGCGTCTTGCTGTGGAAGGCTGCCCGCACCATCACCTCCCAGTTGCCCCGCCGCGAGGCGAATACGTTCAGGTCGTCGCGGTCGTCGCCGCGCGCCACGAGGAAGTCGGCCACCAGGCTGTCCTTGGGAATCGCGCTGGCCGGCGAGATGTGGTCGGTCGTGATGTCGTCGCCCACCACGAGGAGCGGGTACGCGCTGTAGCGGCCGAGCATGCTGCCTTCCGACAAGGCGGCGAACGGGGGGCGGCGCAGCGCGGTGGAGGCGCGGTTCCAGGGGTAGAGCTCGGTGTCCGGTGCGGCGAGCGCATGCCACAGGGGGTTGCCGGTGGCGATGGCAAAGGCGCGCGGGTAATCCGACGGATCTTGCGAACGCGCGAGCGCAATTTCGATCTCTTCGGCCGAAGGCCACAGGTCCCGCAGATAAACCGGTTTGCCCTTGGCGGTGATCTGCACAGGGTCCACGCGCAAGTCCCGCTCCGCGTCTCCCGCCAGCGCGAAAGCGATGACCAGCGGCGGCGACATCAGAAAGCCAAGGTCGAGGTCGGGGTGAACCCGTCCCGGAAAGTTGCGGTTGCCCGACAGCGCCGCGACCGGATGGATCGCACCTCTGCCCATCGCGTCGTGAATCACCCTGGGCAGCTGACCCGAGTTGCCGATGCACGTCGTGCAGCCGTAGCCCACGATGTCGAAGCCGACCGCCGAGAGGTCGGTCGTGAGGCCGGCGCGCTCCAGGTAGGCCGCTGCCGCGGGCGAGCCCGGACCGAGCGATGTCTTTACCCAGTGCGGCACCTTCAGGCCGAGCGCGCGCGCCCTGCGCGCGACGAGGCCGGCGGCAACCAGCAGGCGCGGGTCGGAAGTGTTGGTGCAACTCGTGATGGCTGCAATGGCAACCGGGTGCCGGGGCATTTGGGTATCGACAGCCTTCGGCTCGAAGGCGAGCGCGGCCAGGGCCGAGGCGGCATCGCCATACCCCAACAGGTCTTGCGGGCGACGCGGGCCCGCGATGTGCATGTCGACCGTCTCCAGCGCGATGTGGAGGCCGCGCGTGTAGGTCGGCAGCGCTGCAGGGTCGAACCACAAGCCGGCCGCGCGGGTGTACGTTTCCACGCGTTCGACTTGAGCCCGCGTTCGGCCGGTCTCCAGCAGGTAGTCGATCGTGTGGCGGTCGACCGGAAAGAAGCCCGTGGTCGCGCCGTACTCCGGCGCCATGTTGGCCACCACGCAGCGGTCGCCTGCGGTCAAAGTCGATACACCGGGGCCGTAGAACTCCACGAACTCGCCGGAGACTCCGATAGCCCGCAGACGCTGCGTAACGACGAGTGCCAGATCGGTCGCCAGCACGCCCGGGCGCAGCGCACCGGTAAGTCGCACGCCGATCACATCGGGAATACGCAGCATGGTTGGCATGCCGAACATCACGGTCTGGGCTTCGAGTCCGCCCACGCCCCAGCCGAGCACGCCGATGCCGTTGACCATGGGCGTATGGCTGTCGGTGCCGATCATCATGTCCGGCACCAACCAGCGCAAGCCATCACGCTCTTGCAGCGTCACCACGGTGGCCAGCTGTTCCAGGTTGATGGTGTGCATGATCCCTGTGCCGGGCGGATTGATGCGCACGCCCCGCAGCACCTTCGAGGCCCAGCGCAGGAATGCGTAGCGCTCCGCGTTGCGCCGTACCTCGATCGCCATGTTCTCCTCGGGTGCGTCCTTGCGCGCGAAGGCCTCGACCGCCAGCGAGTGGTCCACCGACACATCCACCGGCAGGCTCGAGTTCAGCACCGACGGATCGACACCGGCCTCCGACAGCGTGCTGCGCATGGCGGCCAGATCCACCAGCGCGGGCGTGCTGGTCGTGTCGTGCATCAGCACGCGCCCGGGCTGGAAGGCGATTTCCGCTTCGCTGGTGCCGGTGTCGGTCCACGCGAGAAGCGCTGCCAGAGCGGCGTCTTTCTCGGCGCCTTCCATGTTGCGCGCGACGTTTTCCATCAGCAGGCGCAAGACCACGGGCAAGCGACTGAGCTTGTCTTTGCAGAGCGCCGGCAGATCGACGGCCAGGTAGTCCTGCCCGGCCACGACAAACCGCATGCAGGGCGTCTCAGTGTTTTCCATGATTCTTATTTTGCATTTTTCATTCATAAAATGCAATTAAGTGCAAACCCTCAGCCCCGATTCAGTCCCGCACCACAGCCCGTCGAAAGCGCCCGCCACCATGTTTTCGCCCCTCTCTCCGCCCGAGCCATCCACCCAAGCAGGCCGCCGCCGCGCATTGCTGGGTGGTCTGGCCCTCGGTGGTTCTGCCCTGCTTGGCCAACTTGCCGGGTGCGCCTCGACGGCCTTCAAGCCCACCCAGGCTTCATCAACCCAAGGACACCCCATGTACGCCTACGTTGGCAGTCGCACCACCCGAGAGCGCAACGCGCGTGGCGAGGGCATCAGCATCTTCAAAGTCGATTCCGCGAAGGGAACGCTGGAGCCCGTCGACGTCGTCAGGAACCTCGTGAATCCGTCCTTCCTGGCGCTCAGTGCCAACGGCGAATTCCTCTACGCCGTGCACGGCGACGAGAGCGAAGCGAGCGCCTTCAAGGTGAACCGCAGCACGGGCCTCCTCACCTTCATCAACCGGCAGAGCACGCAGGGCAAGAACCCGGTGCACCTGGCGCTGGATCCGACGGGCCGCTTCCTGGTGGTGTCGAACCACATCGGCGCAAGCCTGGCGGTGCTGCCCGTGAACGTCGATGGCTCGCTGGGCGGGCTGACCCAGCTCGTGAGGCTCGACGGTCCCATCGGACCACACCGCATCGAACAGAAGCAGGCGAAACCGCACTTCAATCCCTTCGATCCGAGCGGCCGCTTCGTCGTCGTGCCGGACAAGGGGCTGGACCGGGTGTTCAGCTTCCGGTTTGAAGAAGGCCGCCTGACGCCCGCGCCGGTGCCGTTCGTCGCCACGCGCGAAACCGCAGGGCCACGCCACCTGTCTTTCCATCCCAAGGCGCCGTTCGCCTATGTGGTCAACGAACTCGACTCGACCGTGACGGCCTATCGCGTCACTCCCGCAACCGGCGCACTTGCGCCATTCCAGGTCCTGTCTGCGCTGCCCGACAACTTCACCGGCAACAGCCGCGCTTCCGAGCTGCAGATCGACGCGCAGGGGCGCTTCCTGTATGCCTCCAACCGCGGCTACGACAGCATCGCCGTGTTCAGCATCGACCCGTCCACCGGCGCGCTGAAGTTCATCGAGGCCGAACCCACGCAAGGCAAGACGCCACGGTTCTTCACCCTCTCGCCGGACGGGCGTTTCATGTTTGCGCTCAACGAGGACAGCGACTCCATCGTGACGCTGGCCGTCGACCTTTCGACCGGCACGCTCAAGCCCACAGGCGCGTCGGTCAGGTCAGGCAGCCCGGTCTGCATGGTCTTTTCTGCATGACCCGGCTCCCACACCCAGCCCATTTTCAGAACCAAGGAACAACCCAGATGCATTCGATCCAACGCCGGGCGCTGCTGTGCGCCACGGTGGCCTTCGCCGCCCTCCCGCTGTCGACGCTTGCGCAGGACTACCCCACGCGCCCCATCACCATCGTCGTTCCTTTCTCCGCCGGCGGCGGCGTCGATGCGATGGCGCGCCTGCTGGCGGAGAAGCTGCGCGTTTCACTGAAGCAGTCGGTCGTGGTGGACAACAAGCCCGGCGCGAGCGGCATGCTGGGCGCCGCCTTCGTGGCAAAGGCCGCTCCCGACGGCTACACGCTGCTGCTGGGTTCGGCGGGCGAGACCGCCATCAATCCGCTGGTCTACAAGACAAAGATGCAGTACTCGCCGGAGAAGGACCTGGCGCCGATCACGGCCGTCACGCGGGTGCCGAACGTGCTGGTCGCGAATCCATCGTTCCCGGCAAAGGACCTGCCCGAGCTCGTGGCGTACGCGAAGAAGAACCCGGGCAAGGTGACCTATGCCACGAGCGGCGTCGGCAACCCGCAGCATCTGAATGGCGAGCTGCTCCAGTCCCTGGCCGGCATCCAGATGCAGCACGTGCCTTACAAGGGCGCCTCGAACCAGCTGGTCGACGTGGCGTCGGGCAATGTCGACATCACCTTCGTGAGCCTGGCCGGTGCAACGCCCTTCATCAAGGGCAACCGGGTGAAGGCACTGGCCGTGACCTCGGCCAGGCGCGCCGGCTTTGCGCCGGACATCCCGGCGATCGCGGAGTTCGCACCCACGGCTTCCTACGACCTGGACAACTGGTTCGGTCTCTTTGCACCCGCGAAAACGCCGCCTGCCGTGCAGGCGAAGCTCAACGAGGCAGTCACCGCTGCCCTGCGCGACCCCGAGCTGATCAAGCGATTGCGCGAGCAAGGCGGCGAGCCCATGCCGCTCTCGCAAACCCAGTTCCGCGACTTCATCAAGACCGAATCCGTCAAGTACGCGCACATCGTCGACAGCGCCCGGATCGTCGCGGAATGAGCCCCCATCAAATCCACAGGAGACCTTCATGAAACTCTCGTCCAACTCGAATCGCCGCGCCCTGCTCGCCGCTTCCATCGCGGCCATGCTGTTCGGCTTCGCGGCCGCGCCCGCCATGGCACAGGCACCCCTCGACCTCAAGATCATGGCGCCGGCCGGCCCCGGCGGCGGCTGGGACAGCGCCTCGCGCTCGCTGCAGCAGGTGCTCACCGCCACGGGCGCAGCCAAGAACGTGCAGGTCGTCAATGTTCCTGGCGCGGGCGGCACGGTCGGCCTGGCCCAGTTCGCGAACAACGCAAAGGGCGATGGCAACCAGCTGATGGTGATGGGCATCACGATGGTCGGCGCGGTGCTCACCAACAAGGCGCCGGTCGGCCTGGACGCGGTCACGCCGATCGCCCGCATGACGGGCGATCCGCTGGTGGTGGTCGTGCCCGCGAACTCGCCGCACAAGACGCTGAAGGATCTTGCAGCGGCCGTGAAGGCGGACACCTCCAAGGTCGTCTGGGCCGGCGGCTCGGCCGGCGGCGCGGACCACATCCTGGCAGGGCTCATTGCCAAGCAGGCCGGCGGCGACGCGGCCAAGCTGAACTACGTGCCCTTCTCGGGCGGCGGCGAAGCACTGGCCGAGATGCTGGGCGGCCGCGTGACCGCGGGCGTGTCCGGCTACAACGAGTTCGAAAGCCAGATCAAGGCCGGCAAGCTGCGCGCGCTCGGCGTGTCGACAGCCAGGCGGATCGAAGGCGTCGAGGTGCCCACGCTCAAGGAGCAAGGCATCGACGTCGAGCTCGTGAACTGGCGCGGCGTGGTTGCGGGTCCGGCGATCAGCGCGCCGCAGAAGGCCGCGCTGGTGGCGGCCGTGAACAAGGCCCTCAAGTCGCCCGAATGGGCCAAGATTTCGAAGGCCCGCGGCTGGGACGATGCCTACCTCGACGCCGACGCCTTCGCCGCGTTCCTCAAGTCCGATCAGCAGCGCGTGAAGGAAGTGCTGAGCTCCATCGGCCTCGTGAAATGAGCGATCCGGAAACCAACGGCCCGGGCTGGCACGCGACCGCCATGGTAGGCGCCGTGCTGTTCGGGCTGGCCGCGGTCATCGGCTACGACGTGACGCTGATGGCGCCCGCGCAGGCGGTCGGCGTCGGGCCCACCGCCGCGATGCGCATCGTGGCGCTGCTGCTGGTCGTGCTCGGCCTCGCGCACCTCGTCGCAGCCCTGCGCATGCGCGCTGCGCTGCACGGCAAGAAGGCGTCGGAGCTCGGCGCCGTGCTCACCAACCGTGGGGCGCTGGGCTGGGTGCTGGGCGGGCTCATCGGAATGATCCTGATCCTGCAGCTCGGCGGCGGCTTTGTCATCGGTTCGACCTGGCTCTTTGTTTCGACTGCGCGGGCCTTCGGCCAGCCCATTCGCATCAAGTCGCCCGCCATCGGTTTTCTGCTCGCGGCTATCGTGTTTGCCTTCTTCACCAGGGCCTTGTCCCTGTCGTTGCCGGCTGGGCCGCTCGAGCGCCTGTTTCTCGGCTAAGGGGCCACATGGAAGTTTTCACGCTATTGGGGCAAGGCCTGCTGGTGGCCATCCAGCCCGGCAATCTGCTTTTCGCCGGCATCGGCGTGCTGCTGGGCACGCTGGTCGGCATCCTGCCCGGCATCAGCCCGTCGCTGACGGTGGCGCTGCTGCTGCCCATCACCTTCAAGCTCGATCCGACCGGCTCCATCATCATGTTCGCCGGCATCTATTTCGGCGGCATGTACGGCAGCTCGACGACCGCGATCCTGCTCAACACGCCCGGCGAGGCGGCCTCGATTGCCACTGCGATCGAGGGGCACCGGATGGCGAAGGCCGGGCGCGGCGGGCCTGCACTCGCCACGGCGGCCATCGGCTCCTTTGTCGCGGGCTTGATCGCGACGATCGGCATCTCGGTGCTCGCACCGTGGCTTGTCGACTTCGCGGTGCAGTTCGGTCCGTGGGACTACTTCGCACTCATGGTGCTGGCCTTTGTCACGGTGTCGGCCACCTTCGGCGACTCGGTGCTGCGCGGCATCACGAGCCTTGCGCTGGGATTGGTGCTTGGCCTGGTCGGCATCGACAAGCTCACGGGCCAGTCGCGCCTGGCCTTCGGCATTCCCGCCCTGCTCGACGGTGTGTCGATCACGACACTGGCCGTGGGCTTGTTCGCGATGGGCGAGACGCTCTTCATCGCCTCGCGCTTCACCGGCGTGCAGGAAAAGATCGAGGCCGTGCGCGGCTCGCTCTGGATGACGAAGGAAGACTGGCAGCGCTCGTGGAAGCCATGGCTGCGCGGCATCGGCTTGGGCTTCCCGATTGGTGCGCTGCCTGCAGGCGGCGCCGAAGTGCCGACGCTGCTGTCGTACACGCTCGAGCGCAAGCTCGCGGTGAAGCCCGAGGAGTTCGGCAAAGGTGCGATCGAAGGGGTGGCAGGCCCGGAAGCGGCCAACAATGCGGCGGCGACCGGCACGCTGGTGCCGCTGCTGGCGCTGGGCCTGCCGACCTCTGCCACCGCCGCGATGATGCTCGCGGGCTTCCAGCAGTACGGACTGGTGCCGGGCCCACTGCTCTTCGTGACCAACGCCGATCTGGTCTGGGGCCTGATCGCCAGCTTCTTCATCGGCAACCTGATGCTGCTGGTGCTCAACTTGCCGCTGGTCGGCCTGTGGGTGCGGCTGCTGAAGGTGCCGCAGCCGTGGCTCTACGCGGGCATCCTCGTGTTCGCAGTGATGGGAACGCTGGCCGCGAACCCGTCGACGGTCGAACTCGTGATGCTCGTGACCTTCGGCATCTGCGGCTACCTGATGCGCTGCTGGGACTACCCGGTGGCGCCGATGATCGTCGGACTCATCCTGGGCCCGATGGCGGAGAGCCAATTCCGGCGCGCGCTGCAGATCAGCCTGGGCGACGGCCTCGTGTTCTTCAAGCACGCGGGCTCGGCCACGCTGCTGGCGCTGGCGCTGTTCGCGCTGGTCGCTCCGCTGATCTTCAAGAGTTTGAAACGGTTCAAGGGCGACGACGCCTGAGGCGAAGTTGCCGCTTTCTCCATGAGCTTCCAAGCTGCGCCTCGGCTATGCTGCTTCGATGCGCCTTGAAGATCTGGATGTCTTCCGAGCCGTTCACGAGACCGGCAATTTTCAGCGGGCCGCACTTCGCTGCGGCCTGAGCCAGTCGGCCGTCACCAAGGTCGTGCGCAAGCTCGAAGACGAGTTCGGTGTCCAGCTGATGGAGCGCGGCGGGCGTTCGCTCGCACTGACGCCGGCCGGCCGGACCCTGTACCTGCGGGCCATGGAGCTCAGCGCGCTCACGATTGCGACGCGGCGCGACATGGCCGGCGAAGTGGCCGCGATGCGCGGGGCGATCCGGCTGGGCATCGTGCCGGCACTGCTCGGCAGCGTGGCCGCGCCGGTGCTGGCCGACATGCTCCCGGGACCGCACCCGGTCCAGTTGCTGGTGAGCGTCAAGCATTCGGCAGAGCTGGTGCGCATGCTCGAAGAAGGCAAGCTCGATTTGGCCGTGTGCTTCGGCGTGCAGCACCTCCCGCCCGACGTTCTGCGCACGCGGGTCGGACCCCAGCGCTACAGGCTCGTGGTTCGCGCCGGGCATCCGCTTGCAGGAAGCATCCCGAGCCTGGAGCAGCTGTCGAAATCGCGCTGGCTGCTTCCGACTTCCGATGTGACGCTCAGGACCGAGGTCGAACAGATGTTCGCCAATGCGGGCCTCGGTGCGCTGGACGTGCGCGTCGAGACCGACACCTCGGCCACGCTCATGATTCCGCTGCTGCGGCGAAGCGACCTGATCACGGTGCTTCCCGAGCAAGCGTTCCAGCCGCTCGCAGGCGAAGGTTTGGCGGCGCTGGACGTCGACCTGCATGCGCTGACGGGCGAAGTCACGGTCTATCACCGACGCAAGACGCCCTCCGTGGGACTGCTGATGGAACTGAAGCACCGGCTCGAGGCGCAGGCCCGCAGCAACTCCCTGTCTGGCTAGCGCAGCCAGCATTCCGCCCAGGAATCGATGTAGGAAGAAAAGTCGCCGGGACCTCCCTAGAGTTCTCGAACGGCTCCGGAGCGTTCTTTCGCAACATCCCGGATCATGCCGCCGCCATCGCGGTCCATGGCCAATGACCAGACCGCGGTCCCTCCCTATCGGCGAAGCCGGAAAGCGGCTTTGCAAAGAGAAAGCGACCGATGGATCTCAGGCAAAGCCTGTACGAACGCTTCCGCCAATCCGCGCAAGCATTCGAAAACAACCCCTTCCTGGCCGTTCCCGCACGCTTGGCCGACGCATGGGAGGTGCAACGGGAACTCCAGTTCGGTGAAGTCCTCGGCCGGGTCGACGCGCTGAAGGCGCAGTATGCGGACCAGGGTGTGGGCGAGGGAGACCGTGTGGCACTGGCCTTCGAGTCGCGGCCCGAGTTCGTCTTCCACTATCTGGCGCTCAACGCGCTGGGTGCCTGCGTGGTGCCGCTGAATACCGACCTGACGGTTGCCGAGCTGTCCTACCAGCTCGGGCACTCCGGCTGCGGTGCGGTGATCGGCCTGCCCGCGCTGCAGCCACTGCTCGCGGGTTCCATCGAAGCCTCGGGCCGCGCCATCCCGCTGAGCACGAATGGTCCGCAGGGGCTGCGCCGCTTGCCGCGCCGCGGCAATACGGCCGCGGTGCCAACCGAACCCTTGGACCGTGCGGCCGCCATCCTCTATACCTCAGGCACGACCGGCAGGCCCAAGGGCTGCGTGCTGAGCAACGACTACCTGCAGACGGCGGCGGACTATGCGCGCCAGCTGCCGCCGCATCTGGCCTTTGCAGTCGGCTCGGAGCGGCAGATGAATCCGCTGCCGCTCTATCACATGAACGCGATCAACACGCTGGGCACCGCCATCGTGACGGGCTCCTGCTATGTGATGCCGGGACGGTTCAGCGCGACGCACTGGTGGAACGACATCGCCGACACCGGAGCGACGCGCTTCAAATATCTTGGAATCATGATCCCGGCATTGCTGGGGCAACCCGAAACCGAGCGCGACCGGCACTCGGGTGTGAGCGTGGCGTTTGGCGCGGGCGTCGATCCGGTGCTCCACGAGCGGTTCGAAACGCGGTTCGGCATCCCGCTCATCGAGGTCTGGGGAATGACGGAAACCGGCCGCTTCATGTGCGTCGACCGCGAGCCGCGCCAGATCCATACGCGGGCATGCGGCCGACCGCTGCCGGGGCTGCAGGCCCGCATCGTCGACGACGCGGGGCACGAAGTGGCCGACGGCACCGCAGGCGAACTGGTGGTGCGCCACACCGCAGAAAACCCGCGCCAAGGCTTCTTCAGCGGCTACCTCGACGACCCGGAGGCGACCGAAGCCGCGTGGGCCGGCGGCTGGTTCCACAGCGGCGACCTGTGTACGCGTTCGACCGATGGCTTGTTCACCTTCGTCGACCGCAAGAAGAACATCGTGCGACGCAGCGGCGAGAACATCTCCAGCGCGGAAGTCGAAGCCGTGCTGGCCGCCAGCCCGCTGGTCAAGCAGGTCGCCGTGATGGCGGTGCCCGACGATCTGCGCGACGAGGAGGTTCTTGCCTGCGTGATTCCGGCCGCTGGGACGGCCCGCGACCATTCCCTGGCCATGGCGCTGCATCAGTTTGCTGCGGAACGGCTTGCCTACTACAAGCCACCCGGCTGGATCTGCTTCGTCGACGAACTGCCGATCACCGGCACGCAGAAGGTGCAGAAGCACCGCATCTTCCCCGACGGCTTTCGCGCCGATCTTCCCGGCCTGCACGACCTGCGCGACCAGAAGCGCTGGAAGAAGTGAAGCAGGCCGCCATCGTTCCAAACCACGCCAACAGAGAGAAAGAAAGCATGACAGAAGTCACCTCCAGCTTGGGGCCCAGCCGCAGCCGCCCCTATGGTCTGGGCGATCGCTATCACCTCCAGCACGTCCACCTGTTCGCGTCGAACATCGACGAGACCATCGCGTTCTATGAAAAGTGGTTCGATGCCCGCGTCACCTGGGACGGCGACTATGGCGGTGCACGCAACGTGTTCATGAAGATCGGCATTGGCGCCATGCACCTGTACGAGCAATCGCCGCGCGATCTGGGCCGCAATGCCGTGCATCACCTGGGGATGCAGGTGGTCGGCCTGCAGGAGGTCTACGAGCGCATGAAGGCGGCGGGCCTGCATCTGCCCAACCCCGTGCGCGAGCACTCCGGCGGCGGCTACTTCATGGTCAAGGCACCGGACGATGTGCTGCTCGAGGTGTTCGAGCCTGGCAGGAACCGCGATCCGCGCGTGCGGGATTACTACGGACTGGGCACCGGCGAATAAGACGACCGCGCTGGCATTCACGTTCACAAGAATCGCTGCCCGCCATACGAACCGGCGCAGCAACCGAAGGAGACAAACATGCAATTCATCAAGATCGTCATCGCGGCCGCGGCCCTCGCCTGCAGCGGCTTTTCATCGGCCCAGAGCTACCCCACCAGGCCGGTGACCCTGGTGGTGCCGGCCGCGCCCGGCGGGGGAACGGACATTCTGGGCAGGGTGTTTGCCGAACAGCTCAAGAAGCGGCTGAACCAGCCGGTGCTTGTGGACAACAGGGCAGGCGCCTCAGGAATGATCGGAACGCAAGCGGTTGCCAAGGCAGCCCCGGATGGCCATACCTTGCTGTTCACCTATTCGTCGCCGATCTACTACGCGCAGCACACCTTCAACAACGTTCCATACGACGTCAAGCGCGATCTGGCGGTGATCTCGGAGGTTGCGACCAACACGATGATCCTTGTGGTGAACAAGGATGTGCCCGCAAGGAACATGAAGGAGTTCATTGCATGGGCAAGAAAGGAGAAGGGACATCTCAGCTACGGATCCCTTGGCACAGGCTCGGGTGGGCATCTCACGGCAGCGTACCTGAGCAAGACTCAAGACCTTGATATGGTCCACGTGCCCTACAAGAGCGAGGCGCCTTTTGCCCAGGATCTTGCGGCGGGAATGGTGCCCTGGGGAATGGGAACGCTCGCGCCCATGCTTCCACTGATCCAAAGCGGCAGGGTGCGGCCGATTGCGGTTCTTTCCGAGAAGCGCCTGCAGGGGTTGCCCAACGTGCCGACCATGAAAGAGGAAGGCTTCCCTGATCCCGAGCTTGTGACCATGTCTTGGTTCGTGCTGGCGGCTCCCGCAGGAACGCCAAAGCCGGTCCTCGAACTGCTCGAGAAACACGCACGCGAAATAGCGCATACCCCCGCGATGAAGGCAAGGCTGGAGGAGCTGGGGATGGACGCTGTTGGCGGCAGTGCAGCCGACTTTCGTCGCAACTTCGATGCCACGGGGCCTCTCATCGAGAAGCTCGTGAAGATCTCGGGCGCTCGAAACGAATAGGTCATTCGTGACAACGCCCAAGGTCTCGCCCTGCCGCACGGAAGAGGTTCAGCGCGCGGTCGCCGCCATCAGCATGGCTTTCAGCTCCAGCTGCACATCATCGAGCGCCCGCGTGCTGCGCGAGGCTCGGCACATCGCCACCGTGCCTTCGATGGCAGCCACGGTGAGCGCCCCCAGCCGCTGCGCGCGGCCTGCGGCCACGCCCTCGCGTCGCAGCGCGGCGGCGAGGATGGCTTCCCAGCGCTCGAAGGCCTCGCGAGCGAGTTCGCGAAGGTGCTCCCCCGATGCGGCGTCCTCTTCGTCCGCCATGGGTTCCACCGCCACCGCCAGCACAGGGCAGCCGGCCTCGAAACCGGAGCTCTCGAGGATGCGCCGCCACCAGCCGACGAAGGCCTGCAGGCCTTCCACCGCGCCGCGCTCCTTCATCAGCGTTTCCAGCGGCACCGCCACGCTCTCGGCGGCGTGGCGCACCGCCTCTTCCAGCAGCTGCTGCTTGCCGCCGGGGAAATGATGGCCCAGCGAGCCGCGCGGCGTGCCGGTGTGCTGCACCACGGTTCGCAGGCTCGTGGCGTGCACGCCGCGCCGGCTCAGCAGGTCGGCGGCGCCGGCGATCATCTTGTCTCTGGTGGTGGAGGACATGCGGGTTCTTCTCTATGTCGAATGTCATAGGGAGTGTATGATGAAAATTATTATGACACTTGACATAGAAATGACGACGCCCAGCCCAAGGAGAACCCGCCATGGCAGATGAAACCATCGCGCCGCAGGTGCAAATGTCGGTCCAGGACCACGTATGCGTGATCTCGCTGGACAACCCGGCGAAGAAGAACGCCATCACGCCGGAAATGATGCAGCAGCTGTCGCAGCACCTCACGGCTTTCGACGATGACGACGAGCTCTGGGTGGCCGTGCTGGACCCGGCGGGCGAGCACACCACCGCGGGGCTGGACATGCCGAAGTTCTTCGGCCCGGGCGCAACCGCGAAGCCGATCCCGCCGCAGCAGGTGGATCCGCTCGGGCTGGGCCGGCGCTGCCGCAAGCCGGTGATCTCCGTCGTGCACGGCATCACCTACACAGTGGGCATCGAGATGATGCTCGCGGCCGACATCGTCATTGCGGCCGACACGGCGCGCTTTCACCAGCTGGAGGCCAAACGCGGCATTGCGCCGCTGGGCGGGGCGCACTTCCGCTACCTGCAGCGCATGGGCTGGGGCAATGCGATGCACCTGCTGTTCCTGTGCGAGGAGTTCTCGGCGCAGCGCGCGCTGGAGGTCGGCCTGGTGCAGGAGGTTCATTCCTACGGCGCCCACCGCGAGCGCGCGCTCGACATCGCTCGCCGCATCTGCGCCTGTGCGCCCATCGGCCTGCGCGCCACCAAGGCGGCGGCGCTGACGTACGTGCAGCAGGGCGAGGCCGCTGCGATCGCCGCCATTCCCGAGATCCGCAAGCAGGTCTTCGCCAGCGCCGACTTCAAGGAAGGCCTTCAGTCGTTCATGGAACGGCGCGAGGCCCGCTTCCAGGGCCGCTGAAGCTCCGGCCACCGCCTCGTTCAATCTCGTCCACTGATCCCGTCATGACCATCGTTACCGTAACCACTCCCGAAGGCCGTCTTTCTCTCGAACAGCGGCGAGAACTCGCCCAGTCGCTGACCGACGCGGTGCTCGTCCCCGAGGTCGGCCAGTTCGCGCCGCCAGCCCGCATCGGCTTCCAGGTGCACTTCGTCGAACGCACGCCCGATCGCATGGCGATCGGCGGCCGGCTGCTTTGCGACCAGTCGCCTGCGCCCGACGTCGCCACCTTCGACATCTGCGTGATGGATGCGGCCTGGCCGACGCCGGTGCGCAAGCAGGTGACCGAGAACGTGCTGGGCGCAATGGCCAAGGCGTGCGCCATGGAGCAGCCATCGCCGGCCTGGTGGACCACGTTCCGCACCATCGACGAAGGCAGCTGGGGTTCGCGCGGCAGCGTGCTGTCGATCCTGGACCTGTTGGGCAGCGGCGTATTCACGCCCGAACGCGTGGCCGAGATCCGCAAGGCCCTGGGCTGAACGCGCCAGGCGCGAAGCTCTCCTCCGAGGACACTGACAAGAAGCGAGGCATCCATCATGGCGATCATCGTCGCGGTCAAGTACAGGCTGCAGCCCGGCAAGCGGGACGAGCTGCTGACCTTCGTCTCGGAAAACGTCATCAATACCCGGTGCGAGCCGGGCAACCTGGAATACACTCACTACCCGTCTCTCGAGGACGAGCAGGAGATGTTCGTCTTCGAGATGTGGGAAGACATGAAGAATCTGGATGAACACATCCGCATGCCCCACTACGTCGCGTTTGCCGACAGGCGCATGCCGATGCTGGAGTCCTGGGAGGCCCGGATCTACGAGGCTCGTCTCCTGCGCGAGGTAAAGAAGGCGCCTTTGTCGGACTGAAGGTCGCTTGAAGTCGCCCTTCTTGCCCGTCGCGGCCACGCCGCTGCCGGCAGCCGGGCCGCGGCGCGACTCTGCACACGCGGGCTCAGTCAGAAGGTCAGCACGACCCTGCCAGATACGCGCAGGCCGCCCTCGACCGCGGCGATTGTGGCAACGGCTTCGGAGAACGGCTTCTCCAGGCCGATCGCAGGCTTCAGAGTGCCCTGGGCTGCGAGCTCGGCGATGGCGGCCAGATGTTTGAACCCCATCGTCGCGAACGCGATCTTGTAGCGGCGCGACAGCAGTCCATGGACAATCCTGCGCGGTGTCGGGTTGATGTCGATGAAAAGGCCCTTGGGCTTGAGCATCGACATTCCGCGACGCAAGTCCAGCGTGCCGGCCGTGTCGAAGATCGCATCGAATGGCTCGACACCATGCCACCAACCCTCGACTGCGTAATCGAAGACTGGATACACACCCGCCGCCTTCGCGGCATCCATGGATGCCCGGCTGCATGTCCCGGCAACCTGAGCACCGTTGGCAACGGCCAGCTGGACCGCCATCGAGCCCACAGCGCCCGTGCAACCGTTGATCAGCACGCGCGCGCCTTTCGACACCTGCGCCTTGTCGAGAATCGCCGCCCAGGCCGTGGCAGCGGAAATCGGAAGACAGGCGGCTTCGGCGAACGAGAGTTGCGGCGGCTTCTTAGCCACATGGCGGGAATCGGTCACCAGGACCTCCGCAAAGGCTCCTGGCTTCTTGAAATCCATAGTGCCGAAGACCTCGTCGCCCACCTGGAACTCGCGCACGCCCTCGCCCACTGCCTCGACCACGCCGGCGAAGTCGGACCCCATGCCCTTGGGAAATTCCCTGCCCATGAAGAGCTTCATGGCGCCTTGTCGCTGTTTCCAGTCCAGCGGGTTGATGGCTGCTGCCCTGACCCTGACCCGCACCTGTCCCGGCGCCGGCTGCGGCGCCTCGCAGTCCGCCATGCGCATCGTGGCAGCACCGCCGTAGTGATCGAACTGGACCCGATTCATGGATTCTCCGATAGTTGCACCGAGTGCAGATATTAATGCACTCAGTGCAAATATGCAACCAGTGCAATCGCCTGCTACGATTCGACCATGGTGCAAGCAGAACTGCCTCAGAACGGATTGCGCGAAAGGAAACGCCGCGAGACGCTTCAACGCGTTGCGCAGACGGGCCTCGAGTTGTTCGTCGTCAAGGGCTATGAACAGACCACGCTGGACGACATCGCGGCCGCCGCCGGCATATCGAGGCGGACTTTCTTCCACTACTTCAAGTCGAAGGACGAGATCCTGCTGGCTTGGCAGGGAGGACTGGTCGAGTCGGTTCGTGCCTCCGTGCTCGAGGTATCGACCGATCAATCGCCTCTGGATGCCTTGTGCGGTGCGTTGCTGAAGCAGGCCTCGCACTACGACACGTCCACCACGCTCGTCATCGCGCATCTTCTTCGATCGAGCGACCAGCTGCGCGCAGCCAACCAGGCCAAGTACCTGCAGATGGAGCAGGCGGTGTTCGAAGCGCTCTGTCGCCTCTGGCCACAGCGCACCCGCCGCGAAGGCCTGCGAATGGTGGCAATGGTCGGCATGGGCGCTTTCCGTGTTGCCGTCGATGAATGGGCCGACGGCGGAGGAAAGGAGCCATTCACCCGGCGCATCGAGAAGACATTCGCCAACTTGCGCGCCGAGCTGATGAGTGGAAGGGCATAGCCATCGAGGCCTTCATCCGGTGATCGCCGTCCTTGGCGTCTGCGCGATTCGGCAGTTCAGAACTGCTTGCCGTCGCGGCCTCGTAGGTCCCATGCATTCGTCTGCGGCTGCTCGATGGAGAGCAACCCGAGAATGCGCACGATGGCCGCTTGTACTTCGCAGATCGCCTCGATCTGCCGGCACCGCTGCGCGTCTTCGTGGACTTCATGGGCAACCAGGCGTGGGACTGATCCGCACCGACGAAGCTGGTGGCGTCCCGTCGAAGCAAAGGACGGCCGAACGCCCCGCCCGCTTCATGTTCGATCGCGTTTTCGGGCACCCGCGAATTCGCGGGCGGTGATGCATTGGCAGCTCACCGGATTGCGCACTTCATGCGCGAAACCGCCCGCAAGGAAAAGCAGCGCGAACCAGAGCTTCTTCATCTCAGTGGTCCATGGCGCCATGCGCCTTCCGCGCCGCATGAAACGCGGCTTTAATTGCTGCTGCGGCGTCCGGCACAGAGGTCGGTTCAAACTTGGTGCGTTTAGCCCGTATCTCAGTGGGACCCGCGGCTCCACGAGCACCCCGTACTGTCGCCTGGGGCTTGGCGCCCTTGAGCACGCATCCTAGAGTTCGATGACGTGGGCCGCACGCCGATGTCGCCGCACATTGGAGGCGATCATGGAAGTCATTCATTCCCGCTGCGCGGGCCTGGACGTTCACAAACAAACCGTGGTGGCGTGCGTGCGCATCGCTGGCGACGGCCCCCCGTTGCAGGAAGTGCGCACCTTTGCCACCACCACCTCGGCTCTGCTGAGCTTGTGCGACTGGCTGGACTCCTTCCAGGTCGAGGTGGTCGCCATGGAGGCCACCGGGGTGTACTGGAAGCCGGTGTGGCATGTGCTCGAAAGCCACTTCGAGCTGGTGCTGGCCAACGCTGCGCACGTGAAGAACGTGCCCGGGCGCAAGACCGACGTCAGCGACTCGATGTGGCTGGCCGACCTGTTGGCCCACGGCCTGATCCGCGCCAGCTTCGTGCCGCCGGTGGCCGTGCAGGAGCTGCGCACGCTCACGCGCACCCGCAAGCAGTTCGTGCGCGAGAGGAGCGCGCATGCGCAACGCATCGAGAAGGTGCTCGAAGACGCCAACCTCAAGCTCAGCGTCGTGCTCAGCGACATCCTGGGCAAGAGCGCGCGCGCGGTGCTGCAGGCCATCATCGACGGCCAGGACGACCCGCAGCACCTGATCTCCTGCATCGGGCGCGTCAAGGCCAGTCGCGCCGAGTTGCTGGAGGCGCTGCGCGGGCGCGTCAGTACGCACCACCGCTTCATGCTCAAGCTGCACCTGAGCCATATCGACGCGCTGGACCAGGCCATCGCCGCCATCGAGAAGGAGGTGGGCCTGGGGCTCGAGCCGTTTCGACAAGCCGCCAAGCTCCTGAGCACCATGCCGGGCCTGAGCGCCGTCAGCGCCCATGTGATCGTGGCCGAGATCGGCATCGACATGTCGCGCTTTGCCACGCCCGGCCACCTGCTGTCCTGGGCCTGCCTGTGCCCGCGCAACGACGAGAGCGCCGGAAAGCGCCGCTCCACCCGGCTGCGCCGCGGTGGCCAATGGCTCAAGACCACGCTGGTGCAGGCCGCCTGGTCCGCCGTGAGGGTCAAGGGCGGCTATCTGCAGGCGCAGTTCCACCGGCTGCGCGCCCGACGCGGCGCCAAGAAGGCCATCATCGCCGTGGCCGCCTCGATGCTCACCGCCGCCTGGCACATGCTGCGCGACGGCACCGAATGGCTGGACCTGGGCGCCGTCCACTTCGACCGCGCCGACGCTCACAAAACCGCGAACCGCCTCATCCGACGACTTCAGCAAATCGGCTACACGGTGCAAGTGACACCCGCTGGATAGGAAGCGTTTCATCCTAGCTTCCCGCCGCGGACGCCGGTTCGGCCAGCAGCGACTGAATCTTTTTCTCGGTGGTGGCGTAGCTGCCTTCGCCAAAGTGCGAGTAGACGATCTTTCCCTGCTTGTCGATCAGGTAGACCGCCGGCCAGTACTGATTGTTGAAGGCCTTCCAGGTGGCGTAGTGGTTGTCTTGCGCAACGGCGTGCTTGATCTGCAGCCGGCTGATCGCGTCCTGCACGTTCCGGGTGGACTTCTCGTACGCGAACTCCGGCGTGTGCACGCCCACGACGACGAGGCCCTTGTCCTTGTACTTCTCGTTCCACGCCTGGACGTAGGGCAAGTGGTTGAGGCAGTTGATGCAGGTGTAGGTCCAGAAGTCGACGAGCACGACCTTGCCGCGCAGGTCCTGCAGCTTCAGCGGCGGGGAGTTGAGCCACTGGTCGATGTTCTGGAACTCGGGCGCGGTCTGCGCGGCGCTAGCGGGTATGTCGCCTCCGGACGGCGCTGCCGCCGCGGTGAATATGCCGACCGAGGCTGCAACGGCCGCGATGCCGATCAGCACGTTGGATCTCGTGGTCATGCTGGGGCTCCGGCGTTCAGCGCAAGGTCACGCCATCGGCGATGCCCGCCTGGCGCGTCGGGAGTACCCCGTGGATGCCGTATTGGGCAGGCACCCGGCTGTTGACGAAGGCCTCGACATAGAGGTTCTGGGCCGGCGCGTGAGCGAGGGCGCGGGCTTCGGCCTGCACTGCGGAACGGTCGAGCGTGGAGGGCAGCGCCGCAACCACACCCGAAGAGGCGCCATCGGCATAGGGATCTGCGGCGTGCGCAGCCGCGACAGCCTGGGCGCGAACGTCGCTGCGGGCGAGCGTCGAGTGCGTCTGCAACACGCCTTGATATTCCTCGGCATGGGCCTGCACTCCAACGAGAGCGGCAAGGATGGAGAACGAGGCAGCACTGGCGATTCGAGAGAGCTTCATGGTGATTTCCTTGGTAGTGAAGTGAGCTTGGGTAGAGAGAGCGAATGAATTGTTTGTCGCGCCCTCCCCTTCCGGCACAGATCGCGTATGCCTATGTGTCAGCGCTGGAATTGCACACACTACGTTTCCAAGTCGTCGGCCTTGCGGCGCGACGTGAAGCACCCTGAAGGCCAGGCCTAACAACGCCTAACACACGCCAACGCTCCCGACTGCCTCCACGCGGGCATTTGCGCTCCAATAGATACGCAGCGAAAGGACACCCGTCTCAAGACCATGCCGAGCAGCAGCGGACCGGGGCGTCCGGATCGCACAGAGGCATGTCCAGAACCGAACCTCCTTCGGAAGCTACCCCCATGCGACAAGAAGAACTCAGCGAGCGCCGCCAGGCAGAGATCCCGGACAGCACCCTTTACCTCGATCGCGCGGAAACCGAGCCCGCACACGGCCGTCTGCATATTTTTGCTGCGGTACAGGAGACCGTCGAACAGCAGTTCTCCGGTGCAGGCCTGCTTTCGCGGGATTTTTACGACCTGGGCACAGGCACGCCGCGCCTGGAACGCGCCAGCGCCGCCGGCTGCGCATCCTGGCTTGTTGCAGGGCGCGGCCAGGTCGCCCCGGCCACACTGGCCACGCTCCAGCGCGAATATGCGTTCCGCAGCGCCTTGCACGAGAACTGGGCCGCGGTGCCGATGGCGCTGGTGCCGCACGGCGAAGGGGCGCTGCTGGTTCTCAAAGACCCGGGCGGCGAACTGCTGCGCCGGACCGCCCGGCCGGTCCGCAACATGGAAGCATTCGTTGCGCTGGCACTCCAGCTCACCGCCGCCGTGCAGGCCATGCACGCGGCAGGCGTGATGCACCGTGCGCTGACGCCCGATCGCCTGCTGTGCACGCCCGGCGCAAGCGCCTACCTGACGGGTTTCGGCTACGCAGCGCGGCTCGATGCGGACAACGGCGTGCCGGCCGAAGGCAGCCTGGCATGGGACGAGGACAGCTTCGACTACATGGCGCCCGAACTCGGCGGGCGCATGAACATTCGCGTCGATGCGCGCGCCGATCTTTACTCCCTCGGCTGCATCCTCTACGAACTGCTGGCCGGCAGGCCTCCCTTCCAGGGCGAAGACGTTGCGGAACGGATCCACGCGCATGCGACGCAAAAGCCCCGCCCGCCCGGCGAACTGCGAGAGGGCGTCCCCGCGCAACTGTCGCTGCTGGTCCTGAAGCTTCTCGAGAAAGCGCCCGATCACCGCTATGGCAGCGCTGCGAGCGTGCTCGCGGACCTGCGCCACTGCGAGACGCTGCAGCGCCAGCGGGGATGCATTCCGCCCTTCGCGCTCGACGCCCACGCCACGCTGCACAGGATGCTGCGCACGCAGCAGGTGCTGGGCCGCGATGCCGAGCTGCAGATGCTGGACGCGCTCTACCGCGAAGTCGCGGGCAGTGCGCGATCGCGCGTCGCCTGGGTCTCGGGCCCATCGGGCATCGGCAAATCGATACTGCTGCGCGAGGCGGTGGCGCGCATCCAGCAATCGGGCACGCCGCTGCTGGCGGCGGTCAAGAGCGAGGAAGGCAGCCTCGGCAGGCCCTACGCGGTGCTGGTGCAGGCGCTCGAGCAGCTGCTGCAGTTCGTGCTCGGCTGCCCCGAGGACGAGTTCGCGATTTGGCAGGACCGGATCCGCGCCGCCACGAACGCGGTCGATCGCACCCTCGCCGGCTTCCTGCCCTCCCTGGCCCTGGTGCTCGGCCCGCAGGCCGAGACGCCCGAATCACCAGACACCGCACCCGCGATCGAACGGGAGCGCGTGCTCCACGGCATGGCACGCCTGCTGGCCTGCTTTGCAACGGCCGCGCGGCCCCTGCTGCTGTGGCTGGACGACCTGCAATGGGCGGATGCGGGAACCCTGCAGGTGCTCGAGCGCCTGCTTCACCAGTATCCCGGCAAGGCGCTGCTGCTGGTCGGCGCGTTCCGCGCCAAGGAGGTGGACGCGAACCATCCGCTGCGCACGGGCCGGCTTGCCGAAGTGCCCGACGCGGCAACCATGGAACTCGGCCCGCTCGACGAGGGCGCCCTGCGCGAACTGATCGCGCAGGCACTGCAGCAGGATGCCGATGCGCTCGGTCCGCTGGCCGAGGTGATCGGCCGCAAGACCCGGCGCAACCCGTTCTTTGCCCAGCACCTGCTCGGGCTCCTCGCCGACGACGGCCTGCTTGCCTACGATGCGCAGGCCGCGGCCTGGCGCTGGAGCCTGGAGCGCATCGCGGCCCATCCGGGCATCGACAATGTCGTCGACCTGCTGGCGCGCCGCTTCGAACAGCTGCCGGGCCCCACGCAATCCGTGCTGCAGCTGCTTTCCTGCCTTGGCCACCGTGCCTCGGGCGAAGCGCTCGCCGTCGCCGCGGGCCTGGCCTCCGGCGCCGACGCGCTGCGCAGCCTCGAAGCGGCGCTCGAACCGGCGCTGCAGGCCGGCAGCGTCTGCCGCGAGGACGGTGACTGGGTGTTCTGCCACGATCGCTTCCGCGAAGCGGCCTACGCCTCGATCCCGCCGGAGGAGCGCGCACCGCTGCACCTGCAGGTCGCGCGCCGCCAGCTTGCGCACCCGGCCATGTCGGCGCAGGTGTTCGCGATTGCCGCGCAGGCCGGGCTCGCGCGGCCGGCGGTCGATGCGCCCCACGAGCGGCGCCGCTTCGCCAGGCTCAACCTCGAGGCCGGACGCCAGGCCAAGGCCGCAACGGCACACCATTCGGCCCTGGGCTTCTTCCGCGCCGCGCTCGACTTCCTCGGCGAGGACGATGTCAGCGAGGACGGCCTTGCCGCGCGCGCCTCGTGCGGCGAGGCCGAATTCATGACCGGTGCGCTCGAAGTCGCCGAGGCGCGCCTGGCGGCACTGGAGCAGGTGGCGGGCGACGGCATCTTCGGCGCGGACCTGGCGCGCCTGCGGGCCGCGCTCTACACCACGCTCGGCCGCTTCGACCTGGCGCTGGGCGTCGGGCTGGCGTTCCTGCGCAAGTCGGGCATCCACGTGCCGATGCAGCCCGACGACGCCGCCGTCGACCGCGAATACGCGCAGCTCCAGGCGTGGCTCGAGCGCCATGGCATGGACGCGCTGCGGCAGCTGCCGGTCGCGACCGATCCGCTGCGCCGCGCCATCACCAACATCTTTGCCGACCTCATTCCGCCGGCGCTGTATACCGACCAGAACCTGGTCGACCTGATCCTGCTGCGCATGGCCAACCTCGGGATCGTGCACGGCCACACGGATGCCTCGGCGGACGGGTACGTGTGCATGACGCAGGTCTTCGGCGTGCGCTATGGCAACTACGCCGCGGCGCGCGAGTTCGGCGCGCTGGCACTGCACCTGGTCGACGAGCGCGGCCTCGTCCGCTACCGCGGCCGCGTCCACATGGCCTTCGGCACCATGATCGTGCCCTGGACGCAACCCGCCCGCGCGGCGCGCGACTACATCCGCCGCGCCTACAAGGTTTTGGTGGAGACCGCGGACCATACCTTCGCGATCTACTGCGCCCCCAACGAGGCCTCCGGCATGTTGTTCGCGGGCGAATTCCTGGGCGAGGTGCGCGACACGGTCGAGCGCGGCCTGGCCATCGCGCGCGACGCGAATTTCCAGTTCGTGGTCGATGCGCTGCTGTCCCAGAAACTGCTGCTGGCACGGCTGCAGGACGGCACCCGCGGCGACCCCGGCGAAGCGCCGCGCCTGCCCCCGGAAGGCGCGCCGCCCACGCTGGTGGACTTCGAATACTGGGTGTACCGGCTGGAGGGCGCGCTGCTGTGCGGCGAGCTCGCGGAGGCGCTCGAGGCCCGTGGCCGCGCCGAGGCCTGTGCGTCGGCGGGACGCACCTTTGCCGAGAGCGGCGAACTGCCGTACTACGGCGCGCTGGCGCTGCTCGCGCTGCCCGCGCGCAACGCCGCGCAGCAGGCGGCGCTGCAGCGCGACGTGGACCAGCTTGCCGCCTGGGCCCTGGCCTGCCCCGACAACTTCTCGGCCCGCTTCGAGCTGGTGCGCGCCGAGCTGGCCCGCGTCGACGGCAGGCCGCTCGAAGCGAGCGAGGCCTATGCGCACGCGGTGTCGAAGGCCCGCCGCAACGGCTTCACGCAGGTCGAGGCGCTGGCCGCCGAACTGGCCGCCGCCTTCCACGCCGGCCGCGGGGATGAACTGTCCGCGCACGGCCACCTGCGCTACGCACGCGGCGCATGGCAGCGCTGGGGCGCCACGGCCAAGGTGCGGCAGCTGCAGGCCGCCCATCCCGCGGTGTTCGAGCAAGACGCATGGGCGCCCGCCGCGAGCCGCCTCCAGGCGCTCGACGCGCAGGCCGTGCTGCGCATCTCGACAGCGCTCGCGAGCGACATCGTTCCCGCGCGGCTGGTGGAAACGCTGCTGCGCACCGCGCTAGAGAGTGCCGGCGCCGGCTACGGCACGCTGACGCTGCTGCGCCAGGGCGCCTGGCAGGTGCGCGCGCAGGCCCAGGTGCTGGATGGCGCCATCTCGGTGACGCAGGAGCCGGTCGCGCTCGGCAGCGGCACCTGCCCGGTATCGATCGTGCAGTCCGTCGCGCGCACCCAGCAGCGCATCGTGGTGGGCGATGCGCGCGAGGAGCCGTCCCTGGCCCAGGACGACTACGTGCGCCGCCGGCGGCCGCGCTCGGTCCTGTGCGTGCCGTTGATGCGCCATGCGACGCTCATCGGCGTGCTGTACCTCGAGAACAACCTTGCGGCCCACGTCTTCACGCAATCCAAGGCCGAGGTGCTGGAAGTGATCGCCTCGCATGCGGCCTTCGCGCTGGAGAACGCCCGCCTCTACGAAGAGCTGCTCGAACAGAACCACCAGCGCGCCCTTGCCGAAGAAGAACTGCGCGGGGCGCTTGCCGAACTCGAGCGCGCGAGCCGCCTGAAGGCCATGGGCGAACTGGTGGCGTCCATCGTCCACGAGATCGGCCAGCCGATCGCGGCCGTCGACACCTCCGCCAGCGCCGCGCTGCGCTGGCTCGATCGCAGCACGCCGGATATTTCGGAAGCGCGCGAGATGCTCATCCACATCAGCAAGAGCGCGCTGCGGGCCCGCACCATCATCCAGGGCCTGCGGGCCAAGGCGCGCAAGGCCGAGCCGCAGTTTGCGGTGTTCGACCTCAACGAAGCACTGCGCGAAGCGGTGACGCTGGTTGCCGGCCCGCTCGAATCGCTGGGCATCGTGCTCGAGCTGCAGGGCCTGGACGCGCCGGAGCCGGTCTACGGCGACCGCGTCCAGCTGCAGCAGGTTGCCGTGAACCTGCTGATGAACGGCGCCGAATCGATGACGGGGCTCGAGCACGGCACACCGCGGCGGCTGCTGCTGGCATGCGCGAGCGACCAGGAAGGCCGCGTGCGCGTCGCGGTGGACGACGTCGGCACCGGCATCGGCGCCGAGGACGCCGACCGGCTGCTGCAGCCCCTCTTCAGCACCAAGGCCAACGGCATGGGCATGGGCCTGGCGATCTGCAAGTCGATCCTCGATGCGCACGACGGGACGCTGGCCCTGCTGCCGCGCGAGACGGTGGGCACGCGTGCCGTATTCACGCTGCCGCGCCCCGATCCGGTGCAACCGACCTGAGCCGACCACCCATGCATCCTGCCACCGATCTCTCCCCACCCTTGCAGGCGGACCGCGATACGCGCGTCGTCTACATCGTCGATGACGACGAACTCGTGCGCAATGCGCTGGGCAGCCTGCTGCGTTCGATCGACCTGGAGGTCCGCACCTTCGCCGACACCGAGGAATTCCTTGCCGCGCCGCGTGCCGGCGGCGCTTCCTGCCTGGTGCTGGACGTGCGACTGCGCGGCCAGAGCGGCCTGGCCTTGCAGCAAACCCTGCTGCAGCCCGGCCGCGCGCCGATCCCCATCATCTTCATGACCGGCCACGGCGACATCGCCATGACCGTGCGGGCGATGAAGGCCGGCGCCATGGACTTCCTGAGCAAGCCCTTTCGCGAGCAGGACATGATCGATGCGGTCACCGCCGCGCTGGACAAGGACGCCAGGCGCCTGGCGCTCGGGCACTCGCTGCATGCCTTGCGCGTGTGCTGGGACTCGCTCACGCCGCGCGAGCGCGAGGTGGTGCAGCATGTGGCCGCGGGCCTGATGAACAAGCAGATCGCCGCCCGCATGGGCATTGCAGAGATCACCGCCAAGATCCATCGGGGCCAGGCGATGCGCAAGATGAACTCGCGCTCGGTCGCGGAGCTGGTGCGCAAGATGGAAGCGCTCGGCCTCCTGCAGGCCGCGCACTGAACGCGCCGCTCGGCACGCCCTCACCGGTCCACACGGACGCATGGTGAGGGCAAACCTTCGTAGGGGTTGGCCGAACGCTGGTGCAATGGTGCGCGCGCCCTCCCCCGTGATGTCATCTCCTTTGTGCCGGCCGTTGCGCCGGCGAACGGAGAAAGAGATGACCTGCAGCCCCTTGAAGTCCATCGGCACCATCCATCCCAATACCGCCAGCGGCATGGCGCTGGCCGCGGCCCGCGCGCTCGCCGTCCTCGCGTTCGGGCAGAACGCGCATGCGTCGGCGCTTGCACCAACGGCCTGCACGATCGGCGGCAGCACGCCGTGGCTCCTGGGCATGCCGCTGCTCGCCGGCCTCGCGCTGGTGGCGGCGTTCCTCGGATTCAAGCTCCGGGCCCACCGTGCGAGTGCGGCGCGCCTGGCCGTCATGCTGGAACGCGCGGCAAGCGACGCCCGCATACCTGCGCTGGAAGAAAGCGGTCCGGCCGACATCGGCCGGGTGGCGCGCGCGGTCAATACGCTCGGCCGCCGGCAGGCCGAGCGCCAGGCGCAGCACCTGGACGTGCAGGCCGGCTATGCGCACGACCTGCGCACGCCGCTCACCCGCATGGGACTGCGCTGCGAAATGCTCGGGGACGCCGAGGCGCGCAAGGCCATGGAGCGGGACCTCGCCGAGATGCGCGAGCTGGTCGAGGGCAGCATCGCCTGCGCGCGGATGCAGCACAGCCTGGCCGAGCCGCTGCAGCGGGTCGACGCCGATGGCCTGATCGGCAACCTGGTGCGCAACTACCGCGACTCGGGCCGTGCGATTGCGCTCGACGGATGCATCGGCCAGCCGGTGGTTGCCTGTCCCCTCGCGCTGCGGCGCGTGCTGGCCAACCTGATCGACAACGCCTTGCGCTACGGCACGGACGTGCGCGTTTGCGCCCGCGTCGATACGACGAGCCTCGTGCTGGCCGTGGTCGACTCCGGCCCGGGCATCCGGCCGGCGCAGATCGACGCCGTCCTCTCCCCCTGGGTGCGGGGGCAGCAGCTGCAAGAGGGCAAGCCCGGGTCCGGCCTCGGCCTGGCGATCTCCCGGCGCCTGGTGCAGGCGATGCAGGGCGAGCTCCATCTGGAGAACCGCCGCAGCGGCGGGTTCGAGGCACGGTTGACGCTGCCGCTCGTGGTTGCGTGACGCAGGCGCGGATGCAGGCGCCGGAGGGGCAAGGCGCCGCCCGCTGCATTTTTGCGGTGCGCTGATGAATACCAGAAATGCCGTCGCGTCTTCGCACCGAGGCCGATGAGCCTCTGGCTGTAAACTCCGGCGGCCTCGGCGACGCGCGAATCTGCTGCCATTCGTGAGCGGAGCATCCAGGAACTTTCAAATCCAATTTCGTCCCGCATTCCATTGAGCCCGCCACCGGCCATCAGGAAAGAACCGCTCGCCCAGCCAGGCGAGATCGTTTCATTCGGCCCTTTCACCCTGCGAGTCAACGAGCGGCTGCTGGCGCGCAACGGCGTGCCGCTGGATCTGGGTGGCCGCGCCATGGATGTGCTCCTCGCGCTGATCGCCAGGGCCAACGCCGTGGTGAGCAAGGAGGAACTGCTGGCAGAGGCTTGGCCCGGCGTGGTCATTTCAGACGGAAGCCTGCGCTACCAGATCACGATGCTGCGGCAGGCGCTCGGCGATGGGCAGGATGGCGCCCGCTATGTGTCGAACATCGTCGGCCGCGGCTACTGCTTCGTCGCCAAGATTTCCAGGACCTTTGCCGAGCCGGAGGTGCAGGCGCAGCGGGACGAGTCGCCGGTCGAGCCTGGCTTGCCTGCGCCGCCGGGCCTGCTGGTCGGGCGCAGCGGGGATCTGGCCGCCATTGCGGCGCAGCTTGCCAAGGGACGCTTCGTCACGCTGGTGGGTACCGGGGGCGTCGGCAAGACGACGGTCGCGGTCCGGACCGGGCACGATCTGCTGGCCGATTTCGCCGGCGCGGTCGTCTTCGTGGACCTGGCGACACTCACCGATCCTTCCTTGGTCCCGACCGCCATCGCCTCGATGCTGCGGCTCTCGGTGCGTTCCGCCGATCCGGTTCCCAGCCTGATCTCGTACTTGCGCGAGCGCCGGATGCTCCTTGTCCTGGACAACTGCGAACACGTGATCGCGGCGGCAGCTTCGCTGGCCGAGAGAATCTTCCAGGCCGCGCCCAGCATCCATATCCTGGCCACGAGCCGGGAGGCGCTGCGGGTCCGGGGAGAGTATGTCCACCCGCTGAATCCATTTGCCAGTCCGCCGGACCTTCCCGGCCTCGGCGCGCGCGAGATCCTCGCGTATCCCGCCACGCGCCTGTTCGTGGACAGGGCCGAGGCCAGCGGAAGCACGCTCGACCTCGACGGCACCGACGCGCCGATCATCGCGAACATCTGCAGAAAGCTCGATGGCGTGGCGCTGGCCATCGAACTCGCGGCGCGCCGCGTGTCGACCTATGGGCTGCACCAGACCGCCACGCTGCTGGACGAGCGGCTCGCGCTTTCATGGCTCGGCCAGCGCGGCGCGCAGCCGCGGCACGCCACGCTGCAAGCCACGCTGGACTGGAGCTACGAGCTTCTCGACATCCACGAACGGCGGGTGCTGTGCCGCCTGTGCGTCTTTGTCGGGTACTTTTCGCTCGATGCCGCGCGCCATGTGGCCGATGCGGACAACCTGTCGAAGGAACAGATCGTCGCCGCGATCGCGAGCCTGGCGGAGAAGTCCTTGCTTGCCATCCGGCCGTCGGGCGCCTTCACCCAGTACCGCCTTCTGGAAAGCACGCGCACCTACGCACTCTCGAAGGCCGACGAAGCGACCGTGGACGACGCGTCGCTGCATCACGCGCGCTACTTTAGGGACCGGCTGCAACAGATGGCGGCGTCCCGCGGCGCCGGGCATGCGCCCGATGGCGCCTCGGAGACAGCCGACCTGGGCAACATCCGCGCCGCCCTCACGTGGTGTTTCGGCCGGGGCCGCGCGACGGAGCTGGGCGTTTCGCTCGCATCGGCCGCAGTGCCTGCGTTCCTGGCGAAGTCATTGCTGGCCGAGTGCCACGGCTGGTCGAGGCGAGCGCTTGCGCAGCTCACGCCCGCACTGCGCGGCAGCTCGACCGAAATGCACCTGCAGGCAGCCATCGGTGTCTCGCAGATGTTCACCCGCGGCAACAGCGACGAGGTGCGGGCGGCTCTGGAGCGCAGCCTCGAGGTGGCCGAGGCACTGGAAGATGCCGCCAGCCAGGTCCAGCTGCTTGGCCGGCTCCAGATCTTTCACGAGCGTATCGGCGACTTCGTCGAATCATTGAAATACGCGCATCGCTGCGCCCGCGTGGCCAGCACCATCGGCGACGCGACCGCGGTGGCCGCGGCGAATTCGCTGGTCGGGCTCTGCAACCATCTGCTGGGCGATCAGCCCGAGGCCAGGCGCCTGCTCGAAGCCGCGCTCGCCGGGTCGCCCGATTCGCTGCAGGACAGCAGCATCTACTCTGGATTCGATCTGCGCAACCGCGCCCGCATCGCGCTGGCCAGGACCTTGTGGCTCCAGGGCTACCCGTCGCAGGCCGTCGTGCTCGCGCAGCGCGCCGTCGACGAAGCGCGGCAACTGGACCATCCCGTCACGCTGTGCATCGCGCTGATCTGGGCGGTGTCGGTGTACATGTGGGTCGGCGACCTGGAACGCGCCGAACGGGACATCGACCGATTCATCGCCTATGCGGAGGCCCATTCGCTCACGCCGTACCTGGCCGTGGGCCGGGGGGTCAAGGGCGAACTGGCCGTCAGGCGCGGCGATGCCGGGCGCGGCGTCCAGGCGATCCAGGACTGCCTGGTGGAGCTTCGCGAATCCCGCTACGAGCTGCTCACCACGGCATTCAACCTGACGCTGGCCGAGGGCCTGACCGCCCTGGGGCAGACAGCCGACGCGCTGGAACTGCTGGACGACACCCTGGCGCTGGTGCATGCAAAAGGCGACCTGTACAACCTTCCGGAACTCCTTCGGGCCAAGGCCCGCGCGTTGTCGTGCCTGCCGCCTTCGCACGCGGCGCAAGCCGAGGAGTGCCTCGTCCAGTCGCTCGCCAGCAGCAGGCAGCAAGGCGCCCGCGCGTGGGAGCTGCGAACGGCGACCGACCTTGCGCGGATGTGGCAGGCAGCCGGACGCGAGCGCGAGGCGCGAGCCCTGCTGGAAGGCATCCTTGCCCACTACACCGAAGGCTTCGACACCACGGACCTTCAACAGGCGCAGCAGCTCTTCGGCAAGGCAAAAGGCGCGGCCGTCTGACCGTGCTCCCTGGCCGGCCGGCAACGGGCGCGCGCCGGCCATCCATACCTACATATGATGGCGCCGCCCGCTGGCGGCGCTAATCTGGGGCACCGGGCAGCGGCGGCGGGATCGTCCCGGCCGCTTGCCAGGTCAAAGAGCCCGGATTTTTCCCTTGCAACCCCTCAGCATCGAACTCGTGTCCATCGTCGACGACGATCCTTTCGTGCGCGCCGCGACCAGCAGCCTCGTGCGCTCGCTCGGCTGGGAAGCGCGCGAGTTCGCGTCGGGCCCGGCCTTCCTTGCCTCCGGCATGGCGACCCATACGCAATGCCTGGTCTGCGACGTGCAAATGCCGGCGATGGACGGCATCGAGTTGCTGGACCGGCTCCTGGGCCAGGGCATCGACGTTCCCACGCTGTTCATCACCGCGCTCGCATCGGCCCGTGTGCGCGAGCGCGTGCAGGCGAGCACCGCGCTGTGCCTGATCGAGAAGCCGATCGACGCGCGCGAGCTGCAGGCCTGGATCGGCCGCGCACTCCGGCGCGGCTGACCATGGTCCTGGTTGCGGCCTTGGCTTTTCCTGGAACTTGGCCGCGCGTCCCGCAGCCACTTCTTGGCGCCCCTGCACCTCCTGCGCTTCACGCCCAGCTTGCGTGGCGTTCCAGTCAGGCATCCCAGACGGCAGAAGAAGACCGCCCCACTCACTCCTTCTGAGGCGCCCCATGCTCCAGCAAGATGGTCCTCAGCGCACGCTTGCCGCGCGCGTTCTGAGCTCTATAGGCTCGGCGGGCCAGCTCGACGAAGCGCTCCTCCCCCGGGTCCTGCAACGGCTCCGCGCTTTGAGGCGCATCGAGCCAAAGTGGCTCCTTGCCACAACGGCTCTCGATCTGCCGTGCGAGCTTGTCGGAAATGACGCGGCCCTTCTTGATCTGGCTCCACATGCTCGCGGAGATCTGCAGCTTCTCCGCGAACTTCGCCGCCAGGCCGAGCGGTTCCGCCCCATTGGACGCACGCTCCGCAACGAAGTCGCCGAAGAGGATCAGGACATTATTGCGACGAATGGCAGGCAGGGACATGCTGGGAGCGGCGGAGCAAAGCGTCCGTGTGAACGGACGTGGAGTGAGAAAAAGACACAACACCCAAAAAAAGTATTGCGTCGCGCAGTAAACCCAGTTTACATTACATCCATCGACGAAATTGATTCGTCCAGTTTCTTCCGCAACCACCTTCGATTCATCGAGAACTCGCCAACCACTGGAACCATCGTGAACGCAAACCTGAGCTCACTGAACCATCGACCCGCATCGGGCCGGACGTTCGTGCGCGTCTTGTTTTGTGGTGGCAGCAACCTGACGACATTCAAGATGCATTCGCAGCTGAACTCCTTTCCCGCGATTCCGGCCAGCTTGTGGCTCGGACAGCAGTACGAGGATCAGCCGCACCCGGGTGGAGGTAGTGCGTAGGCGCGCACCTTCCAAGCTCTCTCGCCAGAGGCCCGGATTCCCAAGTGGATTCCGGGCCTTTTTGTTTTTTCCGTGCGGATCGAACCGCACACAACTGCGAACGGCACCTGGTGCCGGCCGCCACAGCAGTGATCGCGCTGCCGTGAACTCACCCGGCGAGTGGCGCCGGTGGGTGATCCTTAAAAATTTGCCGCGAGTCGCGCCCCTCACTGGTGGGGCCACCGACTCGCAAAAAACTTGCAGCCGTAGCTCAGCCAGGTAGAGCGCAACGTCGCCAACGTTGAGGCCGAGGGATCGAAGCCCTCCTGCTGCTCCATTTCGGGTGTGCCTTTGCAGCACCTCCAGAGGCCAACCGCGTCGGCGGCCTGGAGGGATGTGCACGGTCTGGACCCAGCCATGTGCAGCGATGTCGACGTGGGCGCGCAAGCGCTCGAATCGCGTGAAGACACAACCGAAATGGAACCACCCCCGATGGCGGAACAGGTAGACGCACCGGACTCAGAATCCGGCGACGAAAGTCATGCAAGTTCGAGGCTTGCTTGGGGGACCACCAGCTTCTTGAGTGCCTAGTTCAACTGGCAGAACACCGGTCTCCAAAACCGGCGGTTGAAGGTTCGACTCCTTCGGTGCTCGCCATTTCTCGTAGCACGGACAAAGTTTCGTCCGCATAGCTCAGCTGGTAGCAGCGCTCGCCTTGTAAGCGAGAGGTCGTCCGTTCGATTCGGACTGCGGGCTCCATTCGCAGATTCATGTCGTATTCGTCTAGTGGCTTAGGACGCAAGGTTTTCATCCTTGTAGACGCGGGTTCGAATCCCGCATACGACTCCACATCGACATTCATCAGCATCACACACAGCGCGGTAGGGGAGCCTGGCCGTCCCCGCGAGTTTCATACGCTCGAGATCGCAAGTTCAAATCTTGCTCGCGCAACCATCGCTTTCTGTCAACTCAAGGTTGGCGCAAATGCATACAGACCGTTCGCCAAGCTGGACTAAGGCACCTGACTTTGACTCAGGCAATCGCACGTTCGAATCGTGCACGGTCTGCCAGTAAATTGATCGAAAGAAAATCCGTGTTTGGCGCAGTCTGGTAGCGCATCTGGTTTGGGACCAGAGGGTCGCAGGTTCGAACCCTGCAACACGGACCAACACAAGAGCGAGACAGGGCGATGCAGATCGTCCTCTCGTGGAAACCGGACGCAAAAATTGGGCGTCGCCGGAACTCGTAACCGGACACCATTGGAGCATTGGCCGAGAGGTCCAAGGCAGCGGCTTGCTAAGCCGTGGCCGCGCAAGCGGCTCGTTCGTTCGAATCGAACATGCTCCGCCAGTTTCTTCACCACATACAGTGATCCGTTAACTCAGCGGCCAGAGTGCCTCCCTGTCCAGGAGGAAGCCAAGGGTTCAACTCCCTTACGGATCGCCACCCACCCACCACGCACGAGCGTTCGACTCGCTCCGCATTCGCCAATTTCTCCAAGTCATTTCCCTCCCGCGTTAGCTCAACTGGATCAGAGCACCGGCCTACGAAGCCGGGGGTTGCACGTTCGAATCGTGTGCGCGGGGCCAAACATCTCACACGCGGTTCTTTTCTTTTTTTCCTCGGTAGCTCAGTTGGTAGATGCACCGCACTGTTAATGCGGATGTCCCTGGTTCGAGCCCAGGTCGAGGAGCCACTTGCCTTCAGCCGCATAGCTCAGTGGCAGAGCACCGTCTCGATAAGGCGGGGGCCGATGGATCGTTCCCATCTGCGGCTACCAGTTCAATGGTGCGCGTAGCTCAATGGCAGAGCCGCTGGTTGTGGTCCAGCTGACGACGGTTCGATCCCGTTCGTGCACCCCATCTCTTCACAAACTGCCGCCAGACCTCAGGTCACACGCGCGTCGCGGGTATAGCTCAGAGGCAGAGCAACCGGCTTTTAACCGGTAGGCCGAGATTTCGAAATTCTCTGCCCGCACCACAGGCGAGTCCAACAATCGCTCGGCCATGAAAGGAGGCCTTCACCATGAAACCCCAAGTACTTCAGCTGGATGTCCAGGGCACGCCTCAAGCATGGATTTCGCTCGAGCAGGCAGCATCCCACTACGCCACTGGTGCTGTCGTCTGGGAAGACGGCGCAGGCCCATTGGCCACGATGCGTGGCGGCTTCAATGTGGCGCGCGGCGTGCAGTCCCGGCTCGAGATTTCACCGATCATCGCTCTCAAAGGCTGTGCAAAGGTCAACTTGTTCGAGCACACGCCCGCCTTCAACCGGCGCAAGCTCTTTGTCCGAGATCGCTTCATCTGCGCGTACTGCGCCCAGCGATTCCGCGAGCAGGACCTGACGTGCGAGCACATCGTTCCCGAGAGCCGCGGCGGTACCTGGGACTGGATGAATCTGGTGGCCGCTTGCCGCGCGTGCAACTCCGAAAAAGCGGACCGGACGCCGGAGGAAGCCGGCATGAAGCTGGTCTATCTTCCGTATGTTCCCAGCAGGTGGGAAGACTTCCTCCTGGAGGGACGGAATGTGCGAGCCGACGTGCACGAGTGGCTGGCGAGTCGGCTTCCGAAAGGCTCCAGGCTCAACTGAAAGACGAAGGGGCGCTTCCGCAAGGGGCGCCCCTTTTTCCGTTGGAGGGTCGGCCAGCACGGCGCGGGCTGCGCACTCGAGTCGTCCGTAGCATCAGCGCGCAAGCCGCGTGAACACGTAGTCGTGGTTCTTCACCAGCGCCTGGTGGCAGGCGAAGCAGGTCTGGTGCTGCGCCAGGTCCGCGGGCTTGCCGTCGACGAAGCGGCCGAATCCCCATCCGCCCGTGGCCGCGAATTTTTTCGAGTCCTTCACCATCACCTGCACGGTGGTCGCTGCGCCTGGGATCGACGCAGGCGCGAATTCCGGCGACTGCACATGCTTCCATGCCAGCTTGGTGAGGATGGTTCCGTCGGGGAAGGGCAGCGTGCCCTGGTCGTAGGCCTGGATTGCCTTGGCATTGCCGAGCACCACGCGCAGTTCGTTCAATGGCTCCGCCTCGATTGCCGGCGCAATCAGCTGCCACTGACGGTAGCCCTTGGGAAGGGTGACGCCGTACAAGGGCGAGGCATCCGAAGTCTTCGCGTCCTCCTCCGCAGCGCTGGAGGTTGCGGCGAAGACGCCGGCCGCTGCCGCGAGCGCAAGCAGGCCGAAGCCGGTGAGCTTTGCCAGCGTGCCTTGGCATGAAGACGGGCGCGCATGGCGCGTTGTGTGGTTTCGATTCATGAGGTAGTGGACCTTGTGCGTTGGAAATTGCCGCCGGGCGTGAAGGCTCCGCGGCGCCTGAACGCGTGGATTTCAGCGCCCCTGCCGCTTGCAAACGGGGTTCCGTATGCCTGTGTATCTGCACGGCCGGACGCCCACACTACGTTTCATCTGCGAGGCATCCGTGTATTTGTTCATGTCGCCCTGCCGGGCCGACACAGTGGCATACAGACATCTGCAGTGCACGTGGAGGCGGGCCCTATAAACGCGGCCGTGCTTTGCCCCGCCGCGCTCGTCACGGGTTGCAAAAGGCGATCACTCTTCATTGCCCTTCACTTCAACCGCAGGAAAAACCAAATGAAAAATCTCAGCCGCCGCTTCGCCCGCACCCTGGCCGCCGTGGGCCTCATGGCATTGGCTGGCGCCTTCACGTTCAATGCTTCGGCACAGACCCCAAGCACTGCACAGCAAGCCAAGCCCACCATCGTGCTCGTGCACGGTGCCTTCGCGGAATCGTCGAGCTGGGATGGCGTCATCCGCAAGCTCGAGGCAAAGCACTATCCGGTGATCGCCGCCGCCAACCCGCTGCGCGGCGTCAAGTCCGATGCGGCCGAAGTCGCGAGCATCGTCGATGCGGTCAAGGGACCGGTGGTGCTGGTGGGCCATTCCTATGGCGGCTCCGTGATCTCCAGCGCCGCCACCGGCAAGAGCAACGTGAAGGCGCTTGTCTTCGTCGCCGCCTTTGCGCCTGAAGCCGGAGAGTCGGCGGCCGATCTTGCGGGCAAGTTTCCCGGCAGCACGCTCGGGCCCGCGCTGGCACCGCCGGTCGCACTGGCCGATGGCGGCAAGGACCTGTACATCCTGAAGAACAGGTTCCACGACCAGTTCGCGGCCGACGTTCCGGCCGCGGCCGCGCGCCTGATGGCCGCGACCCAGCGCCCCATCGCCGAGTCGGCGCTCGGCGAGCCGGCGGGCGCTCCCGCGTGGAAGACGGTGCCTTCGTGGTTCGTCTACGGCGACGCCGACAAGAACATTCCGCCCGCGGCGCAGGCCTTCATGGCAGCGCGTGCCAAGTCGGTGAAGACGGTGGTCGTCAAGGGCGCCTCGCACGTGGTGATGACGTCCAGGCCCGACGTGGTCGCGAAGCTCATCGTCGAAGCCGCCAGCCGATAGAGGACTTGCTTCCGCGCACGGTCCTTCGGCAGCACGCGGCCAGGCGCCGCGTCGCACAGATTCCCATTCACCAGCACAAGGCAAACGACCATGACAGATTCCGATGCATCCAGCCGCCGCGCGGCGTTCCACCCCACCCTCACGCGCCGCGGTGCGCTGGTGGCAACGGCGGGCCTTCTTGCAGGTTCGGCGGCCACGACCTTTGCGGCCGCGACCTTTGCGGCGACGCCTGCCGACAAAAGCGCCGCAGCGCAAGGCGACGCGATACGGCCCTTCCGCATCGATGTTCCCGAGAATGCAATCGCCGATCTGCGGCGGCGCCTCAGGGCCACGCGCTGGCCCGACCGCGAGACGGTCGGCGATACATCGCAAGGCGTTCAGCTGGCCAGGCTGCAGGCGCTGGTCCGCTACTGGGAAACCGGCTATGACTGGCGCAAGCTCGAGGCCAGGCTCAATGCACTGCCGCAGTTCATCACCACGATCGACGGCGTCGACATCCAGTTCATCCACGTGCGCTCCCGCCATCCGGACGCGTTGCCGCTGGTGCTGACGCATGGCTGGCCGGGCTCGATGCTGGAGTTCCTGAAAACAATCGGGCCCCTGACCGACCCGACCGCCTTCGCAGGCAGTGCCGCCGACGCGTTCCATGTCGTGATCCCGTCCATCCCCGGCCACGGCTTCTCCGGCAAGCCCAGGGAGACCGGCTGGGGCCCCGAGCGCGTGGGCCGCGCGTGGGACACGCTGATGAAGCGGCTGGGCTACACGCACTACGTGTCCCAGGGTGGAGACCACGGCTCGGTCATTTCGGATGCAATGGCACGCCAGGCACCGCAAGGCCTGCGGGGCATCCACCTGAACATGCCCGCCACCGTGCCCGCGGAACTGGTCAAGCCCATCAACAACGGGGATCCCGCGCCGGCCGGGCTGTCGGCGCCCGAGCGCGCGGCGTTCAACACGCTCAGCGCCTTCTTCAAGACCGGCGCCGCCTACGGCGCCATGATGGTGACGCGCCCACAGACGATCGGCTACCCGCTGGCCGACTCGCCGGCTGGCCTGGCCGGGTGGATCTACGAGAAGTTCGCGCAGTGGACCGACAGCGGCGGCGAACCCGAGCGCGTGCTCGGCCGGGACGAGATGCTCGACGACATCACTCTCTACTGGCTCACCGACACGGCCGCTTCCTCCTCGAGGTTCTATTGGGAGAACAACAACAACAATTTCAGCGCGGCGGCGCAGAAGACGCAGGACATCTCGATTCCGGTGGCCATCACCGTGTTCCCGGGCGAGATCTACCGCGCGCCCAGGAGCTGGGCCGAGCGCGCCTATCGAACGCTCTACTACTTCAACGAAGCCGGCAAGGGCGGCCACTTTGCCGCCTGGGAACAGCCGCAGCTGTTCAGCGAGGAACTGCGCGCGGCGTTCCGGCCGCTGCGCCAGCCCGCCTGAGCGCGCTCGTTGCGCGACGGCACCGAACCCCGCTGCTAGGTCTGGCCGCCCTCGACCGGCAGCGGCGCCGTCTGCACGTTGTTGCGGCCGGCCCGCTTGGCGCGGTAGAGCATCTCGTCCGCTTGCTTCACCAGTGCGGCCGAGGTTGCGGCGCCGCCCTGGTAGAACGCCAGGCCGATGCTCGCGGTCACGTTGATCGTGCGCTGCGGCTCGACGGTGAACGGCGTCTGCATGGCCAGCACGAGCTTCGTGGCGGCGGCGACCGCAATGTCGGCATGGGGCAGCCCCTCCATGATCACCGTGAACTCGTCGCCGCCCAGGCGCGCGCGCACGTCGCTGGAACGCAGCCCCTGCGACAGCCGGCCCGAGAAGGCCTTCAGCAGCTCGTCGCCCGTCTGGTGCCCGAACTGGTCGTTGATCTGCTTGAAGCCGTCGATGTCCAGGTACATCAGCGCCATCAGGGCTCCCGCGCTGCGGCTGCGGTCCATGGCTTCGCCCAGCCGCGCCTCGAAGCCCGCGCGGTTGGCCAGGCCGGTGAGCGGGTCGATCTGCGCCAGGCCCACCAGGCGCTTCTCCTCGAGCTTCTGCCGCGTGATGTCGGTGATCACGGCGTGGAAGCCGACGATGGTGTCGGCATTGGCCGCGGGCTGCGGGATGTACTGGGCCTCGTAGCAGTTGTAGCTGTCGCTCTGGCTGACTTCGCTCTGGAAGGTGACGACCTCGCCGGCCAGCGCGGCGCGGATGTGCGGCTTCACGGATTCGTAGGCCGGCTCGCCCAGCAGCTCCTGCACGGTATGGCCCTGGATCTGGTCGCGCGAGAGGCCGAACTCGCGTTCGTAGGCCAGGTTGTTGAAGCGGTAGCGCTCGTCGGCATCGATGTAGGCCACGCGCATCGGCAGCGCATCGGCCACGGTGCGCAGGCGGGCTTCGCTTTCCTGCAGCGCTTCCTCGGCCTCGTGATGCGCGGTGATGTCGCTGTCCAGCGTGTAGAGGCCCACCACCTCGCCCGCTTCGTTGCGCTCCGGCACCAGCGTGGCCTGGATGTCGCGGCGCCCGCCGGCCCCTGTCACGCGCCGCTCGTAGGTGACCTGGCGTCCGCCCAGGGCCGCTCGGATGTACGGCTCCATCTGCGCCCATGCCTCCTCGCCGTAGAACTCGCGCAGGCTGCGGCCGAGCAGCTGCTGCGGCTCGATGCCGAACCAGTCCTGGTAGGCCTTGTTGACGAAACGGAAGCGCAGCTCGCGGTCCAGGTAGGAGATCAGCGCCGGCAGGTGGTCCGTCACCATGCGAAGGCGCTGCTCGCTCTCGCGCAGCGCCTGCTCCGCGGCCTTGGCCGCAGAGATGTCGCGCATCAGCCCCGAGAAATATTCGAGCTTGCCGTGCTTGTCGCGATGCGCGATCACCATGTGGCTGACCGGGAACGGCTGCTTCTGCGCATCCCACACCACCGACTCGCCCACCCAGACGCCGGTGGCGACCGCGGTGGGCACCACCTCCGACCTGAACCGCTCCAGCGTCTGCGGCGGATTGAAGTCGGACACCTTCAGCGTCTCGATCGGGGCATCGAGGTCCACGCCGGTGCGGCGGCGCGCGGCGGGGTTCATGTAGATGAGCCGCCCCTTCGCATCGTTCTGGATGATGAAGTCGGTCGTCATGTCGAAGATGGCCGTCAGCGTGCGAAGGGCCCGCTCGGCGCGCGTGCGCTCGGTGATGTCGGTCACCGTTCCGACATGGCCCATGACGCGGCCCGCAGCCAGCACGGGCCGGCTCCGCAAGGCCACCAGCACCTGCGTGCCGTCCCTGCGGTGCAGCCGGCGCGTGGCGTTCAGCGGCTCGGCGGCGCTCACGATGCGGACCCAGTCCTGGCGGACCTTCTCGCGGATCTCCTCGCGCACCAGCGTGAGCCAGCCCTCCTGCGCCTCTTCGCGCGCCAGTCCGTGGATCGCCAGGTATTCGTCGTTCACGTAGGTCATGCGTCCTTCGCTGTCGCAGCGGAACAGTCCCACGGGCGATGCATCGGTCACCGCGGCCACCTCGAGCCGCTGCTCGCGCAGCTCGCCCATCAGCGCGTCGAACTCGCGCGCCAGGTCGCCGCGCTCGTCGTTGGCGACGACGTCGAGCCTGACCTGGCTGTCCGGCGATTGGCGCAGCGTGCGGATCGCGTTGCTCAGTGCCTCCAGCGGACGCATGACCCAGGCCGTGCCCAGCCACACCAGCAGCGCGCAGCCCAGGCCGAGCCACAGCAGCTGCAGCAGCAGGTTGCGCCGTGCCTGCTCCAGCGGCGCGTAGGCGGCGCGGGCCGGCACCACGAGGCGAAGATCCCAGTTGGCGCTGCGCACGGTGGCGTGCGTGGCGAGGTCGTTCTCGGGACCGCCGGCAACGGCCGCCGTGCTGGCCGCGGCAGGCTCGAGCAGCCGCTTCGCATCGGGATGCATGACGATCCGCGGCGACTCGCCGCGCGTCACGATCTCGTAGTGGCCGCCGCGGCCGATGGTGGCGCGGCTCAGGTCGCCGAGCACGTTGGCGCGCTGCAGGTCCAGCGCCGCGCCCAGCACGCCGGCCAGGCGCCCATCCGGTGCCTCGACAGGCACGGCCATGACCACCGCGGGCTGCCGGCCGCCCTTGGTGAGCAGCGGCGCCGAGATGGCGGGCTCGCGCCGGTCGCGCACCTGCTTGAAGTAGTCGCGGTCGGCCACGTTCGGCGGCTGGGCCGCGGCGGGATGGATCGCGACGATGGCGCCGTCCGGCGTGGCCAGCGCGGCGTTGTCGAACATCGCGCGCAGGTCCTTGTCCGCAAGAAAGCGCTGCTGCGCCGCCGGGTCCGCAAAGCCTTCCGCGCCGAGTTCGCGCGCCGCACGCGACAGCGCGGCCAGGTGAACGCCCAGCTTGTAGTCGAGGTCCGCCGCGGCGCTGTCGGTGAGCGCCTGTTGCTGCTCGCGCATCAGGCCGACGTATTCGCTGGAGAGGCTTCGGTACTGCCACCAGCCCGTTGCACCCACCAGGGCGAGCACGAGCAAGGTGATGAGCAAGGCTGTCTTCGTTCTCAGCTTGAGCCGCACTGGGTTTCCTTCGCTGGGCACGACGTCCCGGTCGTTCGGGACTGCGTTTTCCGATGATAGCAACGGGCTGCGCTGTGTCCCCTGCGGAACAGCTGACGTGCACGCGGCCGGCGCGTCGCTTGCGGGACGGTCTCCCGCATCCTGCAATGTTCAAATCTTCCGCATGCGAGCGGTCTGGCCGGGTTGCTCGCCACCCAAGAAAGGACGCTCCCCATGTTTGCCGAACCCTCCGCGAAAACCCGCGAGCTGCTCGAACGCCTCAACAAGTTCTTCGACCAGCACATCTATCCCAACGAAGCGCGCTACCACCACGAGATGGACGCCTTCCGCCGCCAGGGCAACGCCTGGCAGGTGTCGCCGCTGATTGAAGAGCTGAAGCCCGTGGCGCGCGCGGCCGGCCTGTGGAACATGTTCCTGCCGCATCCGCACCGCGACGTGCCGGCCATCTCCAATCTCGACTACGCGCCGCTGTGCGAGGTGATGGGCCGCGTGTCTTGGTCGGGCGAGGTGTTCAACTGCTCGGCGCCCGACACCGGCAACATGGAAACCATCGAGCGCTACGGCACCGAGGCGCAGAAGGACGAATGGCTCGCGCCGCTGCTCGCGGGCGAGATCCGCTCGGGCTTCCTGATGACCGAGCCGGCCGTTGCCTCCTCGGACGCCACCAACATCCAGTGCACGATCCGCCGCGAGGGCGACGAGTACGTGATCAACGGCCGCAAGTGGTTCTCTTCGGGCGCGGGCAGCCCGCGCTGCAAGATCTTCATCGTGATGGGCAAGACCGACCCCGATGCGCCGCGCCATGCGCAGCAGTCGATGGTGCTGGTGCCGCGCGACACCAAAGGCATCACGGTGCTGCGCCATCTTTCGGTGTTCGGCTACGACGATGCACCGCACGGCCACATGGAAGTGCTGCTGGAGAACGTGCGCGTTCCCGCATCGAACATCCTGCTGGGCGAAGGGCGCGGCTTCGAGATTGCGCAGGGGCGGCTCGGCCCGGGGCGCATCCACCATTGCATGCGCTCCATCGGCGCCGCCGAGCGTGCGCTCGAACTGATGTGCAATCGCCTCCGCAGCCGCGTGGCCTTCGGCCGTCCGCTCGCGGAGCAGTCGATCTGGCACGAACGCATCGCGGAGTCGCGCTGCCTGATCGACCAGGCCCGCCTGCTCACGCTCAATGCGGCCCACAAGATGGACACCGTGGGCAACAAGGAAGCGCGCGCCGAGATCGCGATGATCAAGGTGGTGGCGCCCAACATGTCGTGCAAGGTGGTCGACTGGGCGATCCAGGCGCACGGCGCCGCCGGCGTGAGCCAGGACTTCTGGCTGGCCGAGGCCTATGCGCACCAGCGCACGGTGCGCATCGTCGACGGGCCCGACGAAGTGCACCGCAACGCGATTGCCAAGCTGGAACTGGCCAAGCGCGCGGCACCGGCGCGCGCCTGATCCCGCCGGGGCGAAGCACCCCGGCTCAATCGAGCCTGGCGCCCACCGCCTTGGCAGCGAGCCCCAGCGTTCCGGCTCCGCGCCCCCGGGTTTGTCCCGACGATGCAGGAACGCAAATGTCGTCCGCACTACAAACTCCACGGGCCGGTGTGCCATAGGATTCGCCAGCCCAAGGAAATTCGCAATGCTCGTGATGCGCGTTCGATCCGGTTTGTTCTTCGCCCGCGCCGAGCGCCCCCGCCCCGCCCGGTGGTGACGCATGCTGCCCCTCAAGGATCTCCACGCCTTCTTCGAGCGCTGCATCTGGCCGCGCGCATTGACGCAGGCCGAGCGAACCAAGGCCTTCGAGGCCTTGTACATCCGCCACCATGAAGCGCACTCCTATGTGTGCCGGCGCGACGAGACCGCCGACAGCTGGATCGGCGTGCTCGAAGGTTTCTTGCGCGTGCAGGACACCACGGTGGACGGCCGCCTGATCATGTTCACCGGGGTTGCATCGAGCGGATGGATCGGCGAGGGCTCGCTGCTGAAGCCGGAGCAGCGCAAGTACGAGGTCATGGCGACGCGGCCGACCGTCACCGTGCATCTGCCGAGGGCCACGTTCTCATGGCTGCTGGATCGAAGCATTCCGTTCAACCACTTCATGCTCTCCCATCTGAACGAGCGGCTCGGGCAGTTCATCGCCATGGTCAAGTTCGACCGGCTGCTCGAACCGACGTCGCGCGTGGCGCGGGGAATCTCCAGCCTCTTCCATCCGGTGCTCTATCCGAACACCGACTCCACGCTGCGGATCAACCAGGAAGAGATCGGTTCGCTCGTCGGCATCTCGCGCCAGCGCGTCAACGCCGCGCTGACCGAACTGGAAACCGCCGGCCTCATCCGGCGGGGCTACGGCTACATCACGGTGATGGACCGGCAGGCGCTTGCCAGGTATCCCTGAGCCGCCTGCGGTGCAGCGTGGGAAGCCGAAGGGTTTCTCCTTAGAAATCAGTGGCCCGAATGTCCGTCCCGAAACAGTTGCCCGAGGTCTCGCCTTTCAGAATCACGCAGGCATCGCTCCATGTCGTTGCGGTGCAGAGGCTGACAACCGACAAAGGAATCGAGACATGCACTTCTTCTCCTCCTCCAGGGAATCACGGGCCCGCACCAGGCTCCACGCCGTTGCCGCGGCGGCGGCGGGCGCAGCAATGCTGGCCGCTTGCGGCGGCGGCTCCGATCACCGCGGCGCGGTCCCCGTGCTGTTTCCGGTCCCGCCTGCGGCGCAGCCCGCCAGCCCGCCGCCCGCACCGGCCGTCACGGCCCAGAAGGCCTGCGGCGAACTGAACGGAAAAACCGTGGCCGGCGCCGCGCTCACGGCCGCCATGCAGGACGCGGCCGCGGGCGCGCCCGTCTACTGCAAGGTCACCGGCACGATCGCGCCGGCGCTGAACTTCCAGATCTCCCTGCCCGAGGCATGGAACGGCAAGCTCTACTACCAGGGCGGCGGCGGCTACAACGGCGCGATCACGCCGCCCTCGGTGCCGGCGCTGGGCCTGGGCTATGCCGTGGTCGCAAGCGACTCGGGGCACCAGGGCAATGTCCTGAGCGCGGACTTCGCATTGACCGACACCTTTGCCGCGCAGCTGTTCGGCAGCCTCTCGGTGCCCACCGTGATGTCGACCGCCACCGAGACCCTCGCGGCGGCCTATGGCGCCCTGCCGGCCAAGTCGTACTTCGAAGGCTGCTCGAACGGCGGCCGCGAAGCCTTGATGGCGGTGCAGCGCGCACCCAACCTCTTCGATGGCGTGATCGCGCGCGCACCGGCCTACAACTGGGTCGGGTTCATGGGCGCCTTCAACCGCAACTCCAGGGCGCTGGCCGCGCCCGGCGGTGCATTCAGCGCCGCGAAGACGGCCCTCCTGAGCAAGCATGTGCGGGATGCCTGCGACGGGCTCGACGGGCTTGTCGATGGCGTGGTGTCGAACCAGGCCGCCTGCACGCCGGCGCTTGCCAATGTGGCTGCGCTGCGCTGCGCCGGCGGAACCGACACGGGCGACACCTGCCTGTCGGACGCGCAGCTCGACGTGGTCACGTCCTGGACCACGCAGGCCTCGTTCACCGGCAGCCCCACCTTCCGCAACGCAGGTTGGAACCTGACCGGCAACGAGGACGATCCCGGCGCCTGGCGGACCTGGCTCACGGGCGACGGCAGCGTCACGTCGGCGCTGCAGTTCCTGTTCCAGGACACGACGGTCAAGAACTACCTGGCCCGCGACCGGACCGTGGACTCGCTGGCCTACACGCCCTGGGACCAGAACCAGAATGCCCTCTATGCCATGGCCGCGCTCAACGACGCGACCAACGCCGACATCCGCCCGTTCATCAACAGCGGCGGCAAGCTGATCCTGTGGCACGGCGGCAATGATTCCGCGCTCAGCGTGCGGTCGACCACCGAGTACTACGGGAATGTGCGAAACGTCATCGGCGCCGCAACCGCGGACGCATCGACGCGCTTCTATGTCGCGCCGGGCGTGAACCACTGCGCCGGCGGACCGGGTGCCGACACCTCGGACCTGCTGACGGCCCTGGACCAGTGGGTGACCAAGAGCGCGGCGCCTGCCACGCTGCTTGCGGAGAAGCGCGATGCGCAAGGGGCGGTGCTGCTGAGCCGGCCGCTGTGCCAGTACCCGCAATATCCGCGCTACACGGGCCCGGCCAACGATGCGGCGGCGGCGAAGCTGGCGGCCAACTACAGCTGCAGTTCCTGAGTGGCGGCCTCGGTGGCTGCCCGTGGGTCGAGCGTCGGAGTTCAGCTCGGCGCCGCCGCGCTGCGCTCCAGCGTCCAGAGCCGATGCAAGAGCGCCCGCGCAGGTGCGCTGCCGATCACGGGCGAGGACAGTTCCATGAACTTGTCCTCGAGCTCGGCATCGCTCAGCGGCTCTTCCGGATCGCCTTTGCGGTTGGGCTGCAGGTGTTCGAAGCGGCGGCCATCGCGCATCGTGATCAGCACGCGCGCGGCGCGCTGGCCTGGAAAGGCGGCATCGAGCTCGGGGTCCACCGCAACGCTGATGCGCTCCATCAATGAACGCGTGGCCGCGTCCCGCAGCCGCGCCGGTTCGTACGCCGCCAGCCGCACGCTGCCATGCGCCAGCGCGGTCGCCACCACGTAGCCGAGGCTGAAGCGCGCTTCGTTGGCGGTGGCCGGCTGCGTGTAGCAGGCGATGTCGAGCGCCGGGCGGTAGGTCGCCACATGCACATGCGCGATCTCGCCGGCCTCGATGCCATGCCGCCGCTTCAACGCCAGCGCGCCGTCGATGGCCGCGAAGGCATGTCCACAACCGATGTGGTTCTTGAACGTCAGGCGGGCGATGTGGAAGTCCCGCCCCAGTGTCGCGCCGATCTGCGACCAGTCCGGCCCGTCGCTCATGGCCCGGCCCAGCCCGGCCTCTCCTTCGAGCACGTCGAGCGAGCCCGTGACACCGTTGCGCGCGAGCTGGGCCGCGAGCACGCCGGCCTCGGCCGCGCGGCCCGCATGCAGCGGCTTGGACATGGAGTCCATGCGGAAGGCCTGCTGCAGGCCGGCCGTGAAGGTGGCGGCCGTGGCCAGCGCATGCGCGAAGGCGGTTTCGTCCAGGTCCATGAGAACGCCTGCAGCGGCCGCGGCGCCGAAGCTGCCCACCGTGCCCGTGCTGTGCCAGAACCGGTAGTGCGCGCGGCCCATCACGACGCCGATGCGCGTCGACACTTCATAGCCCAGCACCACGCCGCGCAGGAACTGCAGCCCGCTTGCGCCGGCGTCATGGCTTGCGGCCAGCGCGGCGGCAATGGTGGCTGCGCCCGGGTGGTACATGGCTTCGCGAAAGCTGTCGTCCACCTCCGCTGCATGGGCCGCCGTGCCGTTGATCAGCGCAGCGGCGCGCGCGGTGGCCGGGCGACCGCCGACGAGAAAGGCGCGTCCGCGGTCCAGGTCCTCGTTCAGGGCGGCCTCGAGCTGGCGCACCGGCGCCGCGCCGAGGCCGGGGAACAGCGAGGCGTACCAGTCGATCACGGCCCGCTTGGCGTGATGGAGGACCTCGGCCGGCAGATCCTGCCGCCGGAAGTCGGCCGCGTAGCGCGCGAATGTTTGTGTGACGTGCATCTGGATGACTCCGGGGGGTGGCTTGCCTGGCCTCGTTCAACCGGCCAGCACGACCACGCCATCGGCCGCGCGCACGCCCTGCCCTTCCGGCAGCACGAAGACCGGGTTGATCTCGGCTGCGAGCAAACGCTCGCCGAGCCGCGCCGCCATGTCCGAGAAGGCGACGATGGCATCGACCAGCGCCTTCACATCGGCCTTGGGCCGGCCGCGGAAGCCGTCGAGCAAGGGCCAGGTCTTGAGCTCGCGCGCCATGGAGAGCGCATCCTCGCGGCTCAGGCCGCCCCGGAGCGGCAGCAGCCGCATCGTGGTGTCCTTGAACAGCTCGGCGGTGATGCCGCCCATGCCCAGCAGGATGGCGGTGCCCAGCGGGTCGCGGTGCATGCCCAGGATCAGCTCGGTGCCGCCGCCCACCATTTCCTGCACCAGGAAGCGCAGGGGCCGCACGCCGGCCTTGCTCTCGACTTCGGCGGCCATCGCCTGCAGGCGCGCGCCCACCGTCTCGGCCGACAGGTTCACCGCGACGCCGCCGACATCGCTCTTGTGCGTGATCTCGGCCGACAGGATCTTGAGCACGACGCGGCCGCCCAGTTCGCGCGCCGCGGCTTCGGCCTCGGCCGGCGTGGCCACCACCATCTCGCGCGCGCACGGTACGCCGAAGCGGGTGAACAGCTGCTTGGCCTGGGCTTCATCGAGGGAGCCGGCCGGCAGGTCGTCGATGGGCACGGCGGCGGCAGGCGCGCTGGACGGCTTGGGCTCCTGCCAGCGGCCGGCATTCAGCATGGCGCCCAGCGCACTGGTGCAGCTCTCGGCCGCGGCAAAGGCCGGCACACCGCGCTGCGTGAGCAGCGCCGCGACTTCGGGCGCATGCGGGCTCACGTAGGCGATCACGGGCTTGTCCGAGCGGGGCAGGCAATCCTGGATGGCGCCGGCCATGAGCTCCGGCATGGCCAGGCTGGACGAGCCGACGATGATCGCCAGCGCGTCGTAGCTGGGGCTCTGGAGCAGGATGTCGATGGCGCCGCGCAGCAGGTCCGGCTGCAGGCCGGCCAGCGTCACGTCGATGGGGTTGCGGTCGAGCACCGCGTGATCGCCGCTTTGCAGCGCGCGCAAGGCCTGCGCCGTTGCAGCATCCGGCGCCGGCGTCTCGAAGCCCTGCATGCCCAGGTCGTCCGACACCAGCGTTCCCGCGCCGCCGGTCGAGGTCAGGATGGCCACGCGCCTGCCGCGCAGCTTGCGGCCCGTGGCCAACGCGACGGGAATGTCGAGCAGGTCGCCGAAGGTCTGCGCGCGGATCACGCCGACCTGCCTGAACAGCGCGTCGTACATGCGGTCGGCGCCCGCGAGTGCACCGGTGTGCGACACGGCGGCCTTCGCGCCCGCTTCGGAGCGGCCGATCTTGAACGCGACAACCGGCTTTCCGGCGCGCGCGGCCTTCAGCGCAGCGGCACGAAACTTCTCCGGGTTGCGCACGCTCTCCACATAGAGGGCGATGACCTTGGTGTCGGCATCGTCGGCCAGGTGGTCGACGAAATCCGCCAGGTCCAGGTCCACTTCGTTGCTGGTCGAGATCAGCTTCGACAGGCCGATGCCGCGCGCCGCCGCGCGCGAGAGCAGCGCGCCGAGGATGCCCCCGCTCTGCGAGACCACGCCGGTCCCGCCGACCGGAAAATGCTCCATCTCGAGTGCGCCGCTGGCGGAGAGCACGATGTTGTCGCTCAGGTTGACGAGCCCGATCGTGTTGGGGCCGAGGATGCGCATGCCACCGGCCGCCTCGATGAGCTGCTGCTGGCGGCGCGCGCCTTCCTCGCCGGTCTCCGTGTAGCCGCTGGCGAGCACGATCGCCGCGGCGGTTCCCTTGGCCGCGAGTTCGCGCACGGCCTGGTGCGCGCGCTCGGCGCCCAGCAGCACGATGCCCACATCGGGCGTGCCGGGGATCGAAGCGATGTCCGGATAGCAGGCCAGGCCGCCGATGGCATCGACACGCGGATTGACCGGATAGATCTCGCCCGTGAATCCGTGCTTGCGCAAGTAGGCCACGGGCCGGCCGGCCGTCTTGGCCGCATCGGCCGAGGCGCCGATCACGGCGACGCTGCGCGGCTTGAGCAGCCTGGCGATGGCGTTCAGTTCGGTCATTTCGTCGTCCCGTTCTTCGCGCTGCTCTTGGCCAGGAAGGCCATCACCGACTCGCGATGCTCGGTGCTGGTGTAGCAGATGCCCTGCGCCTGGCTGCCCTGGGCGAACACCTGGTGCGCGGACAGCTCGAAGCTCTGGTTGAGGATCGTCTTGCCAAGCGCCAATGCGGTGGCCGAACCCTGGCTCATCTCGGCCGCCCAGCGCTGCGCATCGGCCACCAGGCTCTGGGCATCCGACTGCCGATCGGCGATGCCGAGGCGCAGCGCCTCTTCGAGCTCGACCTTGCGGCCGCTGAAGATCAGCTCCTTGGCTTTGGAGAGCCCGACCCGGCGCGGCAGGAAGTACATGCCGCCGCCATCGGGCACGATGCCGCGATGGATGTAGGACCAGGTGAAGCTCGCCGCATCCGACGCGATGATGAAGTCGCAGGCCAGCGCCGTGTCGGCGCCCAGGCCCGAGGCGGCGCCGTTGACGGCAGCGATCGTCGGCTTGGGCATGGTGTGCAGCAGCGACTGGGTGTGGTGCACGCGCTGCTGGCGGCTCCAGCCGTTGAAGCCGACCTCGCCCGCGGGCGCCTGCATCCGCCGTTCCATGCCGGCGACGTCGCCGCCGGCGCAGAAGCCCTTGCCGCGGCCGGTGAGCACCAGGGCGCGGATCGCCTTGTCGTTGGCCACATGCTCCAGCGCGGCGATGAATTCGGTGCGCATGTCGTCGCTCATCGCGTTGCGCTTTTCGGGGCGGTTCAGCCACAGGGTGGCGATGCCGTCCGCGGTTTCCAGTTCGATCAGGCTGCTGCTGCTCATTCGATTTCTCCGTTCATTCGGCCGTGATGTTGTTTTCCTTGACCACCTTGCGCCAGCGCGCTTCCTCGCCCTTGGCGTACCTGTCGAAGTCCTGCGGCGAGCCGCCGTTGATGACGAGGCCCTCGGACTCCACCCGCTTGCGGAAGGCCTCCGTCTGCACGGCCTTCTTCGCTGCGGCATTCAGGCGCGCAATCACGTCGGCCGGGGTGCCGGCGGGCGCGTACAGGCCATACCAGCTGTCGGCAACGTAGCCCGGCACGCCGCTCTCCGCGATCGTCGGCACCTTCGCGAGCGCGTGGGCCGTGGAGCGCGTGGCGGTGGTCACGGCCAGCGCGCGCAGCTTGCCGCTTTCGACGAAGCTGCCCACCGCCGCGGCCGTCGCGAACATCACGTCGACCTGTCCGCCCAGCAGGTCGGTGATGGCGGGGCCGGCACCGCGGTAGGGGATGTGGGTGATGTCGGTCTTGGTCAGGTTCTTGAAGAGCTCGCCGGCCAGGTGGGCCGAGGTGCCCGCGCCCTGCGACGCGAAGGACAGCTTGCCCGGCTGGGCCCTGGCCGCATCGACCAGGTCCTTCACCGACTTGAGCGGGCTGTCGGCGCGAACCACCAGCACGTTCGGCGAAATGCCCACCAGCATGACCGGCGCAAAGGCCTTGTCATGGTTGTACGGGAGCTTGGGCTGCAGGCTCGGGTTCACGACGTGCGCCACCGTGGCCATCACCATCGTGTAGCCATCGGGGGCGCTCTTGGCCACGGCGTCCGTGCCGATGATCGTGCCCGCGCCGGGCTTGTTGTCGATGATCACGGGCTGCCCCAGTTCCTGCCCCATCGCGATGGCCATGGTGCGGGCCACGAGGTCGGTGCCGCCGCCGGGTGCGAACGGCACCACGAGCTTGATCGGCTTGTCGGGAAAGGCCGCGCGCGCCGGCACCGCGGCCAGGCCGCCAACCGCGCAGGCCAGCGTAAGAAGGATGGCATGCCTGGCGCGTGCCAGCGTCATGGGGTTCAGCATCGTTTGTCTCCGTCGAAAGGGAATGTGAGAAAGCAGGCATCGAGGGCGGCGCTGCGGCTCTTCTCATCGACGGGTTCAAGCTTAGGGATGCGGGCTCTGCCGCGCATCCCCACATTTCCATTGCGTGGAATTCGAGATAACTCTGCCGGCGCCAGCCCGGCCAGCATTCACATCCGGCGGCCGCGGAATTCGCCCGGCGTCATGCCCTGGATCCGGCGGAAGTGCCGGTTGAAGTTCGAGATGTTGTTGAACCCCACCTCGTAGCAGATGCTGCTCACCTGCTGGCGCGTCGAGGCCAGCAGGCGGCAGGCCCTGGCCACGCGCAGGCCGTTGACGAAGTCGGTGAAGGTCTGGCCGGTGGCGCGGCGGAAGCTGCGCGAGAACGCGTTCTCGCGCATGCCCGCGATCGCGCCGACCTCGGCCAGCGACAGCGCCTCGGCGTAGTTGTCGCGGATGTAGTCGATCGCCTTGTGGATGCGCAGCGCGCGGCCGTCCTCGTCGAAGCCTGCATCGGCCAGGAAGACATCGGCAAGCAGGCGGTAGTCACGCCATTGCGCGAGCTCGTTCAGCAGTGCGATGAATTCGGAAAAACGCGCAAGCCCGCGCAGCGTCTCGATGCGGCGCAAGCGCGCGAGCGTGTCCGCGCCCAGGCCGACGAACTGCACGCCCTGGCGCGCGCGCGCCAGCAGCGGACCGGCATCGCCTAGCTCCGGAAAAAGCGCCATGCCGCGGCGCAGCAGCTCGTCGCTGAAGCGCAGCACCAGTTCGCCTGCGCTGCCGCCGCCGGGCGAAGCGCGGTGCTCGAACGCGAGGCTGTGCGGCAGCCGCGGACCGAGCAGCACGACGGTGCCGGGTGCGAAGCTGTGCGTCTCCTGGTCCGCGCCCGCGCCGATGCGCAGGCGCGCGGGCCTCGCGCCGATCAGGTGCAGCTCGTGTTCATGCAGGCAGCGCGGATGGCTCTCTCGCGGCGAAGGTGCAGAGGCGCCTTCGCAGTGGACCGTGGCGCAGGCATCGAACACCTGCGGGGAGGCAAGGGCCTGCTGGGAGGCAAGGGCCTGCTGGGAGGCAAAGGCCTGCCGGGAAGCAAAGGCCTGCGGCGTGGTGTTCAGCAAAGCCAGGTCTCCAAAAAGGGGCCGCAGCGAAGCGCGCCGTCAGCTTTTGCGCACCGGCGGCGGCACCGCCGTCTGCTGCTGGAACGCGGCAAGCAGCCGGTATTCCTCGCCAAGCTTGTGCGGCAGCGAGAGGAACACCGGCAGCAGCTGCCGATAGAGCGCAACGTTCTTGGCGTTGGGCGTGTGGCGGTGGGTCGCGCCCACCATGCCCGCGACCACGTCCAGCGAATCGACATGGCCCAGCGCATAGAGCCCGAGCACTGCGGCGCCGAGGCAGGAGCTCTCGAAGCTTTCGGGCACCACCACTTCGCGGTCGAACACGTCGGCCATCATCTGGCGCCACATGCCCGAGCGCGCGAAGCCGCCGGTGGCCTTGATGCGGGCGCTCGGGCCCGCGATCGACTCGACCGCCGGCAGGATGCTGTGCAGGTTGAAGATCACGCCCTCGAGCACCGCGCGGATCATGTGCTCCTTGCGGTGGTGGATGCCCAGCCCGAAGAAGGAGCCGCGCAGGTCGGCGTTCCAGTAGGGCGCGCGTTCGCCGGTGAGGAAGGGGTGGAACACCAGCCCTTCGGAGCCCGCGGAGACGCGCTCGGCGATGCGCGTGAGCACCTCGTAGGTGTCGATGCCCAGGCGCTTGGCGGTCTCGGCCTCGGCCGAGGCGAACTCGTCGCGCACCCAGCGCAGGATGATGCCGCCGTTGTTCACCGGCCCGCCCACCACCCAGCGCCGCTCGGCCAGTGCATAGCAGAAGGTGCGGCCCTCTGGATCGGTCATCGGATGGTCGACCACGGTGCGCATCGCGCCGCTGGTGCCGATGGTCACGGCCACTTCGCCGGGCGCCATCGCGTTCACGCCAAGATTGGAGAGCACGCCGTCGTTGGCGCCGATCACGAACGGCGTGTCGCGCGCCAGGCCCAGCTGCGCCGCGGTGTCCGCCGCCAGGCCCTCGATGTGCCAGGTGGTCGGCACCGGGCGCGGCAGCTGCTCGGCGCGCACGCCGGCGAGCGCAAGCGCACCTTCGTCCCAGTCGAGCCGCTCGATGTCGAACAGGCCCGTGGCCGAGGCGATCGAATGGTCGACCTGCCACTGGCCGAAGAGCCGGAAGAACACGTACTCCTTGATGCCGACAAAGCGCGCGGCCCGTGCGAAGAGCTCGGCGCGCTCGTGGCGCAGCCACACCAGCTTGGCCAGCGGCGACATCGGATGGATCGGCGTGCCGGTGCGGCGGTAGATGGCCAGGCCATCCCACTCGTCGCGGATGCGCACGGCCCAGGCCGAGGCACGGTGGTCGGCCCAGGTGATGCTGCGCGTGAGCGGCGCGCCCGCGGCATCGACCAGGATCAGGCTGTGCATCGCCGCGCTGAAAGACACCGCGAGCACGTCGGCGGGCGCGGCCCTGCTCTGCTTCACGCAGCCGGCGATGGCCGCGAGCACGGCCTGGAAGATCTGCTCCGGGTCCTGCTCGGCGGCCGCGGCCTCAGGCTGCAGCAGCGGGTATTCGACCGCGTCGTGCGCCAGCACGCGCCCGGCCGGCGTGAAGGCCACCGCCTTGGTGCTGGTGGTTCCGATGTCGACCCCGATGACGATGCGGCCCATGCTTGTCTCCTTGGCTTACACGACCATGCCGAGCAGCATGATGAACACGATGGCCACGACCGAGATCAGCGTTTCCATCACGGTCCAGGTCTTGAAGGTCTCGGCCACCGTCATGTTGAAGTATTGCTTGACCAGCCAGAAGCCCGCGTCGTTGACGTGCGAGAGGATCAGCGAACCCGCGCCCGTGGCCAGCACCAGCAGCTCGCGGTTCACGCCCGGCACCATGGTGGCAAGCGGCGCGACGATGCCCGCGCCCGTGATGGTGGCAACCGTTGCCGAGCCGGTGGCGATGCGGATCAGCCCCGCCACCAGCCACGCGAGCAGGATCGGCGAGACCTGCGCATGCAGCGCCATCTGCCCGATCGCGTTGCCCACGCCGCTCGCCACCAGCATCTGCTTGAAGCCGCCGCCCGCGCCGATGATCAGCACGATGGCCGCGGTGGGCGCCAGGCTGTCGTCGACGAACTTCATGATCTGCCTGGCAGTGAAGCCGCGCGCAGTGCCGAAGGTGTAGAGCGACAGCAGCAGCGCTGCCAGCAGCGCGGTGATCGGGTGGCCGATGAAGTCCATCCAGTGGCGCACCGCGTTCTTGTCGTCGAGCGCCACGTCGGCGAAGGTCTTCAGCAGCATCAGCCCCACCGGCAGCAGCACCGTGAGCAGCGTGATGCCGAAGCCGGGCAGCTCGCGCGCTTCGGGTTCGTGCGCCAGCTGCTCCATCAGCTCGGGCGAGGCTTCGCCCGGCACGTACTTCGAGATGAACTTGCCGAAGATCGGCCCCGCGATCATCGCGGTGGGCAGGCCGACGAGGAGGCCGTAGAAGATGGTCTTGCCGATGTCGGCGCCGAACACGCCGATGGCCAAGAGCGGCCCCGGATGCGGCGGCACCAGGCCGTGCACCACCGACAGGCCGGCCAGCAGCGGAATGCCGATGCGGATCAGCGAGACGCCGGTGCGCCGCGCCACGATGAACACCAGCGGGATCAGCAGCACGAAGCCGATCTCGAAGAACAGCGGAATGCCCACCAGGAAGGCCGCGAACATCATCGCCCAGTGCACGCGTTCGCGGCCGAAGGCGTCGATCAGCGTGCGCGCAATGCGGTCGGCGCCGCCCGATTCGGCCATCATCTTGCCCAGCATGGTGCCCAGGCCCAGAACGATGCCCACGAAGCCGAGCACGCCGCCGAAGCCCTCCTGGAAGGACTTCATCACCAGGTCCACCGGCATGCCCGAGGTCAGGCCCAGGAAGCCCGCGGCCAGCGTCAGCGCGATGAAGGGGTGCACGCGCCAGCGCGTGATCAGAAGGATCAGCCCGAGGATCGCCACCAGGGCGTCGACGAGCAGGAATACCTCTTTGCTCATTCCGAACATGTGTATGTCTCCTGAATCCGGCCGCGCCACGGGCGGCCGGTGGTGCCAGGGATAGCGCTATCCCGCACAATCCAAAAAAAGCCAGCGCTGGGGTGTCTCGGGTTTTTACGGAGCACCCACGGCCTGGACAGCGCTATCCTAGGACAGCGCTGTCCAATTCCAGCTTGGTATTAACCCTTAGAACTTCGATCCATGGCCGACGCCCCCGACCGCCCCCGACCCCGTTCCTCGAGCCACGTCACGCTGGACGACGTGGCCCGCGTCTCGGGCGTGAGCCCGATCACCGTGTCGCGCGCGCTGCGCGGCGCGCGCAACGTGGCGCCCGAGCTGAAGGCCCGCGTGCAGGCGGCGGTCGACCAGCTGGGCTACGTGCCCAACGTGGCGGCGCGCGCGCTGGCTTCGGCGCGCAGCTCCCACGTGGCGGTGCTGATCCCCTCGCTGACCAACCAGCTCTTCGTGGAACTGCTCGAGGCGGTGCAGGACGCGCTCGCGCCGCACGGCTACCAGTCGCTCATCGGCGTGACCCACTACGACCCCGCGCAGGAAGAGGCGCTGCTGCGCAGCCACCTCTCGCAGCGCCCGGCGGGCCTGCTGCTGACGGGCTTCGACCGCAGCGCCGCGGCCGCCCAGATGCTCGAGCGCAGCCACGCGCCCTGCGTGTACATGATGGAAACCTCGGCCGCGCCCGGCATCCACAGCGTGGGGTTTTCGCAGCGGGACGCGGGCCGCGCCATCACCCGGCACCTGCTGCAGCGCGGCCGCCGGCGCATTGCCTATGCCGCCGGCCAGCTCGACCCGCGCGTGCTGCTGCGCCTGGAGGGCTACCGCGAGGCGCTGCGCGAGGCCGGCTGCCACGATCCGGCGCTCGAACTGCTGGTGCCGGGCCCGACCTCCATGGCGCTGGGCGGCCGCCAGTTCGAGGACCTGCTCGCGCGCCATCCGGACGTGGATGCCATCTTCTACTGCAATGACGACCTCGCCCAGGGCGCGCTGCTCGCCGCGCTGCGCAGCGGCGTGCCCGTGCCGCAGCGCGTGGCGATCGCCGGCTTCAACGACTTGGGCGGCAGCGACCAGATGCTGCCGCCGCTGACCACCGTGCGCACGCCGCGAAAGGAAATGGGCGAGCGCGCGGCCGGCATGCTGCTCGCGCTGATGCGCGCCGAGACCGTGGCGGAGCGCACGGTGGACCTGGGGTTCGAGTTGGTGGTGCGGGAGAGCAGCTGAGGCGATGGGGAACGCCCGTCGCCAACGGCGAGCACTCCAGGCTCACGCCTTGCCTTGACCCGCCTTGCCCGGCCCTCGGGTGGACCATGGATTGCATGATCTGAATAAAAAACCAGCCAAGACGCCTAAAATGAAACAAATCCTGTAACGATTAAAGAAATCCATGGCGCTGGAGGTTGAACTGCGCAACGAGAGCAACTTCATCCTGCACTTCGATGCAGTGCGCAGAGAGATCGATGAGCGCTTCGATCTACGCGGTTCAACGCTCGCGACGCTGGTATCGATCGCGCTGACCAACGGCGGAACGATCTCGAAGAACAAGCGCAGGCGCTACGCGGAGGAGGTATCTGAAGCAGCCTACCTGGCCATCGAAGAGAAGGTGCGGGCCGTGCTTTCGGTCGATGAGCCTGGTCCGCGCGACGAAGATGAGGCACCGACTGATCAGTAAGCTGAGTGCAGTCGCCCGCGACCGCGCTGAAGGATGCGCCTCGGGTCGTCACACCCCCGCAGGCTCGAGCACGAACGCGAACTCCAGCGTGTGGAACGGCGCTTCCTGCACGCTCCCGTCGGGCGCGCGCCCTGCGGCGTGCTGCGCGAAATCGCCGATCAGCGAACTGCGCACGCCGAACACCGCATCGCTGTCGAGGTAGGGATCGCCCTCGCGGAAGACGTGCGTGATCAGCGTCTCGTAGCCCGGCGCCTGGATCATGAAGTGCACATGCGCGGGGCGCCATGGATGCCGCCGGGTTGCGCGCAGCATCGCGCCGACCGGTCCATCGGTGGGAATCGGGTAGGCCACCGGCGCCACGCCGCGAAACCACAGCCGGCCCTCGGCGTTGGTGCGCAGGACCGCCCGCCCCTGCGGCTGCGCGCCGGGCCGCTGCACGTCGTAGAAGCCTTCGGCGTCGGCCTCCCAGACATCGACCACCGCGTCGGCAACCGGCTCGCCGCCGGGTCCGCGCACGGTGGCCTGCACGAACAGCGGCTCGCCCACCGCGCCACCCGAGATGTCGCTGCCCAGCGGCAGCTGCGGCGCGCCCGCCACGTGGAAGGGGCCGAACACGGTGGCCTCGGTGGCCTGCGGGCTCTTCGCGTGGTTCATCGCCACGGTCAGCATCGACAGGCCCAGCGTGTCCGACAGCAGGATGAACTCCTGCCGCTGCGCGTCGCACTTCTGGCCCGTGGCGGTCAGGAACTCGATGCCGGCGCTCCATTCGGCCTCGGTCAGCTTCACTTCGCGCGCGAAGTCGTGCAGGTGGCGCACGAGCGCCGACATCACTTCCTTCAGGCGCGCGTCCTCGCAGCCGGCCATGCGTTCGAGCACGGCGGCGGTGATGGTGTGTTCATCGATGTTTCGCATGGAAGCCCCGCTCCAGGTCGGAAGAAGAAAAAGAAGGCGCGGGCGGCAGGAGCCGCCGCTGCGTCGGGAACAGGGACCAGGCCCAGCGCTGATGCGCCCAGCCCCACAGCCCCTGCTTGAAGAAGAGCGTCACACAGATGGCCAGCAGCCCGAGCCCGAGCAGGTACCAGGTGCCGTAGTCGCTGAGGAACTTGTTCAAGGCCCAGAAGACCAGCGCGCCCACCAGCGGCCCCTCGATGCGGCCGATGCCGCCGATCACCACCATGAAGATCGCGAACGCCGTCCAGTTGACGCTGAAGGCCGCGTCGGGGCTGATGCGCAGGTTGCCGACGAAGTAGAGCGCGCCCGCGAGCCCCGCACCGAAGGCCGCCACCACATACACCGCCAGTTTCATGCGCGCCACCGGAACGCCCTGCGACTCCGCGGCCACCTCGTTGTCGCGGATGGCCAGCAGCGCGAGCCCGCGCTTGCTGCGCAGGAACAGGTAGACCAGCGCAACGGCCGCGACCACGCAGGCCAGCGCCATCCAGTAGGTGGTTCTTTCGCGCGTGGTGCGTTCGATGCCGCGCAGCGCCGTGAGCGTGGTGCCCGAGCCGCCGCCCACCGCCGACACGTTGGCGAAGCTCAGGCGGAACACCTCGGCGATCACCCAGGTGCCGATGGCGAAGTAGCCGCCCGACAGACGGAACGCGACGAAGGACACGGGCACGGCGATGAGCCCTGCCGCGAGCGCGCCCAGCGGCACCGCCACGAAGGGGTTGACGTCCGCGAAGTTGCCGAGCATCAGCATGACGTAGCCGCCGAAGCCGAAGAAGGCCTGCTGCCCGATGCTCACCATGCCGCCGTAGCCGGCGAGCAGGTTCCACATCATCGCGAAGATGAAGTAGCAGGCGATCTCGACGAACTCGCGCATCCAGCTCGGCTCGCCCCACAAAGGCAGGCTGGCGGCGATCAGCACGAGCGCGGTGCCGGCGGCGAGCGCGATGCGGCTCGCGGCGGTGGCGCGCTCGACGGCGATGAGGGGTGGGGGCATGTTCGTCATCGGCTTCATCCACGTGTCTTCGGAAAAAGGCCCTGCGGCCGCAGCACCAGCACGACCAGGAACACGATGTGCCCGGCCCAGATGCCCCAGCCCGGATCGAGCCGGAAGCCGATCTGCTGCGTGATGCCCAGGATCATCGCGCCGGCCAGCGTGCCCCAGAACGAGCCCATGCCGCCGATGATCACGGCCTCGAAGGCGAACAGCAGCAGCAGCGGGCCGTCCGACGGCGACACCGTGGTGCGCATTCCCTGCAGCGCACCGGCGATGGCGATCAGCACGAAGGCGATGGCGGTCGCGAAGGCATAGACCTTCTTCGCGTCCAGGCCCATGAGTTCGGCGATCTCGCGGTCGTCGGACACGGCGCGGAACGAGCGGCCCAGCGCCGTGCGCGCGAAGAGCCATTGCAGCGCGGCGGTTGCAACCAGCGCGACGGCCAGCACGACGAGCGGCAGCACGCCGAGCGAGAGCGTGTCGCCCAGCGCCACGCCCTGCGTGCTGAGCCCGCCGGTCTCGATGGCGCGCGGGTCGGCCGAGAACAGTTCGAGCAGCAGGTTCTGGATGACGATCGACAAGCCGAAGGTGACGACGAGCGAGGGCAGCGGGTCTTTGCCGAGCGTGCCGTTGAGCACGTAGCGCTGCAGCGCGTAGCCGAACACGAAGGCCACCGGCAGCACCCCGAGCGCGACCATGGCAACGAGCCCCGGCGTGGCATCGCCCGCCACCGACACGCCCGCGATGACCGCGAAGGCGCCAAGGATGATGAAGTCGCCCTGCGCCGTGTTGGTGAGCCGCATGACGCCGAACATCAGCGACTGGCCGAGCGCGAACAGCGTGTAGAGGCCGCCGAGCAGCACGCCCTGGATGACGGTCTCAAGCATGGGCGGCCTCGATGCCGAAGTAGGCCTGCGAGATCTGCTCGCGCGTGAGTTCGCCCGACTTTCCTTCGAGCGACACGCGGCCTTCCTGGAAGCAGTAGATGCGCTGCGAGACCTGCCGCGCCATCGTCACGTCCTGCTCGACGATGACGACGGTCATGCCCTCGCCCGTGATGGTGGGCATGGCCGCATAGATCTCGCGGATGACGATGGGCGCGAGGCCGAGCGAGAGCTCGTCGCACAGCAGCACTTCGGGATTGCTCATGAGCGCGCGGCCGAGCGCGACCATCTGCTGCTGGCCGCCGGACAGCGAGGTGCCGGGCGCGTGGCGCTTCTCGGCGAGGACGGGGAACAGGGCGTACAGGCGCTGCAGGTTCCACGGGCCCTTGCGGGCCGCGGTGGCGCCCATGCGCAGGTTCTCCTCGACGCTCAGGCTCGGGAAGAGGCGCCGGCCCTCGGGCACCATGGCCAGGCCGCGCCGCACGATCCCGCCGGGAGGAAGGCCGCCGATGGGTTCGCCCTTGAAGCGGATGGTTTCTCGCGGGACGCGGACGAGGCCGGCGAGGCTCTTGAGGAAGGTGGATTTGCCCGCGCCGTTGGCACCGATGATGGCAACGAGCTCGCCAGCGGCCAGCGTGAAGTCGATGCCGAAGAGAGCCTGGGCGTCGCGATAGAAGGCCTGGAGGCTGTGGGTTTCGAGCAGGGCGTTCATGATCTTTGCTCCCTCCCCTTGCGGGGGAGGGCTGGGGTGGGGGCAAGCGGCGTTGGAGTGGTGGCGCCGTCGTGCCCCCATCCCGGCCTTCCCCCGGAAGGGGAAGGAGCAATACAAGAAAACGCGCTCATGCTTCCATCCCCATGTAAACCCGACGCACCTCGGAATCGTTCATCACCGCGAGAGGCGCCCCCTCCGCCAGCTTCTGCCCGAAGTTGATGACGAACAGCCGGTCCGCGAGCGACAGCAGCGCATGCACCACATGCTCGATCCAGATCATGGTCACGCCGCGCGCCTTGATGCGCCTCAGTTCCGCCACCAGCACCGCGGCCTCGGGCTCGGTCAGGCCGCCCGCGATCTCGTCGAGCAGCAGCAGGCGCGGCTTCGTCGCAAGCGCGCGCGCGAGTTCCAGCCGCTTGCGGTCGAGCAGCGTGAGCCCGCCGGCCGGCTTGTTCGCGTGCGGCATCAGCCCCGTCTGCGCGAGCACTTCGTGCGCCGTGCGCCATGCCTCGCGCTCGGTCTGCTGCCCGCCGAAGCAGGCCGCGGTCACCAGGTTCTCGAACACGCTCATGTTCCCGAAAGGCTGCGGCACCTGGTAGCTGCGCCCGATGCCCGCATGGCAGCGCTGGTGCGGCTTGAGCCGCGTCACGTCGCGCCCCGCGTACTCCACGCGCCCCGCATCGACGCGCGCGTCGCCCGAGATCAGGTTGAACAGCGTGGTCTTCCCCGCCCCGTTGGGCCCGAGGATGCCGAGCGTCTCGCCCTCGGCCACTTCGAGCGAGATGTCGTCGGTGACCCGGAGCGCGCCGTACGACTTGCTCACCGCATGCAATGCCAGCAGTGCCATGGCGTTCTTCAGAGCAGCCGCAGCGTGCCGCCGGCCGGAATGCCCTTGGCCGCTTCGTTGTTCACGATGCTGAGCTCGACCTTGTACTTCTTGCCCTTGCCCCACTGGCCGAGCACCAGCGGCGTCTTGCTGACGTTCTTGAACGGGCCCGGTCCGCCCCACTTCACCGGGCCGACCACGGAATCGATGGAAGTCGATGCGACCGCATCGCGCACGTCGCCGGCCTTCAGCGACTTGGCACGCGACAGCGCGTTCGCCGCCACCTCGAACAGCGCATGCGCGAAGCCGATGGGCTGCGTCCACTGCTTCTTCGCACCGGCCTCGTAGGCCTCGGCCAGCGCCTTTGCGCTTTGCTGCGTGAGGCTGGACGTGAACGGATGCGAGGGGCTCCACCACACCTCGGTCGAGAGGCCGTCGCCCAGGTCGCCCAGCGCCTCGATCGCGCCCGGGAACAGCAGCGCCTTGCCGAGTGTGATCACCTTGGGCTTGAAGCCCTGCTGCCGCGCCTGCGTGAGAAAGGTCTTGGCATCGGGCGGGATCACCACGCCGGTGACGATCTCGACGTTGTCGCGCTTGAAGGCCGCGATCTGCGCGCTGAAGTCCTGCGTGCCGTTCTGGAAGCGGCCGGGGTCGGTGAGCGTGAAGCCCATCTGCGCGAGCGGCTTCGGAAAGCCCAGTTCCTTGTCGCCCCAGGCGTTGCCGTCGCCATCGTTGGGAAACAGGCCGCCGACCTTCCTGTTGGTGGCCACGGTCTTCCAGCCGTTGGTGAAGTTGGCGATGACGTCCTCGAGCCCCCAGAACAGGTGGTAGGTCCAGTTGAAGCCCTTGGCCGGGTCGCCCTTGCGGCCGAAGAACCAGGGCTGCCACGGCACCACGCTGGAGATGCACGGCACCTCGTTGAGTTCGCAGGCGTCGCTCACCGGGTTGGCGGTCTCGGGCGTGCCTGCCGTGAGCACGAGCGCGACCTTGTCCTTGAGGATCAGGTCGTTCGCGACCTCGCCCGCGCGGTTGGGGTTCGACTGGCTGTCCTTCAGCACGATCTGCACGGCGTACTTCTTGCCGCCTACGCTGAGGCCGTCCTTGAAGGCGGCCTTCATCTGCTCGATCACCCACTTGTCGGCCTCGCCGAAGGGCGCGAGCGGCCCGGTCTGCGGCGACACGTAGCCGATCTTGAGCGTGTCGGCGGCGAACACCCGCGGCGCGGCGCCCGTGGCGGCAAGCGCGGCGGCGGCCTGCGTGAACTGTCTGCGGTTGAATGTCATGGCTGTCTCCTTCGTTGTTCGTGTGGGTTTCTCTGTGCGCGTGCTGCGCCTATGCCGGCGGCTCGCCGTCGAAGGCGCGCTGCAGCAGCGCGCGGATCTCGCCGCGCTCGGCCGGGCCGAAGGGCCGCGGATTCCAGTACGGATTGGCGACGGCGATGTCGGCCGCGCGGTCGAGGTCGGCGGCGCGCATGCCGATGTCCTTGAGTGCCACGGGCGCGCCGTTGCCCCGCGCCAATGCGTAGACCGCCGCCGGCGCCGACACGCCGCCGAGCGCGCGCGCGATGCGCGCCATGGCGCGCGGCGCGGCCGGCGCATTGAATGCGAGCGCGTGCGGCAGCACCACCGTGTGCACTTCGGCATGCGGCAGGTTGAAGCTGCCGCCCAGCGTGTGGCAGAGCTTGTGGTGCAAGGCCATGCCCACCGCGCCGAGCACGCTGCCGCACAGCCACGCGCCGTAGAGCGCATCGGAGCGCGCCGCCAGGTCGCCGGGCTGCGCACGGATGGCCGGCAGCGCGCGTGCGAGCGCGGCGATGCCCTCCTCCGCCATCAGGTCCATCACCGGATTGCTGTCCTGCGCATAGAGGCCTTCGGCCGCATGCGCGATGGCGTTGATGCCGCTGGTCACGCTCAGGCCCACGGGCAGCGTGCGCGACAGCTCGGGGTCGTAGATCACGGTGCGCGGCAGCACGCGCGGGTCCTTGCCGGTCTTCTTCAGGCCGTTCTCGGTGAGGCCGTAGATCGGCGTCATCTCGCTGCCTGCGTAGGTGGTGGGAACGGCGACGATCGGCAGCCCCGCTTCCAGCGCAATGGCCTTGCCCAGCCCCGTGGTGGAGCCGCCGCCGAGCGCCACGGCGCAGTCGGCGCCGAGCCGGCGCGCCAGCTCGCGCGCCTCGCGTGCGGTCTCGACGGGCACATGCATCACGGCGCGGTCGAACAGGCCGGCCGCCTGCGCGCCGAGCGAGGCCGCCACGCGCTCGGCTTGCGGCCGCTGCTCGGGCGTGCAGAGCACCAGCGCCCGCTTCGCCCCCAGCGCATCGATCTCGCGCGCCAGGTGGCGCAGCGAGCCGGCGCCGAACACCACGCGCTGCGGATGGGTGGTGTGGATGAAGTCGTGCATGGCGCGTTCCTCCGGCCTGCCTATTCCAGGCTCAGGCGGCGCTCGCGCACCAGGCGGGTCCACTTGTCCTGCTCTGTGCGCAGCACGGCGGCGAACTGCTCGGGCGTGTTGGCGATGCCCGTCAGGCCCTGCTCGCGCAGCCGCTGCTGGAAGGCCGGCTCGGTCACGGCCTTGCGCACTTCGGCCTGCAGCCGGTCGACCACGGCGCGCGGCGTACCGGCCGGGGCGAGCAGCCCGACCCAGGAGTTCACCTCGAAGCCCGGATAGCCGCTCTCGGCCACGGTCGGCACCTCGGCATAGGCGGGGGCGCGCTGGGCGCCGGTCTGCGCCAGGGCGCGCAGCCGGCCGGCGTTGACGTGCGGCTGCGCCAGCACGGCCGAAAGGAACATCATCTCGACCTGTCCGCCCAGCAGGTCCTGCTGGGCCGGGCCACCGCCGCGGTAGGGAATGTGCGTGACGAAGGTGCCGCTCACGGCCTTGAAATATTCGGCCGTGAGATGGTTGCTCGACCCCGGGCCGACGCTCGCGTAGTTGAGGCCGCCGGGCTGCGCCTTGAGCAGACCGACGAAGCGCTGGAAGTCCTTGGCCTGCACCTTCGGGTTGACCACCAGCACCAGCGGATTGCTCGCGACCTGGGTCACGGGCTGCAGGTCCTTGGCGATGTCGAAGCTCAGCTTCGGATAGACCAGCGGATAGGTGGCGTAGCTGTCGAACACCATCAGCAGCGTGTGGCCGTCGGGCGCCGCGCGCGCCACCTCGGCCGCTGCCAGCGTGCCGCCGGCGCCGCTGCGGTTGTCGACGATCACGGTCTGGCCGAGCGCGGCCTGCAGGCGCGGCTGCAGCTGGCGCGCGACGGTGTCGACGATGCCGCCCGGCGGGAAACCGACGACCAGCCGCACGGGCTTGGCGGGCCAGGCCGGCGCCTGGGCTTGGGCCTGGGCTTGGGCCTGGGCCGCGGCGCCCAGCAGCAGCAGCATGCAGGCGGCCAGCGCCCGGGAAAGGATCGGAAAAGACATCGTGTGTGCCGGTGGGTTGATGGATAAAAAACTCAGCGCACGAAGTGCGGCGGAATCTGCGCGTCGACGTTGACCCACACGCTCTTGACCTGCGTGTACTCGCGCATGGCGTCGAAGCCCATCTCGCGGCCATAGCCGCTCTGGCCCACGCCGCCGAAGGGCGAGCCGGGGTTCACGCGCTTGTAGCTGTTGATCCAGACCATGCCGGCGTGCAGGTCGCGCGCCACCTTGTGGGCGCGCTGCAGGTTGTTCGTCCACAGGCCGCTGCCCAGGCCGTAGTCGGTGCCGTTGGCGATCTGCATCGCCTCCTCGTCGCTCTTGAAGGTGAGCACTGTGACGAAGGGGCCGAACACTTCTTCCTGTGCGACGCGGTCCTGGTAGGACTTCGCACGCACCACGGTCGGCGCGACGTAGCAGCCCTGTGCAAGATCGCCGCCGGGCGAGGTGCCGCCAGCCAGCACCTCGCCGCCCTGGCCCTGCGCAACCTCGACATAGGCCAGCACGCGGTCGCGGTGCTGGGCGCTGGTGAGCGGGCCCATCTCGGTGTTCTCGTCGAGCGGGTTGCCCAGCCGGATCGACTGCGCGAGCGGGATGAACTGTTCGAGAAACGCATCGGCGATCTTCTCGTGCAGCATCAGCCGCGAGCCCGCGATGCAGGCCTGCCCCTGGTTGTGGAAGATGGCCCAGGCGCTGCCGTTCACGGCAGCCTGCAGGTTCGCATCCTCGAACACGATGTTGGGCCCCTTGCCGCCGAGCTCGAGCTGCACCTTCTTGAGGTTGCCCGCGCTGGCCTGCACGATGCGCCGGCCGGTGGCGGTGCTGCCGGTGAAGGCGATCTTGGCGATCTCCGGATGCTCGGCGATGTACTGGCCCGCCACGCTGCCAAGGCCCGGCAGCATGTTGACCACGCCGGGCGGAACGCCCGCCTCGGCCATGAGCTCCGCGATGCGCAGCGAGCTGAGCGGCGTGATCTCGGCCGGCTTCATCACGATGCAGTTGCCGGCCGCGAGCGCGGGCGCCATCTTCCAGCTCGTGAACATGAGCGGGAAGTTCCACGGCACCACCTGCCCGACGATGCCGACCGGCTCGCGCAGCGTGTAGTTGAGAAAGCCCTCTTCCACCGGAATCGTCTCGCCCTGGAACTTGTCGGCCATGCCGCCGAAGTAGCGAAAGCACGCGGCGGTGCGCGGCACGTCGAGCCGGCGCGAGTCGCGGATCGGATGGCCGGTGTCGAGCGACTCGAGCCGCGCGAGTTCTTCGCCGTGGGCCTCGATCAGGTCCGCAAGCTTCAGTAGGATGCGGCCGCGGTCGGCGGCGGCCATGCGGCTCCACTTCGGGACCGCACGCCTGGCGGCGGCCACGGCCTTGTCGACATCGGCCTTGCCGGCCAGCGCGACATGGGCGATGGGCGTGTTGTCGTGCGGGTTGAGCGTGGCCAGGGTCTCGCCGGATTCGGCGTCGACGAAGCGGCCGTCGATGAAGAGCTGGTGGCGGATGGGCGTACGCAGGCCTGCCGCAGCGGCAATGTCATTGGGCTTCATGTCTTTGCATTTCTCCCTCGCCCCTTGGGGAGAGGGTGGGGGTGAGGGGGCGGCGGCGGCACGGACGCCACCCTCACCCCAGCCCTCTCCCGCTCGCGGGAGAGGGGGCCATTCAGAACTCGACCGGAATCTCCGGGCTCTCGCCCTTCTGGATCTCGTACACCAGGCTCGGCGAGCCGTTCTCCCACACCAGCAGCATCGAGCGCTTGGGGCTGAAGCCCTGGTGGCGGCAGTAGGCGGGCATGGCGGCCATGTCGCCGGCCTTCATGATCACGCGGGCCATGGGACGGCCGGTGTTCTTGTCGCCGCAATCCCAGTGGATCTCGTCGGTCATCTGGAAGAACCACTCGACGCGGTCGTTGCCGTGGATGATCGGCAGGATGTGCTCCTCGGTCGTCGGGCACATGTAGCTGTGCTTCACCACCGAGGTGAAGCTCGGGTTCCAGGTAACCTGCGAACGGCTCAGGAAGCCGAACAGGTTGAAGGCGTGCACCTCGTTCTCGAAGCCGGGCTCGGGGTGCAGCTCGGGCTGGGCCTGCGGCACGTCGGCAAAGGCGCGGTTGACCGGCGCGCCTCGCGCATCGCTGCGCAGGTCGAGGTCGCCCTTCAGGCCCACGCAGCGCTTGGCCAGCTCGCGCGCCCGGGTGATCTTGGCGGTGTTGTTGCCGCTCTTGCGGCCATAGGGCGAGCCGGTTTCCTGCGGCGCGGCAAACGGGTCGAAGCTCTCGTTGGTCCAGTCGTCGAGCATGGCCTCGAAGGTGGCGCGGATCTGCGCCGTGGGAAAGTTCTCGAGCAGGTCGATGCCCGCGTCCTTCATGGTGCCGTTGAAGCTCCCGGCGTACAGGTCGACCGAGTCGTAGTGGTTGATGGTGCCGAACACGTTGTCGAAGTTGACCCAGCCGTAGAAGAAGCCCCAGGCCACGTCGCGCATCAGCGCGCGCAGGTAGCTGCCGGCGTCCATGGTGTGGCTCATGGGACGGCCGTCGCGGGTCTTCCAGGTGATGTGGACGAAATACTCGTCGCGGCGAAAGCCGAAGCTGCCGAGAGAAAAATCCTTGTAGCCGAGCGTGGCGTCGGGCTGCGACGCAATGACCTTGGCGAGTTCTGCGGGTGCGTTCATGGTGTGGCTCCTGGATGCGTTCATTGCGTCTGGCAGATGTCGGCCCACTTCTCGACAGACAGATCGCCCTTGCAGGTCTGCAGCACGATCACGCCGGGGTCGCCGGCTGCGCGGAACTGGTAGGCCGTGTTCTTCGGCAGCAGGCCCTGGTGGCCGCGCGAGAGCTTCATCCAGCCCATCTTCCTGCCCCTGGGCTCGCCCTGCACGAGCACCGCGCCGTTCTTGTCCTTGTCGGCCACGGCCTGGCCGGCATCGAGCTGCACGAGGTGCACTTCGACCTCGCCGTCCATCACCAGCGCGAATTCGTCGTGCGCGCTGGTGTACCAGGGCGAGGTGCCTTCGGCGCGCAGCGTTTCCAGCACGTAGATCTGGTTCTGGCCGAACACGACCTTCTCGTACGGCCGGCTGATGCTGGCGATCTCGAAGCAGTTGGAGAACGCGTAGTGGCGCACGTCGTCGTCGATCGGCTCGACGTGCCCCTTCTCGAAGTGCTTGAGCGACCCGAAGCGGGTCTGGTAGGCAACGGTCATGGATGTCTCCTGAAGTGCTGGACGATGCAGCCTGGCGCTGCGATGTACGCACTGTAGGAAACGCGCGGCACGGGCGGTAGGCCCGAAACGCGGTCCGCATTGTTCGGCGAATCCGTTCAATGCGCAGGGTTTACCCCCGGAACGGGCCGCGCCCGCCTCAGGCGTCCCAGATCAGGCTGGGCGGCAGCAGGCCCCGTTCGATCATGGCCGCGTCCCACGGCGGCACCTTGGAGAAGGCATGGGTCAGGTGCTCGATGAAGAGCCGCAGCTTGAACGCATTGCGCGAGGTGCCCGCATACACCGCGCTCAGCGAGAACGACGAGAGCTGGTGCGCCGGCAGCACCACCTCCAGCTCGCCGCACAGGATCGCCTCGCCCGCCACCAGCGTCGGCAGGCAGACGATGCCGGCATGCTCCATGGCGTATTCGCGCAGCAGGTGGACGCTGTTGGTGAGCAGTGCGGCGCTCATGTACATCGTCACCTGCTCGCCGCCGTGGTGGAAGGTCCAGCGGTCGCGCGTCGGGTAGCCCGAGTACAGGCCGAGCGTGTGCTTGTGCAGCTCGCGCGGGCTCGCGGGCCTGCCGTGCGCGCGCAGGTACTCGGGCGTGGCGCAGAACACGCGGCGCACCGGGAACAGCGAGCGCGACACCAGCTCGGTCGAGGCTGCCGGAAAGATCTGAAGCGCGCAGTCCACCCCCGCCTTCACCGGATCGACCACCGCATCGCTCACGATGAGTTCGAGGTGGATGTCCGGAAAGCTCGACTGGAAGGCCCGCAGCAGCGTCGCGAAATGCCCGAGCACGAAGCCGGTGAGCGCATGCACGCGCAAGGTGCCGGTGGGTCCGTCCTTGGCGTCGCGCATCTGGTCCATGATGTCGTTGGCCCGGCCGACCAGCTCGACGCAGTCGCGCAGGAAGGCCTGCCCGACATCGCTGAGCCGCACCACGCGCGTGCTGCGGTGGAACAGCGGCGCGCCGACATGGTCTTCCAGCTGCTTCACGCGGCTGGTCACGACCGACTTGGAGACCCGCAGCTGGCGCGCGGCCTCGGCGAAGCTCTGGGTCTGCGCGACCCTTACAAAGGTCTCAATGTTTTCGAGGCGGTCCATGGCGCATGCAATGTAGCGCTTCTGCGGCGGGGCGCCTTCGGGCGGATCTGCGAGGCCAGCACCGCTAGACGCTGTTGCGCATCTCCTCCAACAGCCACTCCTTGAACGCCTTCACCTTCCGCTGCCGCATGGCCTCCGGCGGATAGACAAGGTAGAAGCTTGAAAAGGCCTTCAGCGCCTGCTTGAACGGCCGCACCAGGCGGCCGGCGGCCAGGTCGTCGGCGACAAGCATGGTGCGCCCCAGGACCACCCCTTCGCCTTGCACCGCCGCTTGCACGGCGAAGGTGTAGGAGTCGAAGGCGAGGCCGCTTCGGGCATCGATGCCTTTGACGCCGGCGCGCTCGAGCCAGTCCGCCCAAGCGATGGGATAGCCGTCGCGGATGAGGGTGTGGTGGCGCAGGTCGGCGGGCTTGCGCAGGGCGTGCGGGCCTTTCAGCAGCCGGGGGCTGCACACGGGGAAGACCTCTTCGTCGGCCAGCCACTCGGCCGTGAGGCCGGGGTAGTTGCCGGCGCCATAGCGGATGGCGACGTCGATGCCGTCACCGTGAAAGCTGGCGAGGCGGCCGGTGGTGGAAACGCGCACGTCGATGTCGCCGTGAGCCTGGCGAAAGCGGTACAGGCGAGGCACCAGCCAGCGGCCGGCGAAACCGTCCGAGGTGCTGACGTTGAGCGTGCTGCCGGACAGGCGGGCCGTGGCGGCGGCGGTTGCCGCAGCGAGCTGGTCCAGCACATCGCGCACGGCCTTGGCGTAGGGCTCGCCCACTTCGGTGAGGCGCACGGAGCGCGTGCCGCGCTCGAAGAGCTGCACGTCGAGTTGCTGCTCGAGGTGCTTCACGGCGCGGCTGATGGCGCCCGGCGTGAGATGCAGCTCTTCGGCGGCCTTGGTGAAGCTCAGGTGCCGGGCCGCAGCGTCGAAACAGGGCAAGGCGGTCAGCGGCGGGAGCTTCGCGGGTGTATCCGGCATGGTTGATTTTGGCTCACAAGTAATTGACAAATCATCGTTTGCCGCCATTGGTTGGCGCGGCACAGAATGTCCTCCATTCGTGAGCAGATATCAAGGAATGCACATGCACAGCAGCCAAACCGGCACCCAACCCGTCACTGTCGTGATCACCTGCACCATCCAGCCCGACAAGCTGGAGCTGGCCCGGCGGGAGCTGCGGGCAGTGATCCGGCAGGTGATGGCGCTCGAGCCGGCCTGCCTCGGCATCCGCGTGCATGAGGACGCCAGGGCCCCGAACCGCTGGCTGATCGTGGAACAGTGGGCCAGCGAAGCGGCCTTTACCGGCCCGCACATGCAGCAGCCGCACATGCAAGCCTTCATGCAGACGGCGCAGACCTTCCTGGACGGCCAGGCCGATTTCGGCTTCTGGCACGAAACCCTGGCAACCTGAGGAGACAGCCATGCAACCCACCACCGTCGACTGCCGCTGCGGCAAGGTGCGGCTCCACCTGAGCGAGGCGCCAGTGGCGCAGTTCCACTGCCACTGCGAGGACTGCCGCGCCGTGACCGGTGGCGCGTACGCGCCGTTGGCGCTGTTCCCGGCGGGCGGCGCGACCGTGTCGGGAGACGACACAGCCACCTGGACCTACAGGACCACGCCGCGCACCCGCTGCGCCCATTGCGGCACGCTGTTGTTCGGCGAGCCGCCGGGGATGGGTGTGCGGGGTGTGAGCGGCTTCCTCCTGCCGCCCGAACTCTTCAAGCCGGCCTTTCACATCCACTGCCAGCGGGCCGTGGCGCCAGTGAAGGACGGGCTGCCCCACTTCAAGGACATGCCGGCGGCCTTTGGGGGCTGCGATGAGGTGATCGGGTGGTAGGGCGCGATGCGCCGATCCGCGCGTTCGAGCCGCCGGTGCCGCACCGGCTCATCACTGGACAGGCATCCTCGTGAACACGCCGTGCGTCGTGTCCTCGGCGTAGAACTCCATCTGCACGCTGTCCGACAGGCCCGAGACGCCGGGCCTGAAATCGATCCTCGAGATGGACCCCGGCGTGGCGCTCTCGCCCGACAGGTCGATGACGAAGGTGTTGCCGCTCCAGTGGCGCAGCGCAAAGCGCCTGGCGCCGCCCGGCCCCATCTTCAGGACCAGGCCGCTGCCGGCGGTTTCCACCACGGCATTGCCGTAGTAGCTGTTGGCGTAGATGCCGGTGTAGGCATTGCTGCCGAGCGGCGCCACGGGTTGCGCCGGCGGCGGCTGGCCGGCCAGCGTGCCCTCGGGCGCGTACAGGCCCTGCATCAGCGGTGCATAGGCCTCGTACCAATCCCGCGTGAGCGCGCCGAACTCGACCAGGTCGTCGAAGGCGGCATTCATGGCCTCGGCAGCGCCCACCGGCGCCGCGTTGGTGAGCGTGACGATGCCGACACCCGCCGATGGAATCATCGAGAAGGCCGTGCCCGCCCCCAGCAGGAAGGCGCCCGAATGCGAGAGCTTGACCCGCCCCGAAGGCGAGGTCCCGACATTGAAGCCATAGCCGTAGAAGCCCGCGCGCTCGTTCGGGTTGCGGGACGGCGACGAGACGATCTGCGCGCTGGTCGCGGGCAGCAAGGCCTCGGCCTCGACCACCGGGCGGCCCTGGAAGCTGCCCTGCTGCAGGACCATCGACATCCAGCGCGCCATGTCGTTGGCGCTGGCGCTCACGCCACCGGCCGGCGACTGCGCATCGGGGTCGCGCTGGTACTGTGCCTGGTAGCCTGCCTCGGTCTTCACATGGGGCGAGGCGCGGTTGCCGCGTTGCATGAAATCGGCGAAGCGGGAGCTCGTCGACGCCATGCCCAGCGGCTGGTAGAGCGTGCGCTCGGACAGCGTCGCCCAGTCGAGCCCGGCCGCCCTGGCTGCCGCTTCGGCCCCGGCCGTGAGGCCGAAGTTGGTGTAGGCGTATCGCGTTCTGAAGCCATCGAGCGGCACGTAGCGCAGGCGGTCCAGCATGTCCTGGCGTCCGTAGCCCAGGTCTTCGAGCTGGTCGCCGACGTGCGCCGAGAGCCCCGAGCGGTGCGCGAAGAAATCGCCCATCGTCACCTGCTGCGTGATCCACTCGTCCGACAGTCTGAAGCCGGGCAAGTGCGTGGCGACGGGCGTGTCCCAGGACAGCACCTGCCTGCCCACGAGCCCCGCCACGACGGTCGCGCCGACGGACTTCGACAGCGATGCGAGCTGGAACACGGTGTCCGCATCGACCGGTTCGGGCGCGCCCACCGTTCGCACGCCGAAGCCCTTGGCATATACCGTCCGGCCGTCCTTCACCACGGCCACGGCCATGCCCGGAATACTGGAGCGGCGCATGATGTCGGCCGCCAGCTGGTCGAGCCTGGCCACGGCAGCATCGATCTGCGCCGGCGGTATGGCCACCGCATAGGTTTCCGAGGGCGACGCAGCCGCGACCGGCACGGTGCTGGCGGCCACCGGCACGAACACCGCCGGGCCATCGCTGCCGCCGGCGCAGCCGCCCAGTGCCAGGGCGGCCCCCAGCGCCGCGGTCATCCATCCCTTGCGGGCCGCATTTCTTGCAGTCATCGAAGTTCCCCAGTCACTCCATCGCCCTGCGCGCCTGGCGCGTGGTCTGGGAACTGCCGTCGGGACTCCAGCCCGGCGGCTGCAGGAGATAGCCGGCCACCTCGGACAGGCTGCGGGCCTTGCGCAGGTCCCTGGCAATGCCGGCCCACTCATGGAAGGCGATCCGCAGCGGGTTGAAGGTTTCGATGTTCTTCGTCAGGCCGAACCGCGGCGTGAAGGTTTCCAGCGCAAACGAGCCGAACAGGCGGTCCCAGATCATCAAGGTGCCGGCGTAGTTCTTGTCGAGGTAGTCGAAGTCGCTGCCGTGATGCACCCGGTGGTGCGACGGCGTGTTGAACACGGCCTCGAAGCCGGCGGGCATCTTCCGGATCGCCTGCGTGTGGATCCAGAACTGGTAGATCAGGCTCGCCGACTGCATGAACAGGATCATCTTGGGATGAAAGCCCAGGAGCGGCATCCAGGCCCAGAACAAGAAAGAGCCGCTGATCGTGCCGGTCCAGGTCTGGCGCAGGGCCACCGAGAAGTTGTATTTCTCGGAAGAGTGATGCACCGAATGCGAAGCCCAGAACCAGCGCACCTCGTGGCTGAAGCGGTGGAACCAGTAGTAGCTGAAGTCGTCCGCCAGAAAGCACAGCACCCAGGCCCACCACGCCGCGGGCGGCATCGTGAAGAAGCGGTGCGCATAGAGCCAGCTCAGGAACACCAGCATCAGGCCCGCGCTGGCCAGCGCGATGGCCAGGTTGCCCATCGCCAGCAGCACGTTGGCGGCGGTGTCGCGGGTGTCGTAGAGCTCGCCGCGCACCTTGAGGGAGTACACAAGCTCGACCACCATCAGCAGCGCAAAGGCCGGGAAGGCGGCGAACATGATGTTGGGAAGGTCGTTCATTTCTACCGTCCGATCGCGCCGGGTGCAGCGCACATGGATCAGGGGCGAGCTTAGTCAGCGCCCTGCGGTACGGAAATACCCGGAAACAAGTAAATGCGGTCAAGCAGCGTCAACGAATCAACACGCAATGCCTCGGGGGTGCCGAAGCCCGGCGGTTTTGCAGCATTGAACAGGTGCACGAACGAACAACGTGACTTTCTTCACTTACCCCGGCGCCCGGAATCGCTAGATTCGGTGGCGTGAGTACCGACGAAACGAACCGCCCGCCCAGACACGGCGCTCCTGCCGATGGTCGGCCGCCGCGGGCCATCCTGGTGGTGGACGATCACGACCTGGTGCGCCTGGGTGTGCGCGCGCTGCTGGAAGCACAGTCCTCGCCCTCGGGCGAAACCCTCGAGGTCTTCGAGGCCGGCAATCTCGCCGACGCCCTGACCCTGTACGAAAGAGTCCGCGATGCCGTGGACCTGGTGCTGCTGGACCTGGCCTTGCCCGACACCCAGGGCCTCAGTGGCCTGATGGAATTTCGCGCCCGCTATCCGGCCGCGCGCATCGTGGCGCTCTCCGGGTCCGGCACCACCTCGCTTGCCCAGAGCACGATCGCGCAGGGAGCGCTGGGGCTGGGCGCCAGCGCCTTCCTCCCCAAATCTGCCAACCTCAAGGAGGTGGTGAGCTTCATCCGCGCCTGCGGGCTGCTCGGAAGCAACGCCATCGACGGCTCGCCCCGTCCGGCGAGCCCCTCGGTTCGCCCCATCAAGTCGTCTCGTGACCAAGCCTGGCAGGCGCTCGCCCCGCGGCAGGCGCAGGTGCTCCAGTGGATATTGGAAGGAAAGACCAACAAGGAGATTGCGGAGGCCGCGAGCCTTGGCGAAGGCACCGTCAAGAACTACGTGTCGACCATCCTCCTGCTGTTCGGCGTGCGCTCCCGTGCGCAGCTGATCAGCAGCTTTCGCTGAGCTCCGCCTGTACGGAGCGAAATACATACATACATACATACGCGGGGACCACCCTGCAGGGAGGCAATTCGATGAGCGACCTCGTGTCGAAGCACCTGGCGGTCGACGCCGCGCTGGGCCTGCGCATACTGCGCGAGCATGTGGCGTCGGTCTACGCCGGCCACAGCACGGCGATCCTGGCCCATTTCGGCTTTGCCATCGCGCTGGCCATCTTCAGCTACTCGCGCCTCGACCATCCTTTGCTGCTGTGCTGGCTGCTCGTCCTTGCGGCCGTGGACCTGTACGCCTTGCTCGCACCGCGCTGGACCCCCGCCACGCCGATGGCCGACAGCCCCTACTGGGCGCGCAAGTACGCGCGCCTGGTCACGATGGTCAGCGTCGCCACGGCGCCGGCGCCCTTGTTCCTTGTATCGACGACGGACCTGGTCATGACCACCGTGTTCACGGTGGTCATCATCGGCAGCTGGACACGCGCGGTGCAGGCGCGATGGCCGCTGAAGCCGGCCATGTTCGGATACGGCATTCCCATGATGACCGGCCTCATTGCCGCGCTGGTCTGGCACGGCAACGCGCTGAACTGGTTCCTTGCCGCCTTCGGAACCGTCAACCTGGTGCTCACCTTCCGCGCCGGCTTGCAGGAGAACCGGCGGCTGACCGAATCGCTGCTCCTGCGCTTCGAGAACGAGGCCCTGGCCGCTCGCCTGAGCGAGCAGATCGCCGCCACCGAGCGCGCCAGCGCCGAGAAGACCCGCTTCCTGGCTACCGCCAGCCACGACCTGCGCCAGCCGATGCATGCCATCGCATTGTTCGGCGCCGCGCTGGAGAACGCGCTGGAGGGCCGGCCCGAAGTGAAGAATGCCGAGCGCCTGATGCGCGCGGTCGACACGCTGGGTGCCTCGCTCAACACCATGCTCGACATCTCGCGCCTCGACGCGGGGGTGGTGGTTCCCGATCCATGCGCCCTGGAACTCGACGCGCTGTTCCGCCCGCTCAACCACACCTTCTCGGCGCAGGCCGACCAGAAGAACCTGCAGCTGCGCATTCGCGCCAGCGGGCTGTGGGTACAGAGCGACCCGCAGCTCCTGTACCGCATGCTCTCCAACCTGGTCGACAACGCATTGAAGTACACGCTGCACGGCGGCGTGACCGTGACGGCACTCGCGCGCGGCGATCTTGTGCGGATCGAAGTGCGCGACACCGGCATCGGCATTGCGCCCGCGCAGCTGGAACGCATCTTCGAGGAGTTCTACCAGATCGGCAATCCAGGACGCGACCGCTCGCGCGGCCTGGGCATCGGGCTGTCGATCGTGCAGCGCTTGTCGCGTCTGCTCGCGCATCCGGTGCAGGTGCGCTCGCGCCCGGGCCGCGGCACCTGCTTTCGCCTGGTGGTCCCGGCGGCCAAGGCATCGCTGGATTCGCCTGCGGACCTTCTGCTGCAGGACCTCGAATCGCCCGTGCGGCATCGCTTCACGATGCCCGATCTGCGCGGACCGGTCCTGCTGATCGACGACGAGTCCGAGATCCGCGAAGCCATGACGGCACTGCTGCAAGGCTATTCGCTCGATGTGGTGGCCGTGGCCAACGAGGCCGCCGCGGTCGAAGCATTGACGCATCCCGATGCGCAAGCCAGGCCCTTCGCACTGCTGCTGTGCGACTACCGGTTGGCCGACGGCGTGGACGGACTCGATGTCGGGCAACGCCTGCGCGAACGCTTTCAACTCCATGCACCGCTGCTTCTGATTACCGGCGAGACAGCGCCCGAGCGTTTGCAGCGCGTACGCGCCTCGGGCGTGCCGGTGCTGTTCAAGCCCGTGAGCGCCGCAACGCTGCTGCAAGCCATGGCCGAGCTCGCGCCTGCAAGCCACCGGCGCGCGCATCGGCGCGACAAGTGACTTTAGGCACTATGGCGTCTTCTTCGCTTCTCCTAAATTGACACGGGGCCGGATCGCGGCCCTTTGACACTCAACAGGGAGAGAAACGAATGAAGAAGAATCCATGGGCAATGGGTGCGGTGGCCGTGGCCGTCGCAGCGGTGGTGGTGGCATGCGGCGGGGGCGGCTCGAATGGCGGCGGCTTTGCAGGCGGGCTCCCTGCCGGCACGGGCACGCCCGGTGCTGGCGCTGGCGCAGGCACTCCCACTGGCGGCACAGGCAACTCGACCGGCACCGCCCCGGTAGCAGCCAATGACAGCGCCAGCGGCCAAGCCGGTGCCAGCGTCACCCTCAACGTGCTCGACAACGACCAGGATGCCGACGGCAACCTCGACCGCAACTCGGTGCGCTTCGTGCAGCCACCGGCCGACGCCACCTTGTCCGGCGACGGGCGCAGCCTGCAGGTGCCCAACGAGGGCAGCTGGCAGGTGGGCAGCGAGGGGGCGGTGGTGTTCACTCCCGCGAGCGGCTTCACCGGCAGCCCGACGGTGGTCAGCTACACCGTGTCCGATGCCACCGGGCTCACATCCGCGGCCGCGACGATCACGGTCACCGTCACGGTGGCGTCGGCCACCAGTTCGGCAGCCTGCTTCAACGAAGGGTTCCTCCACACCGGAACAACCATGGATTTCGAATTCACCGTCAGCGGAGATGGCGCTACGCCGCCCCGGCGCGTCGTGAGCACCGTCACGGGACCCAAGGAGTTCAATGGCGCGGCGACCATGGAGACGAAGTCGGATTTCTATGGGGACGACGGCAGCTACGCAGGAACCAACATGGGCTACAACGCCTTCGTGGACGGCTTCCTGGTGAGCTACGGCATGACCGGGAGCAACGTCCGGCAGACGATGAGCCCGCCGCGTCGGCAACCGGTCGCCATGGAGCCAGGACAGACCTTCGATTTCACCTACACGACCAGGAACGAATACGCCGACCGCGTCGAAGAAGGTACGACGACCACGTCCTACACCTACGTGGGCCGCGAGACCCTCCAGAGCGCTGCGGGAACCTTCTCGGCCTGCAAGTTCACCACCCATCAGGTGGACACGCCCATCACCTCCTCGCCCACGACGCAGACCTTCGACAAGATCAGCTGGGTCGCCGCCGAGGGCCCGTATCGTGGGTTTGAACTGCGCACGGAGGTTGTGGCCCAGTACCCGAATGCACCCACGATCCGCCAGGTGGTGCAGCCCACCAAGGTCAGCGTTTTCGACATCAAGTGAGATCTTGCGGACTGCTGCGATCGGGGCCACGGGCGATGGCATCGGCGCGACAAGTGACTTTAGGCACTATGGCGTCTTCTTCGCTTCTCCTAGATTGACACAGGGCCGGGATCCCGGCCCTTTGACACTCAACAGGGAGAGAAACGAATGAAGAAGAATCCATGGGCAATGGGTGCGGTGGCCGTGGCCGTCGCAGCGGTGGTGGTGGCATGCGGCGGGGGCGGCTCGGGTGGCGGCGGCTTTGCAGGTGGGCTTCCTGTCGGTGCGGGTACTCCCGGCGCGGGTACTCCAGGTGCTGGTGCTGGCACCCCTGCTGGCGGCACGAGCAGCCCCACCGGTACCGCACCGGTGGCAACCAATGACAGCGCCAGCGGCCAGGCCGGCGCCAGCGTCACCATCAACGTGCTCGACAACGACCAGGATGCCGACGGCAATCTCGACCGCAATTCGGTGCGCTTCGTGCAGCCGCCGGCCGGCGCCACCTTGTCCGCCGACGGGCGCAGCCTGCAGGTGCCCAACGAGGGCAGCTGGCAGGCTGGCAACGAGGGGGCAGTGGTCTTCACTCCCGCGAGCGGCTTCACCGGCAGTCCGACCGTGGTCAGCTACACCGTGTCCGATGCCACCGGGCTCACGTCCGCGGCCGCGACGATCACGGTCACCGTCGCGGTGGCATCGGCCACCAGTTCGGCACCCTGCTTCAACGAGGGGTTCTTCCGGACGGGAACGATCATGGATCTCGAACACACCGTCAGCGGGGATGGCGCGACGCCGCCTCGGCGCACGGTGAGGACCGTCACGGGACCCAAGGAGTTCAATGGCGCGGCGACCGTGGAGACGAAGTACGATTTCTATGGGGACGACGGCAGCCATGCAGGGACCAACATGGACTACAACGCCATTCAGGACGGCTTCCTGCTGTTCTACGGCATGACCAGCAGCAACGTCCGCCAGACGATGAGCCCGCCGAGTCGGCAGCCGATCGCCATGGAGCCCGGACAAACCTACGAGTTCACCTACACCGCCAAGAACGAATACGCCGACCACGTCGAAGAAAACACGACGACGAAGTCCTACACCTACGTGGGCCGCGAGACCCTCCAGAGTGCTGTGGGAACCTTCGCGGCCTGCAAGTTCACCTCGCATGGAGTGACCACTATCACCACTCCTACGCCCATGACACAGACCTTCGACCTGGTCTACTGGGTTGCCGCGGAGGGCCCGTATCGGGGGTTTGCGCTGCGCACCGAGGCTGTGGGCCAGTACCCGAATGCACCCACGATCCATCAAGTGGTACAGACCACCAAGATCAGCGTCTTCGACATCAAGTGAGTCCTGCGGCTGCTGCGAGCCGGACAACCCGCAGCGGCGCAAGAAGTGACTTTAGACACTGTGGGCAATCGTGCCTTCCCACTAAATTTGCGCAGGGCCGCATTCCGGCCCTTTCGCAACCAATTGGGGGGAGGATCGCATGAAGAAGTCCACAGGCAAGCCACGCCAGCAGCGCGCGCTCTCGAGACCGGCCATGGCCATGGCAGCAGCGGCAACGCTGCTGGCGCTTGCCGGCTGCCAGAACATGCCCGCGCTCGACATGCAGATGGGCAGCCAGTCGGCCAAGACCGTTGCCACGGGCAGCGCCGCGGGCTCGGCCACGTCCGGTGAGAGCAGCGCGCTCGAGCGCTGCGATTCGCCGCTCGGCACCGTCTCGCTGATCGAGAACGTCAATGCCGGCTGGTACACCATCCTCACCGGCGAGTACCGCCTGCCGCCCACGGCCAACCTGCTGCGCCTTCTGGTGCAGCAGTCCAATTGCTTCGTGGTGGTCGAGCGCGGCGCGGCCGGCATGAACGCGATGACGCGCGAGCGCGCGCTCATGCAGTCGGGTGAAATGCGCGGCGGCAGCAACTTCGGCCGCGGCCAGATGGTGGCGTCCGACTACGGCCTGTCGCCCGAGATCGTGTTCAGCAACAACGACGCGGGCGGACTCGGCGGCACCATCGGCGGGCTGGTCGGCGGTGGCCGCGGCCGCGCCATCGCGAGCCTGGGTGCCAGCCTCCAGACCAAGGAAGCCGCGGCGCTGCTGACGCTCATCGACAACCGCTCGGGCGTGCAGGTCGCGGCATCGGAGGGCAGCGCCTCCAAGACCGACTTCGCGGGCCTCGGCGAGCTGACCGGCCTGCGCGGCGGCGGCAACATCGGCGGCTACACCCGCACGCCGCAAGGCAAGGTGATTGCCGCGGCCTTCATGGACGCCTTCAACCAGATGGTGCGTTCGCTGCGCAGCTACAAGGCGCAGACCGTGCGCGGCCAGGGCCTGGGCGGCGGCGGCCGGCTCGGCGTGGATGGCGGCGCGGCGCCTTCGCAGACCTCGGCGCCGCCGGCGTCATCGGGCCGCAGGAGAAAGTAGCCCGGCCCGCGGCGACCTCAGCGCGCCTTGTCGACCTGCTCGGCGCCGCCATCGGCCAGCAGGTCCGCGCTGCTCAGGCGCTGCGACGCACGCAGCATCTCGGGCGCGCCGGCCGTGCGGATCACGCGGCTGCTGCTCGCGAGCACGCGCTTCTTGGCCTGCTGCGCGCCTTCGGTCAGGCTGTAGTCGATGCGGTAGTCCCATGCCGCGATCGGCACCTTTCGATTGCCCAGGCGCTCGATGCGCACTTCCGCGGCGGTGCGTTCGCCGGGCCGGAGTTCGGTGGCCTGCGAGAAGCCCCGCCCGACGCCGATGACCGTTCCGGCCTCGTCGTACAGCGTGACCAGCACTTCGACGATGGTCAGCGCCAGGGCGTCCTTGCGTGCATTGGCGAGACGGCCGAACAGCCACACCTCGTCCCCCTGCTGCACCAGGCGCACGCGCGTGAACTGCAGCGGCGGACCCTCGGTCGTCCAGAAGGGCGTCGACAGCGCATCGGCCTGCAGCTCGTAGCGCGTGACGGCCTGGTCGCTCGGCAGCTTGATCAGCACCGGCGCTGTCTCACCGGGCATCAGCGTACCGATCGGCACCGATTCGCTCTGTTCGCCGATGCGGCTGTCGCGGTCGTAGAAGATCGCATTGACCTTCGGCCGCTCGATCGCGCTACCGCTCTCGTTGCGCGCCGTCACCAGCAGCCAGGGCTGCGCCAGAGGGCCGCTGCCCGCCAGTACCTGGCGTGCCTCGAGCCGGAGGCCCTCGCCCGGAATCGTGCGCGGCATCGAGGCCCGCTCCGGCTGGTTGCGGTCCACGACATAGGCCATGACGCCGAAGACCCCGGCGACCAGCACCGCGACCGCCGCAATGGCGATGCCCATCGACCGGGCCGCGCTGCGGCCGCGCGCCGACTGCTCGGCCGCCAGCCTTCGTCCGGCCTCGTCCTTGACCTGCTCGAGCACGCGCTCCAGCCGGTCGGAGACGTTGTCCTCGACGATCGACACCGAGCCGCAATGCGCACAGGCGTACTGGTTGAGCCCCGAGCGCTGGAGCATCCCGCTGCCGCATTCACCGCACTTGAGCGTTTGCAGGTTGATGGTCAAAGAAATGTCCTCGGTGGCATTGGCGACGCGGTTCCGCGCGCATCTTAGCGAGGAAGGCGCCGGATATGCCGCCGCGACATATCTCAAAGTGGCCGGGCCGGATAGCGGACCGCCGCCGGAATGGCGATAGTCCATCACGCCGGCACAAGGCCCCACGCACCGCCGGCGCTTCAAAAGAGAAGACGGAGACAAAGGAATGGATATGCGCACTCGCACCCGGCGTTCGGCGCTCGCGCTGGCCGCACTCTCGTTGCTCTGCACAGGCGCGAACGCGCAGCAGCAGCAACAGCAACCGTCGTCGACCAAGCCCATTCGCCTGGTCGTGCCCTTCGGCCCCGGCGGCGTGGCCGACCTCACGGCGCGCACCGTCGCGCAAAAGATGTCGGAATCCATGGGCCAGAGCATCATCGTGGACAACAAGCCGGGCGCCGGCGGCGTGGTCGCCTCCGATGCGGTGGCCAAGGCGGCGCCGGACGGGCTCACCATGCTGCTGATGTCCAACGGCAATGCCGTGAGCGCGGGGCTGTTCAAGCGCCTGCCTTTCGACACGGTCCGCGACTTCGCGCCGGTGTCGACGCTCGGCTATTTCGACATGGCCGTGGTGACAGCCGCTGACGCCCGGTTCAGGACGATGCAGGAGCTGCTGGCACATGCGAAGGCGCATCCCGGCACCGTCAACATCGGCACCATCAACGTGGGCAGCACGCAGCATCTGGCGGCCGAGCTCTTCAAGCGCAGCACCGGCATCGACGCGCAGGTGATTCCGTTCAACGGCTCGCCCGCACTGATCACGGCGCTGCGCGGCGGGCAGGTCGACGCCGGCGTCGAGATCCTCGCGCCGATCCTCGGGCAGATCAGCGGCAAGTCGCTGCGCGCCCTCGCGGTCATGGGCGCGAAGCGCTCGTTCGCGCTGCCCGACACGCCGACGGTCGCGGAGAGCGGCGCGCCCGGTTTCAAGGTCTCGTCATGGAACGCGCTTGCCGTGCCCGCGAAGACGCCGCCCGCGGTCATCGCGAGGCTCAGCAAGGAAGCCAACGCGGCGCTCGCCACGCCGGAAGTCAAGGAACGGCTGCGCCAGCTTGGCGTCGAGGCGCAGGGCAGCACGCCGCAGCAGCAGGCGGACCTCCTGAAGGACGAGATTCAGCGCTGGTCGGAAGTCATCCGCCTGGCCGGCATTCCGAAGCAGTGAGCGCCGGTGCCGGCGAAGCATTCATCGTCTGATCCACGACCTCGCGCACCAGCGCGAGAACGGCCTGCTGGGTCAGCGTGGCCGGACGCTGCGAACTGACGGCCAGCGCCAGCCGGCTGCGCAGCGGAGGATCCACGATCCGCCGGATGCCGAAAGCCTCCGGCCGAGGCGCGGTGAGCACCGCGTTCGCGGACAGCACCGCGGAGCCAACGCCATCGATGACCAGGTCGAGAATGGCGGCCACGCCGTCGATCTCCATCGCGATGGCCGGGCGGCATCCGATGTTGGCCATTTCCGCCTCGACCAGCATGCGGATGGAATTGGGCTGGGTCGGAATCACGAGCGGCTGCGAGGCCACCTCGCGCAGCGCGATCTCCCCGCCGGGCTGCGTGGCCGGTCCGACCAGGTACAGGTCTTCTTCGAGGATGACCACGCTGTCGATGTCGGCCGAGGGCGCGGGGTTGTAGAGCAGCGCCAGGTCGATGCGGCCCGCGGTCACCGATTCCTGCAGGGCGCTCGACAGCGCCTCGGTGATGGCAAGGCGCGCATCGGGCAACTGCTGGCGAAAGGCACGGGTCAGCGGCACGGCAATGCGCTTGGCGATGCTCGGCGGCAGGCCCACCGTGACGCGGCCGGCCAGCGCGCCGCGCATGCGGCCGAGGTCTTCCTTGGCGCGCTCGATCTGGTGCAGGATGCCCCTGGCATGCGCCAGCAGCAGCGTGCCCGCATCGGTGAGCGTGACGCCGCGGCCGTTGCGCGTCAGCAGGTTCTGCCGCAGCTCCACTTCGAGCTGGCGCACCTGCCGGCTGAGCGCGGGCTGCGCCACGTCGATCACGATCGACGCGCGCGTGAAGCTCCCCAGCTCGGCCACGCGAACGAAGTACTCCAGCTGCTTGAGGTCCATGAGCTGGAGTCTAGGGGTCCGCTCACGCGAAGCAAGCGCTTGCCGCCTCTCAGGCCCAGTAGAGCCGCATCGGGTTGTCCACGAGCAGCTGCTGCTGCAGCTGCGCGGTGCGCGCGATGCGCGGAATCATGTCGACCAGCGTGCCGTCGTCGGGCATGTGCGTCTTGAGGTTGGGATGCGGCCAGTCGGTGCCCCACAGCACACGGTCCGGGAAGGTCTCGACCAGGCGCTGCGCGAACGGCACGACGTCATCGTAGGCCGGCGATCCGGAGACCGACAGGCGCTCGGGGCAGCTCACCTTCGACCACACGTTCGGATGCTCGCGCATCAGCCGCACGAAGCGCTCGAACTGCGGCCCGTCGACCGGCTGGCTCACGTCGGGCCGGCCCATGTGATCGACCACCACGGTCGTCGGCAGGCGGGTGAAGAAATCCCAGAGCTCGGGCAGGTCCTGCGCCTCGAAGTACACGACCACGTGCCAGCCGAGCGGCGCGATGCGCTTGGCGATGTCCATCAGCACCTCGCGCGGCGTGAAGTCCGCCAGGCGCCTGAGGAAGTTGAAGCGCACGCCGCGGATGCCGGCCTCGTGCAGCCGGTGCAGTTCGGCATCGCTCACGTTGGGCGCGACCGAGGCCACGCCGCGCGCGCGTCCGTTCGAATCCGCGATGGCATCGAGCAGCGCGCGGTTGTCGCTGCCGTGGCAGGTGGCCTGCACGATCACGTTGCGCTCGAAGCCCAGCAGGTCGCGCAGGGCAAAGAGCTGATCCTTCGAAGCATCGCAGGGCGTGTACTTGCGCTCGGGCGCATAGGGAAACGTGGCCGCCGGGCCGAAGACGTGGCAGTGGGCGTCCACCGCGCCGGGCGGCGGCGAGAAGCGCGGCTTCGACGGGTTCGGGTGAAAGCACAGCCAGTCCTTGTCCACGGTGCTAGCTGGCATGCGTGCCTCCGTGGCGGCAGGGATCGAAAGGCGGGAAACCGGTGTTTGCATGGCTCGCATCTTGCGCAGATTGCAGCCCGCGAGCGAGCGCCCAGGCGCGCTAGCAGCTAGCGCATTTCGGTATGGCTCTGCACCTGCGCGGTGGCCAGGTACATGGCCGTGGTCCCCACTGAGGCGTGTCCGAGGTTGTTCTGCACGACCTGGATCGGCACCGGCACCTGCCCTTCCCTGCCGCGCAGCGCGTGGGATCCATGCGAGTGTCGCAGCCAGTGAGTGCTCGCTTTTTTGAGCTGCTGCGCCTCGGTGCCGCGCAGGCTGGCCGCGGCCTGGGCGACAAAGGCCTTGATCGCCTGGTACAGGCCCGAGGCCGACCAGGCGGCCGGACGGCGCAGTTCGGCATCGAAGCGCGCCAGCACATGGATGCCGCGGTTGCTCACGGCACCGACCTGCCGCTCGAAGCCGTGGCGGGCGAGTTCGTCTTCCAGCTCGGCCACCAGCGCCGACGGAACCGGCACCCGGCGGCAGCGCCCGCCCTTGCCGGCCACCACCAGCTGCCAGCCGGTGGCCGGCGCGCCATCGGCCGCGCGGTACTCGATCTGTTCGAGGTCCTCGCACTTGGCGCTGGTGATCTCGGCCAGCCGCAGGCCGGTCGCATAGAGCCAGCGCATGCCGCGCCGCAGCCGGCGCCTGGCTTCGGTGTCGGCATGTGCCTGGAGCAGCGCGTCGACGTGGTCCCACTGCGCGAAGCTCAGCGCGCGGCTGGAGTCCAGCGGCTGCTGCAGGCTCGCGGGCGGCGCCAGCGTGGCAAAGGGGTTGCCCACCAGATAGTTCTGGTTCACCAGGAACGCATGCAGGCTGCGCAGGATCGCGATGGCCTGGCGCAGCGCCGAGGGCGCGAGCGGCCCTTCCATCGGCCGCCACAGCGGCGACCAGCGCTGGTGATGGCGCGCGCCGCACCAGTGGGCGGGCGGATCGAGCAGGAAGTCGCGGTACTCGATCGCATCCTCGACGGTGAGCGACGACAGCGCCTTCCCGCGCTCCAGCACGGCCCAGAGCAGCAGGCGCTCGGCCTCCTTGCGGTAGGCGCGCTGGGTGGCCGACAGGTCGGCGGTGGCATCGCCCGCGCGCTTGGCGCTGAGCCAGGCGCCCACGGCCTCGTGGTCGTTGGTGGCCATCAGCAGGCACTGCCCGCGCGGCGCGCGGTTGCTGCCTGCGCTGCCGTCGAGCTCGGCGGGGAGCACGAACTTTTCATAAGGCACGAGCGCGGTGCCGCCCGGCACCACCGCGGCCAGCGCCAGCGGGCCGAGCTGCGCCCGGGGCGTCATCGCGTGGGCGCCGATGCGCAGCCCCAGCACCTGTTCGTTGGCGCGCAGCCAGTCGAGGATGCGCGCCGCCTTGAGTTCGCCCACGCCCGGCACATGCACCCACCAGCGCGAGCCGATGCCGTTGATGTGCTCGACCAGCGCATGGAGCGTGCGCAGGCCGGCGCGTTCCAGGCGGCTTGCCACCGAGGGATTGAGCCATGCCGACACGCTGTCGAGCGGCCGCGGGTCCTGGGCGACCAGGTTCTCGAGCCAGCGCAGCGCTTCGAGCTGGCGCTCGACCACGCGCGCCCGCCGCGAGGGCCGCGCGCCCTGCCCTGCCTTGCCCGCGGCCGGGTAGGCGGCCTCGTAGGCCTCGACCTGTTCGGACTCGGAGAAATCCTCCAGGCCGTTCGCCACGGCGAACTCGGCCAGGCTCGGGAGCGCCGGCGCCGCGGAAAAGCGGTCGGCGTCGAGCAGGATCAGCCGGGCGGTGCCTGGCTTGTGCTCGCGCCGCGCGGCCGCCGCGAATTCGTCGCGGATCCAGGCGATGGTGCGGCGCACGGTCCGCAGGTCGGTGTGTTCGCCTTCGAGCCGCAGGTAGCGGTCCCAGCTGGCCCGTTCGTCGAGCCCCTGGGCCAGCGCCCGCATGAACGCGAAATGTCCGCGGTGCAGCTTGCGCGGAATCAGTGCCTTCATGAGGCCGATGTCGGGTTCCGCTCGCCGGCCGTCGTCGACTGCCAGAACTTCCACCACGGGCGCGGCGCCGGCCCGGGATGCTCCGGCAGCTGCTGCAGCTGGCTCACCCGCGTGCGCCGGCGCTGCTCGACCTCGAGCGCATGCGCGATGCCGAAGGCCTCGCGGTCGCCGCGGCCCGCAAGGGCCCGCCAGTTCGACGCCAGGCGCGCGAGCTCGTCGTCATCGATGTTGGACAGTTGGGAGGGGGTGGGAACGGCAGGCATGTCTGTCGCACTCATGCGGCGGTCCATCTCGCCGGTAGGGCGGGATCGAACAGGGTGCTGGCGAAGGCCTGCGTGCCGTGGGGTGCGGTGGTCGTTGTCATGAATTGCTTGATGATAACTGAAGTAATCATCAATACACATTTTGTGTTGCAACCAAGCATCTTCACGAGCACCTTCACCTAAGTTGTTGATTTGATTGAATTTTATCCGGGTTGCTCGGCGTCTGCCGAGCGCCACAGGAACCCGTGGGAACCGTGCAACAGCCGCTGGTCTTCGAAAACCCGTCCCTCCAGGCCCCCTGTCCCGCAGGACCGATGGCTTGTCCCGTCGACCCATAGAGGCACTGGCCGCGTTGCCTCTAGTACGATGCGCGGCCATGGGAACAAATCACATTCGAGGTCTTTCATGAATCCCCTTCTGCGCCCCCTGGCCCTGGTCGCCTTGCTTGCCACCGGTGCCATGGCACCCGCCGCCGCGGACCCGTACAAGGACGAGAGCGGTCACGGCAAAAGACGGCACGGCGGCCGCGAGTACAAGGAAGCGTTCTGGGACGGCCGGTGCAAGGTCGAGCGCAAGTGGGAGAAGAACGGCGAATACAAGGAAAAGCGCAAGTGCAAGGACCACGCCTCGCGCCCCCCCGTGTACGAAGCGCCGGTCTATGCAGGCCCGCCGCCGGGCATGGTCGTGCAGCCCCCTGCGATCGTGATCCAGCCGCCGGCTATTGTGGTTCGGCCCTAGGCGCGCAAGACCAGGCCAGCCCGGATCCCACGAGGCGAGCCGGGCCGTTTTTTTTGATTCCCTGCCCTGCCCCCGGGGCGGCGCCAGGACGCCGGCCCGGGTGCCGCTGCGCCTGCCAAATGCCTGGGACGAGCGGCGCAAGCAGATCCCAACGGTTCTCACATTGGCCCTGCCGCCCTCCCCCCGGCAGGCGAATCTACAGCGTGCGGGCCTTGCGCAAAGCCTCGGCGATGCCAGCCTCGAGCGCATCCTGGCTGGCCTCGGTGGCTGCGTCCGGCACGATCGTGATCGTGATCTCCCCGCTCTTGGCGCGCACCAGCGTGCCGATCTTCTGCCCCGCGGACAGGATGTCGAGCTTTTCCGAGCGTTCGAAACCGGGCTTGGCGTCGAGCAGCCTTGCGACGACCATGGCCGGCGCAAGGCTGTGGCCCCGCAGCCTTTCCACGCGCTTGAGCACGCCGCGGCGGTCCTTTTCCATGGCGGCATTGATCTGCTCGGCATGGCGGAAGCTGATTTCGAGCGGGCTGCGGAAGCACTCCACCACGGCCGTCGGCAACTGCGCCACCATGAGCGCCTTGCGCACCCAGGTATGGCTCACGCCGAGCGCTTCGGCCAGTTGGCGCTGCGTCGGGAACAGCTGTTCTTCGAGCGCGCGCTGGTACATCAGCCCCTGTTCGTAGTTGGACAGGTCCGCGCGCTCGCGATTCTCCCGGTCCATGGCCGCGAAGAGCGCCGCGTCGCCGAGTTCGTCGACCCAGATGGACGCCAGTACCGGAATGCCAAGCTCCAGCGCGGCCCGGTGCCGGCGGTGGCCGAAGACGATCTCGAACTGGCCGGGCTCGTCCTTGAGCGGCCGCACCAGGATCGGCTGGACGTTGCCGCCGGCATGCTCGATGTCCGCCTTCAGGCCCGCGAAGGCGCTGCTCGTGAACGAGGCGTCGTGGCGGTTCGCCCAGCGGCTCGGATGGATGGTCTTGGGGTCCATCTTGCGCGTCGGCAGCGAGCCTTCGTACTGGCTGAGCTTTTCGCGCAGCGCCGCCATCTCGCCTTCGACCTGCTGGATCTGGCCGCGGAAAGCCATCATCTGGCCAGGGCCGGTGCGCGGCGCGAGCGAGCCGCCGACGGCCGGTGGAAACCTGGTTTCCACGGCGTTCGATGCCGACGGGGGCACTGCGGGAGCAGCCGCCGGGGCCGGCGCATCGACCGGATCCTTTGCCGCTTCGGGAAGCATCAGGCCGGCGGTCAACGCCTCCAGCCGCTTGCGGGTGCTAGCCATGATGGACACTCCTTGGCGCGGCTTGGGCCGCGCTCGATGCCGTGAAACGGAGCCTTCTGCCGATCCGCCCCGCGACCTTCGGCAGGTACTGTGGCATTGCCGCGCCGCATCCGGCTTGTGGCAACCGCGGCCGTGGAAACCAGGTTTCCACGGCGTGCGTCATGCCGGATACATCAAGGGCGCACCGCCCGGTGGAAACCTGGTTTCCACGCCAAGGGGCTCCCGAAAGCATGGCCGGCATTCTCATTGCTGCGCCCTCCCTTGTGCCGTCCATGCGCCGATCACCGATTGCTCGACAAGCTCGACAAAGGAATCGTAGGCGTCTACCGCGCGCTTGTAGGTCTTGGCGGCGCCTTCGTATTTCTGCACGTCGTAGACTGTGGCGAATTCCGCGGCCTTGTTGCTGGTCACGCTGGTCTTCGGGATCTCGACCGGCAGCGTGTATTCGCCGTAGGTGGCCTGGATCCACTGGCGCACCGCGGGCATTGCCGGATCGGCCGCGTCCACGCGGCTCAGCAGCACGTGCAGGAAGTCGAAGGCCTTGCCCTCGCGGTCCTTGCTCTGGCCGTCCAGGTTGCCGCCCAGGTCCGCGAGCAGCGACCAGAACTGCGCCGACGAGGCAAAGTCCAGGCCCGAGGGCGGCACCGGAACGACGATGCCGTTGGCCGCCCACAGCGCATTGATCGTGACATACGAAAGGGAAGGGGGCGTGTCGATCACGATCACGTCGTACAGGTCGCGAACCGACTCCAGGCCTTCGTTCAGTACGTCCCAGAACTTGGCGCCGGGCTGCTGCATCTGGCGCGCGGGGAGGGCGAACTCGGCCGAGAAGAGGAAGGGCGCGGCCGCGACCAGGTCGATGCCGTCCCAGTAGGTCGAGCGGATGGCGTAGCGGATGTCGTTCTCGGAGCCGTCGCACAGCGGACCGATGGTCATGTCCTCGGTGACCTCGGCTTCGGGCAGCAGGCCATGCAGCGTGGTGAGCGAACCCTGTGGATCGGTGTCGATCGCGAGCACGCGGTGCCCGCGCAGGCTGAGCCCCTGCGCCAGCACCATGGCCGTGGTGGTCTTGGCCACGCCGCCCTTGAAATTGCCCACGGCGATGGTGATGGCCTTGCGCCCGGCCGGCCGCATCTTTTCCGCACGGTAGGTGCGGGTCCAGCGGCGCAGCTCGTCCAGCTCGAAGGTGCGCTTGCCGCCCGAAGGGGTCAGCCGCCCGGCCGGCAGGTCTTCCTTGGTGATGCGGTAGGCCACATGCGCCTTGTCGACGCCGCACAGCGCGGCCAATTGGGCGGTGGAGTAGGTGGGCGGGATCTTGCGGGCTTCCGGCGCCAGCAGCATGCCCCGGATCTGCTCCACCATCGACCCGGCCCGGGTCGCCAGCGCGGCGATCTTCTGCATGTTGATGGTTTGGCGGGGAGGCACCTGGACGTCGTTGGAAACCAGGTTTCCACCGACCAGAGGAACAGGAACGGACATTTTGTTTGGCCTTATTCGACAGAATACGGCAATTCTATGAGAATCTGTCGAATGAACAAGTTTCGCGGAGAACTCAGCTACAGCGCCGCGAAGTATTGTGAGGAAGATTGGGGACCAAGACCCCAGCCCCTCGCATGCCAAGCGCCGCAGGACCCGAAAACCGGGGGCAGGGCGCCTGGCGCGGGCCTTTTGCGCGCCTGGCTGCCGCCGCGGACCCCAAACAGGGGCGCAGCCCACGGCCGGAACCCATATCCACTCACATTGGAACCCATCCGGACTCACAAAAGTGGCGCTTGTCTCCCAACAAGGCTCACGCCAAATCCCATCCGATCTCACATTCAATCCCAACCGATCTCACATGAGAGGAGCTAAGTGACTGTCACGACGGAGGAAAGTGGAATCCCAATTCTTCAATTCCCCAAGTGTTTATCTGCAAACATACCAAGGCACCATGGCCGGCGTAATGTGAATTGACTGAATCACAATGCAAAGGCATGATGTGAAACCATCTGATTGCCGTAGCGGACCATGGTCGAAGAAGACAATTCACAATCCCGGTCTCCGCCGCGGCAGCCGCCCACGGCGGAGGAGCAGAGCGTTGCCAAGGCCAACGAAGCCATCGCCATCCGCCCCAAGCGCGGCCGGCTCACCCTGCTGTCGCGGCGCATCTACAACGCGCTGCTCTACCATTCGCAGCGCCAGGGCGTGGACGAGCCGGTCTACCGGCTGACCTTGAGCGAACTGATCGGCGACGCCCGCTTCAACTCCAACAACACCGAGCTGCTCAAGTCGCACCTGCGCGACATGCAGGCCACGACCATCGAGTGGTCGACCAGCAGCAGCTCCCTGAAGCGCTGGGTGTCCTCGCAGCTCCTGGGCACGGTCACGATCGAGGAGCAGGGCAGGGGGCGCCCCTGCATGGTGACCTGGCGCTATCCGGACGAGATCAAGGAGCGGCTGGTCAAGCCGCACCAGTACACGCGTGTGCTGCTCGAGATGAGCAGCCAGATGCGCAGCTATTCCGCCGCGGTGCTGTATGAGATCGGCGCGCGCTATCTGACCTCGCCGGGGCGGCTGTCGATGCGCGAGGACGTGGTCTGGTGGGCCGCGGTGCTCACGGGCCGCAGCGACATCAAGGAGGTCGACTACCGCTTCCTCAAGCGCGACGTCATCAGCAAGGCGCTGGCCGAGATCGACGCGCTGTGCGAGGACTTCGGGCTCGAGCTGATCGAGCACAAGCGCGGCCGCAAGATCGAGGAGATCCAGTTCCGGGTCGTTCCCAAGGTGCAGCAGCGCCTGGGCGACATCAGCGCGTCGAACCGCAACGTCTTCGACCTGGCGTTGGTGGGCCGGCTGATCGCGCTGGGCCTGAAACAGGACGAGGCGCAGGATCTCTACGCCACCACCGACGAAGGGCAGATCCGCGCCACGCTCGACCATGTGGACCAGCGGCTGCGCAATGCCTCGATGCCGGTGCTCAAGTCGCCGGCTGCGTATTTCAAGGATGCGCTAAAGAAGGGCTACGCGGGCGTGACCGCGATGGAGCCGGCGCCCAGCAGCGGCCCGGCACCGGCCCTGGCGCCACCCGTGGCGGTGCTGTCGGAGGCCGACCGCCTGCGGCGCATCCGCGAGCTCTGGGAGAACGACCGCATGGGACAGGCGCGCGCCGTGTTCGCCGAGATGCCGCAGCCCATGCAGGCCGAGGTGCGCACGCGCTTCGAGGCCGAGCGGCTCGACCAGGTGGCCGCCCCCATTGCGCGTGCCTGGCGGCGCGACGGCCCGGCGAGCCGCGTGGCCGCGACCACCTTCTTCCGCTGGCTGGCGGAGGACACTTGGCCCGAGGAGCCCTCCGACCGCGTGCTGCTGGACTTTGCGCTCCAGCGCGGCGTGGCCGGCATCTAGAAGGTGAGTGCATACTCTTCGTTGAGGGGCGCTACTACCTTCGAACGCTGCCTGGATGCTGGGCCTCAGCGTCCCGCCACGCGGCGCGCACGCGCCTCGGGCTGGCCGCTCGCCGCTGCCTCGCCAGCGCGCATCCTGACCAGTGCCGCCAGTTCGGCGGGCGGCACGGGCCGGCTGAAGAGATAGCCCTGCATCTCGTCGCACCCATGGGCGCGCAGGAATTCCAGCTGCTGCTCGGTCTCGACCCCTTCGGCAATGACCTTGAGATTGAGCTCGTGCCCCAGCGCGATGATGGTCTTGGCAATCGCCTTGTCCTCTTCGTCGCCCGGAATGTCGCGCACGAAGGACTGGTCGATCTTGAGCCTCGCGATGGGAAAGCGCTTGAGCGCGCTCAGGCTCGAATAGCCGGTGCCGAAGTCGTCGATCGAGAGCTGCACGCCCATGGCGCGCAGGGCCTTCATCGACTGCAGCGCCTTGTCCAGGTCCTCCATGACCAGGCTTTCGGTCAGTTCCAGCTCCAGGAGGCGGGGCTCGAGCCCGCTGTCCCGAAGCGCCAGGGCCACCTGCGCGATCAGGGTCCGCTCCCGGAACTGGCGCGCCGACACATTGACCGACACGATGAACGGCGGCAGGCCCGCGTCCTGCCAAGCCTTGTTCTGGAAGCAGGCGGTGCGCAGCACCCATTCGCCGATCGGAACGATCAGGCCGGTCTCTTCCGCCAGCGGGATGAACTGCGCCGGCGAGACCAGGCCGCGCTCCGGATGCTGCCAGCGGATCAATGCCTCCACGCCCGTCACCCGGCCCGATTCCATGTCCAGCTGCGGCTGGTACGCGAGGTGGAACTCGCTGCGCGCGACGGCATGGCGCAGCCCTTCGCGCAGCGCGAGTTCGTCGCGGATCGCGCCGCTCATCTCGGCCGCATAGAACTCGAAGTTGTTGCGCCCCGAGGCCTTGGCGTGGGACATCGCGGCGTCGGCGTTCACGAGCAGGGCGTCGGCATCGGCGCCGTCCGCGGGATAGGTGGCCACGCCCATGCTGCCCGTGAGCTGGACCGCCTGGCTGCCGATGCGCGCTGGCTGCGCGATGGTCTCGAGCAGCTTTCTCAGGGCTGGTGCGATGTCTGTTCCGTCGCCGGGCTGGTCGTACAGGATGATCACGAATTCATCGCCGCCCGTTCGCACCACCGTGTCCACGCTGCGCAGGCACCGGGCCATGCGCTCGGCCATGACCTTCAGCAATTCGTCGCCGCCCTTGCGGCCCAGGCTGTCGTTGATCCGCTTGAAGCCGTCCAGGTTGATGAACACCACCGTCATCAGCCGGCCGTAGCGATCGGCATACGAGATGGCCTGCCGCAGGCGGTCCTCCAGCAATGCGCGGTTCGGCAGCCCGGTCAGCGGGTCGTGGGTGGCCTGGTGCTTCAGGGTGTCGGCGCTGCTCTCCAGCAGCGCGTTGGAATTCTCGATCGACTCAGCCATCTGGTTCATGGCGCTCGCGAGGATGCCGAATTCATCCGCGTGGCCCTGCGGCGTCCTGGCACTGAAGTCCCCCGCGGCGACGCGCCCGGAAAAGGCGACGAGCCGGGCGATGGAGCCCGTGATGCGCCGCGAGACGACCGTCGCGGCCGCCGCGCTCAGCAGGATGGCCAGGGCGACCAGCGCGATGACCGCCCAGCGCGAGAACCTGGCTGCGCGTTCGACATCGCTGCGCGTCTGGAGCGCGCGCTTGGTCGCCTCGGTGTGCAGCGCCTCCACCGAGGATTCGATGGCCACGGCCGTGGCCAGGTAGCCTTGGCGCAGCGCATCGGCCGATTCCGGAAGGCCTTCCTTGCCATGCCGCGCAATGAACGCGAGGAAGCCGTCCTCGTACTGCCGGGTCTGGGTCTCGATCCGGTCGACCTGGTCCCTGAATTTCGGATCGGTCGAGAGGATTCGAAGGCTGGCAAGGTACTCCCGCATGTCCAGCAAATGGTTCTGCATGGCCGGCAGCGAGCGCTCGCTCGCCTGCGCCACCCCGAGCCGGTCCGCGGACAGCAGGAGTTCGTTCTCGGCGTCGCGGGCCTTGTACATCGCCAGCGAGCTGCGCAAGCTCAGGTCCGCCATCCGGTTGTCGCTGCTGAGCAGCTTGTCGATGGCGGCCGCGGAACGCTGTTCGCTCAGATAGAAGGACGCGCCCAACGCGAGCATCAGCACAATGACGACGCCGAATCCAAGCGCGATCTCCACCCGCAGGCTGCGCATTCTTCTCCCCCACGAGACGTCGATCGGGAATTTGATCAATTGCGGCTCGCTCCCAGGTCGCTGTTGGAGAGATGCGTCACTGCTTTCGCTCTGCGTCGACCATCTTCAGGAACGTGCGCACGTTCTCGTCGCCCGCGAAGCGCCTGATCTCCTCGCGGGCGCCCTGGGTGGCCGCGCGGAACGGCGCCGGGTCGGGGCGCGTGACCTTCACGCCGGCGGCAACCATCTTTGCGATCAGCTCCTCCTCTTCGGCAATGATCTTCTTGCGCATGCCGTCGCCTGCCGCCTTGCTCTCTTCGCGCACGATCGCCTGCTCGGCCGGCGTGAGCTTCGCCCAGGTCCTGGTGCTCATGAGGTGGAGCGTGTTGTAGTACACATGGCGGGTCAGGGCGAGGTGCTTTTGCACTTCGTACAGCTTGTTGTAGTAGATGACGTTGAGCGGGTTCTCCTGGCCGTCGACCAGGCCCTGCGACAGCGCCTGGGGAAGCTCCTTGAAGCCGACCTTGCTGACCTCGGCGCCCAGCGCCTGCATGGTGGCCTCGAGTTCGGCGACGGGCGGAACGCGCACCCTGAGGCCCCGCACGTCTTCGGGCAGGTTGATCGGGCGCTGGTTGTTGGTGATGTTGCGGAATCCCCATTCCCAGTTGGACAGGATGACGAAGCCCTGCTTCTCGGCCAGCGGCGCGAGCCAGTTCATTGCCGGGCCATCGAGCACGCGGTGGGCATGCGCATAGCTGTCGAAGAGATAGGGCATGACGACGACGGAGAACGTCTTCTCGTACTTGATGAGGTAGTTCATCGAGGTCACGTCCATGTCGACCGCGCCCAGCCGGACCTTCTGCAGCAGTTCGTTCTCGCTGCCGAGCTGGGACGCGGGAAAGATCTCCGTGCGGACCTGCCCGTGGGTGCGCTCCTCGACCCGCTTGGCGAACTGGAGCGCCGCCAGATGGGCCGGGTGCGAGGTGGTGGCGGCGTGCACCAGCGACAGCACCACGGGATCGGCATGCGCCGCCGGCGGCAGGGCAGCGAAGCCCCATGTCGCGGCGAGCATCAGGATTGTTTTTTTCATGCTGCGGCCCCGTGCTCTCCGCCCTTGCTGCGTTCGCTCTGCGCCATGGTACCCGAGCGCAGGAAGTCGCCGGCCTCGGTGGCCATCACGGCCTCGCTGAAGTAGTAGCCCTGCGCCAGCGTGGTGGCGCCGGTCGATTGGAGAAAGGCGAGCTGTGTCTGCGTCTCCAGTCCCTCGACGATGATGCCGATGCGCGCTTCGCGCGCGAGATTCATGATGGCGCGAACCGTGGCCGCGCTGTCCGGGTCGTCGATCGCCCGCTTGAGCATCGACTGCGCGATCTTCAGATGGTTCACGCGGTAGGTGCGCAGGTATTCGAACGACGAGTATTCGGTGCCGAAGTCGTCGATTGCAATGCGCACGCCGAGCGCCCTCAGCCTGGGCAGCACGTCGTTGTGGGTCCATGTCATCTGGGCCAGCGTCGACTCCGTCACGTCGAACTCCAGCACGGACGGCTCGAGCCGCCATTTCGCGAGGCCCTCGGTCACGTCGCGGATCAGTTCGCTGCCCTGCCTGAGCTGCCCGAGCGACAGGTTGATGGCCACCACCGGCGGCGCCACCCCCTGTTCGCGCCACAGGCTCATCTGCCTGCAGGCCTGGTCCAGCACCCAGCGGCCGAGCGCGACGATGCCGCCGGTGCGCTCGGCAATCGGCACGAACGCGTTCGCCTCGAGCAGGCCGCGCCTGGGGTGGTTCCAGCGCAGCAGCGCCTCCACGCCCACGATCTTTCCGGAGGACAGCTCGACCTGCGGCTGGTAATAAAGCTCCAGCTGTTCGCGCTCGATGGCCTGCTTCAGGTCTTCGCCGAGCGCCACGCGGTCGCGCACTTCGAAGTCGAGTTCCTCGGAATGGAAGTGGTACTGGTTGCGCCCCTGCTCCTTCGAGCGGTAGAGCGCCAGGTCGGCCTGCGCGAGCATTTCCTCCGGGCTCTCGCTGCCCGGGGTGTAGGGGCAGATGCCGATGCTGGCCGAGGCATGCACCTGGTTGCCATCGATCATGTACGGGCGCGCCAGCTCCTGCTGGATCTTCGCGGCCAGGGCGCCCGCGGCGGCCGCGTCGGCCATTTCGCTTTGCAGCACGGCAAACTCGTCGCCGCCCAGGCGCGCCACCACGTCGGTCTCGCGCGTGCAGTTCTTCAGGCGCAGCGCCACCTCGCGCAGCAGCAGGTCGCCGCCCGGATGGCCGAACATGTCGTTGACCGGCTTGAAGTGGTCCAGGTCGAGGCAATGGAGCGCAAACGGCACGGAGCCGCGCCGTGCCGCCGCGTGGGCCTGGTGCAGGCGCTCGACGAGGGTGGCGCGGTTGGCCAGGCCCGTGAGCCCGTCGGTGCGCGCCAGCTTTGCCAGTTGCTCCTCCGCCGCCTTGCGCTCGGTGACGTCGATGACGATGCCCTCGACCTCGATGAGCCGGCCGTCCTTGTCGCGCACCGGAACATAACGGTTCTCGACCCAGCGCCGCGCGCCGTCGCCGGTGCACAGGCGGTATTCGATGGAGGCGCCTTCGGCGTCCTTTTCGAGCACGCGCGCCATCGCGGCGGCCACGCCGGGCTGGTCGGCCGGGTCGATCAGCACGTCCGCCCAGTCCGGGTTGGCCAGGAGGGCCGCCGGTTCGTGGCCGAACTTGGTGATGTTGTGCGAGATGTAGATCAGCGGGAACGCCGGCTCGCCGCGCAGCCGGTAGAGAATGGTCGGGCTGTTCTGCACGATGATGTTGGCGTCCGACAGCTCGCGCGTGCGTTCCTCCACGGCCTGCTCGAGCTGGTTCATCTTGAAGGCGGCGTCTTGCGTCATCTGCCACTTCATGGTGAGCGCGCTGGCCAGCTGGCGCACCTCGATTGGATCGAAGGGCTTCTTGAGCACCAGCAGGCGGTCGCGCGCGTCCAGCCGATCGAACACCTCGACCCACGACTGGTCCGCATAGGCCGTGCAGATCACGATCTGCAGGCGCGGGTCTTCGAGCCACAGCTGCTCGATGGTCTTGACGCCGTCCCACCCGGGGGGCATGCGCATGTCGATGAACGCCATGGCGTAGGGCGCCTCGGCCGCCAATGCCTCGCGCAGCTTGGCGAGCGCCTCCTCGCCCTGGTAGGCGCTGTCCAGCACGAAGTCCACGTCGCTTTTCCTGGCCGAGGTTCCGAACAGCGCGGACTCCAGGTCGTCCAGGTTCGCGTCCGCGGCCGCCGGAAGAAGGATCTTGCGGAAGTCCTCGTGGATGGCCGGCGTGTCGTCAGCCAGCAGGATGCGGCGGTTCTGCGGTTTGCTCATGGCGTCTCTGCGGCCTTTCTGATCGGAAGTTCGAGCGTGAAGGTGGCGCCGGTGCCGGGTCCGTCGCTGTGGACTGCCAGCGTGCCGCCCATCTCGCGCGCCGCGATGGCTGCGCTGTGCAGGCCGAAGCCGTGGCCGTCCTTCCTGGTGGTGAACCCGTGCATGAACACGCGCGTGAGGTTGTCGGGGGCGATGCCGACGCCCGTGTCTGCCACGCGGATGCGCAGCACCTCGTCCCCGACGATCTCCGCATCGAGCATGAGCTTGGCGCGGTCGTCCGCCACCGCTTCCATCGCCTGCCTGGCATTGCGCACGAGGTTCATCAGCACCTGCAGCAGGCGGCCCCGGTCCAGCGGCAGTTCGGGAAGGCGGACGAGGCCGCTCCCGATCACCACCTGGTAGCGCGCCGCGCCCGACGCGTTCATGCGCAGCGCGTCCTCGACGAGTTCGTGGACGCGTATCGGCTCGATCAGGCTGGAGGCGCGGGCATGGGCCTGCTGCGCGGCGATGATTTCCTTGATGTGGTCGACGCTCTTGCCCAGCGCCACCAGCTCGTCGACGACGGTGCGCTGCTCCGCCACCAGGAGCGGCGCCAGCTGCATCAGGTAGCCCGGGAGCAGCTTGCCCTTGGCGTCGGACGCGAGGAAGGTGCCCAGGTCGTCCGCATGCGCGTTCATCAATTGCACCGCGCGCGCGAGTCCTTCCACCTTGGACGCGCGAACCCTGGAAAGAATCAGCCCCGCGGACACGTTGACGCTGTTGAGCACGTTGCCCACGTTGTGCAGCACGTTGGTGGCGATCTCGGCCATGCCGGCCGAGCGCGCTGCGGCCACCAGGTCGGCCTGCGTCTTGCGCAGCACGCGGTTGACCTCTTCGTTCTCGCGCAGCGCCGCTTCCAGTTCCGCGGTGCGGCTGAGCACCTGCTCCTCCAGCATGATGGTGGTCTGGAAGAGGTTGAAGTCCGAGCCCTGTGCGTTGGCGCTGCGCTCGGCCCGGTCCATCAGGGCCTGGACGATCTTGTTGAGCCGTGCGATCTCGTCCTTCGAGGAAAGCGCTTGCGCGCCGGGGCGCGGCAGTGTTGCAGACTCACGCATGGCTGGCCCCCTCGCCGTTAGTGCCGAATGCAATGCCGACCAGCGTCTGGTTGACGTGCACGCCGCGGAACTGTTCCCCGTAGGTATGGAAGCCGACCGTGTTGTTCTCCTTCAGCAGTTCGCCGATGCGGTCCTTCGCGCTGCTCTGCGCGATTTCGAGCTTGCGCAGGATGCAGTCGTAGCCCAGCACCAGCTGCGGCGGACCGATCTCGGCGCGTATGCCGGCAAAGGCCTGCTCGAGGTTCTGCAGCAGGTCCACGCCCCGGGCCACGCGCAGCACCAGCCCGTTCTCGATCGCGCAGAAGAAAGTGAGGCTGCCGTCCGCATTGGCCTTCTGGATCGAGCGCACGTAGGTGGTGCCGCCGATCGTCAGCACGACCGGCCAGGCCGCGAAGCGCGAAGGGTCCAGGTCGGAGGCGTCGATGCCGAGCATCCTCGCGTACTCCTGGCTGGCCGGCAGGCCGTTGATTTCCTTGACGGTGCGCGAGGCGGCGTCGGCCTCGGTCACGACCAGCCGCTCGTCGGTGGCGACGACGTGCTGCGTCTTGAAGATGCGAAACGGCATGCGCGAGGCCACCAGCACCAGCACCGCGCAGTCGACGCCGAACCGGCCGTCCCAGTAGACCTGGGTCCGGTCGAACTTCATGCCGTCGCCGGCCGAACCGCCGAGCAGCGGAAGCCTGCCCAGCGCAGCCTGGAAGGCGCGCGTGACGGGTTCCTCGCGCAGCGACAGGCCGTCGATCAGCAGCAGCGCGAAACTGTGGTCCGCATCGCCGGGCGGGCCCTCGGCCAGCAGCTTGTGCAGCAGCGCCTGGGCGAAGTCCTGGCCGGCCTCCACCTTGAACTGCTGCAACTGCTCGACCTGGCCTGCCGCCACTCTGAAGTGGCTGGCCGGAAAACTCGCACCCGCGAGGCTGTGGTCGCGCAAGCCCGCGGGGCCGATCTCACCGGCCGTGGTGCAGCCCACCACCGGCACCTCGCCGAACAGGCGCTTCATCTCGTCGGCCAGCGCCTCGAGGTCGTAGTCGCTCGAGCAATAGAAGATCACCAGCGCCATGCCGGGCTGCGCCACCATCGCATGGAATTCCTGCGCGGCTTTGCGGGGCTCCGCCGCGCAGGAGTGGGCTTTGCGTATGCAGTCCGTATCCGTCATGTGGCGACTCCTTGCATGGTGAGTCCCATTAGACGCTCGAAGGATCGCCACAGTCGACCGATTCCATGCGGGACATCCCTGCCGCGGAACGGGTTCTTTCACTACTTTCGCGAACTGCTTAGATGGAAAGTTCTAAGACGAGGAAGGGGCTGTGCAAGCTACGCCGATCGGATTACTTCCTGCGCGTTCTGCCGCAGCCGCTCAGAGGCACTGCCATGCCTTCAGTGCCTGCTGCAATTGCGCGCCCGCGTCCGCGAGCGCCGCGTCGTTGCGGACCTCGATGGCCGCGATGCCCGGCGGCAGCTGGAAGTCGAGCGCCCGCCGCACGCGCGCATCGACCATCTGCGGCGTTTCCCGCTCGCGTGCGAGCAGCCGGCGGCGCAGCGTCTGGGCGTCGGCCGTGATGTGGGCGACCACCAGTTCGGGAAAGAGCCGCGCGGCCTGGGTCAGGTAGGCGCGCGAGCCGTTCACGATCACGGTCCTGCCGTCGCAGCGCGCGGCGAGTTCTTCGCGCACGACGCCGTAGTGCAGGGCATTGGCTTCCCAGTGCATCGCAAATGCGCCGGCCTCGCGCAGGCGCATGAAGGCGGCCACGTCGACACTGTCGTGCTGCTCGCCGCCCGGCTGTACCGCGCGCGTGATGGTGCGGCGCGCGAAGTGCACGCGGGCGTCCTGCGGCAGCTGCTGCCTCAGCCAGTCGATGACGCTGTCCTTGCCTGCGCCCGAGGGGCCGACCACGTAGACCAGGCGGCCGGCCCGCGCGGCGTTCACTGGTGCATGGCTTGGCGCTGCGCTCATGCACCCAGCGCCATCTGTTCGATGCACACGAAGTCCGCGCGCGGCTCGGGCTCCGCGAACAGGCTGATCGCGTCGAAGCGTTGCGCGGGCAGCGCGCCGAAGTGCCGTTGCGCCGCCTCGTGCAAGGCATGCACTTCGGCCTCGTCGGCCTCGCGCAGCGATCCGGTCAGCGAGAGGTGGAAGCGGAAACGGTCGAGCACGAACGGATAGCCCCAGCGCTGCAGCAGCGCATCTTCCTCGGGCGTGAGCCCGCTCGCGCGGCGGCGCTGCAATTCGGCCGGCGGCAGCGGCGCAGCGAAGGCGTGCAGGCCGGTCACGCAGGCACTCGCCATGGCGTTCAGCGCGCGGCTGGGCGCCGCGGGCACGAGCGCCAGGAAGTCGTCGAGCCGCACCACCTGCAGCGCCGGCATGTCGAAGGGTTCCCAGGCCTTGCAGATGTGGCGGATGCCGGTGCGCAGCGACGCCGCGTCCAGGTGCGAGGGCAGGGCAAACGGCGCCTTCAGCGTGGCATGCCAGCCGTAGCGCCGCGGCGCGGCCGTCAGTTCCTGCTGCCGCGCGGGCGGCAGGCCGTCGATGGCGGGTTGCGGCAGCAGTTGCCCGCTTGCCGCGCAACGTCCGAGCCAGTGGCTGCCGGCTTCCCACCACGCACCGTCGATGGCCGGCGCGAAATAGGCGGCGTAGCGATGCGCCGCGCGGTGCCTGCGGAATACGGCCTCAGTCATCGTGCGCCACCGTCAGCGAGGTGCGGTCGCCTGCGAACCAGGCCCTCGCGTATTCGATCGGCACGCCCGCGGTGTCGACGTTCACGCTCTCCACGAACAGCACCGGCCGGCTGACCGGCTGGCGCAGCTGCGCGGCAATCGCGGCCTCGGGCATCTGCGCCGTGATGCGGCTGTGGTGGCGCGTGTAGTCGGCCACGCCGTGGGCCTCGAAGCCGGCGGTGATGGAGCCGGTCTCGCGCACCACGGCTTCGAGTCCCGCGAAGCGCGGCAGCGGAAAGAAGCGTTCGCTGCAATGCAGCGGCTGGCCCTCGGCTTCGCCGATCACCTGCAGGCACAGCAGCGAACTGCGCGCCGGCACCGCGAGCGAACGCGCCTGCGCCGCGGTGGCGCGCACGGTGCTCGCGCCGGTCACGCGCAACGCGCCGCGCAGCCCCGCCAGCGCCATGCTGCGCTGGAAGCGCGGGCGCTTGGCCAGCGCGAGGTCGACCGCGAACTCTTCCACATAGGTGCCGCTGCCCTGCGTCACGCGCAGCAGCCCCTGGCTGCAGAGGTTGGCGAGCGAGCGGCGGATGGTGTGGCGGTTCACGCCGAACTGCTCGGCCAGCGCGTGCTCGGAGGGCAGGCGCTGCCCCGGCGAATACACGCCGCGCGCAATGGCCTCGGCCAGGTCGGCCGCAATGCGGATCCAGAAGCTGTCGCGTGCGGTGCGTTCGGTGGTGGTGGAGGAGGAGCGCGGAGCCAGCGCGGAGGCAGGGGTCGTCGTCGTGCTTGTCATTAAACCTACTTGCGCGCTCTCTAAGCTCGCGTCAGTTGCCGAATTTGTCTATACAACTTCAAGCGTATCACTCTCATGTTTCATGCCTTTGACACAGAACCCGCGGCCCGCCCGCTGCGCCGCGCGCAGTGGCTCGCGATGCTGGCGCGCGCGCCCGTCTCGCTGCTCGAACCGGCGCTCGCGCCCCACGCCGAGACCCCGCCCCAGTGGCTGCGTGCGCCCGAGACCGGCCTGGTGATGGTGCAGGGCCGCGCCGGCGGCACCGGCGAGCGCTTCAACCTGGGCGAGGTGACGGTCACGCGCTGCGCGCTGCGCCTGGGCGGCACCGCGCCGCAGCCGGGCGCCGCGGTGGGCGTGGCCTATGTGCTCGGCCGTTCGCACCGCCATGCACAGCTCGCGGCCGTGGCCGACGCGCTGCTGCAGGACCCGGCGCAGCAGGCCGTGCTCGATGCCCGGCTGCTGGCACCCGTGCGTGCGCATCTCGCGGCGCTGCGCGCACAGCGCCATGCACGCGCCCAGGCCAGCAAGGTCGAGTTCTTCACGGTGGCGCGCGAAGCCGGCGGCGCCGACATGGACGAGGACGATTCCGAATGAACGCCAACATGCTTTCCACCCTGGGCGCGGGATTCACCGATGCCGCGCTCGGCAGCCAGGCGGTGTTCCGCTCGGCGCTGCAGGCGCTCGCGCATCCGGGCCGCATCGTCGAGCTGCCGCACGATGCGCAGGTGCCGTCGCAGGGGCACGGCGCCTCGGCCGCGCTGCTGCTGGCGCTGCTCGACCCCGACTGCCGCCTCTGGCTGTCGCCGTCGCTCGCGGGCAGCGACGCGGCCGCATGGCTGCGCTTCCACACCGGCTGCGTGCTGGTCGACGCGCCCGCGCAGGCGCAGTTCGCGTGGATCGGCGAAGGCGATGCCTGCCCGCCGCTCGATGCCTTCGCGCAGGGCAGCGACGCCTATCCGGACCAGTCGGCCACCTGCGTGATCGACGTGGCCGGCGTGATGGACGTGTCCGCACCGGCCGAAGGAAGCGCAGCGCGCTGGACGCTGCGCGGCCCCGGCATCCAGGACCGCAGCGCCATCGCCGTGGAAGGCCTGGCACCGGCCTTCACCGCCCAATGGTCCGCGAACCACGCGCTGTTTCCGCGCGGCGTGGACGTGTTCCTGGCCGCGCCGCAACGCATCGTCGGTCTGCCGCGCACCACCCGCATCGAACAGGAGGCTTGAGATGTACGTTGCCGTCAAGGGCGGAGAAGCCGCCATTCTCGCGAGCTACCGGCTGCTGGCCGACCAGCGCCGCGGCGACACCGGCACGCCGGAGCTGTCGGTGCGCCAGATCCGCGAGCAGCTGAAGCTCGCAGTCGACCGCGTGATGACCGAGGGCTCGGTCTACGACCCCGAACTGGCCGCGCTTGCGATCAAGCAGGCCTCGGGCGACATGGTGGAGGCCATCTTTTTGCTGCGCGCCTACCGCGCGACGCTGCCGCGCCTCGGCCACAGCGTGGCGCTCGACACCTCGCGCATGGCGCTGGACCGCCGCATCTCCGCCACCTTCAAGGACCTGCCCGGTGGCCAGGTGCTGGGCGCGACGCACGACTACACGCAGCGCCTGATCGACTTCACGCTGCTGGCCGAGGGGCGGCAGCAGGCCGCGCCGGCGCCCGCGGCCGATGCGGCCACGCCGCCCGCCGCAGTCACGCCGCGCGTGGTCGATCTGCTGAACCAGGAAGGGCTGATCGAAACCCGCCCTGTGCCGCCCGGCGACCCGGCACCGGTGGACCTCACGCGCGCGCCGCTGCGCTTTCCGGCCGACCGGGCCACGCGGCTGCAGAACCTCGCGCGCGGCGACGAGGGCTTTCTGCTGGCCATGGCCTATTCCACGCAGCGCGGCTACTCGCACAGCCACCCGTTCGTGGGCGAGATCCGCTTCGGCAGCGTGGAGCTCGAGCTCGCGCCCGAAGAGCTCGACTTCACCATCTCCATCGGCGACCTGGAGATCACCGAATGCGAGATGGTCAACCAGTTCGCGGGCAGCAAGAGCGAACCGCCGCAGTTCACGCGCGGCTACGGCCTGGCCTTCGGCCACTGCGAGCGCAAGGCCATGGCGATGAGCCTGGTCGACCGCGCGCTGCGCGCCGACGAGCTCGGCGAACCCGTGGAGTCGCCCGCGCAGATGCAGGAGTTCGTGCTCTCGCACAGCGACAGCCTCGAAGCCTCGGGTTTCGTGCAGCACCTGAAGCTGCCGCACTACGTCGACTTCCAGTCCGAGCTCGAGCTCGTGCGGAAGATGCGCGCCGCCGCCGGCGCGGGAGACCACGAATGACGACCACCACCGAATACAACTTCGCCTACCTCGACGAGCGCACCAAGCGCATGATCCGCCGCGCCATCCTCAAGGCCGTGGCCATTCCGGGCTACCAGGTGCCCTTCGGCTCGCGCGAGATGCCGCTGCCCTACGGCTGGGGCACCGGCGGCATTCAGGTGACGGCCGCGGTGATCGGCCCGCGCGATGTGCTCAAGGTGATCGACCAGGGCTCCGACGACACCGTCAACGCCGTCAACATCCGCCGCTTCTTCGAGCGCACCACGGGCGTGGACACCACCACGCGCACGGCCGACGCCACGCTGATCCAGACGCGCCACCGCATCCCCGAAGCGGGGCTCGCCGAAGGGCAGGTGCTGGTCTACCAGGTGCCGGTGCCCGAGCCGATGCAGCGGCTGGAGCCGCGCGAGACCACCACGCGCACGCTGCACGCGCTGGCCGAGTACGGCCTGATGCACGTGAAGCTCTACGAAGACATCGCGCGCTACGGCCACATCGCCACCACCTACGACTACCCGGTGCTGGTGAACGGCCGCTACGTGATGTCGCCGTCGCCGATCCCCAAGTTCGACAACCCCAAGATGCACATGAATCCGGCGCTGCAGCTGTTCGGCGCCGGCCGCGAGAAGCGCATCTACGCCGTGCCGCCCTACACGCCGGTCGAAAGCCTGAGCTTCGAGGACCACCCCTTCGAGATCCAGCGCTGGGACACGCCCTGCGCGCTGTGCGGCGCGACCGACAGCTTCCTCGACGAAGTGATCACCGACGACCGGGGCGCGCGCATGCACGTGTGCTCCGACTCCGACTACTGCCAGTCGCGGCAGCAGGCGGATGCTGCCACTTCGTCCGACCCCGTGACCGATTCGGCGGCCAGCGTGGACGGAGCCCTCGCATGAGCACGACGCAAGTCTCCTCGCTCCCGCTGCTGCGCGTGCGCGGCGTCGGCAAGCGCTACGGCGAGCGCGTGGCGCTGCACGACGCCTCCTTCGACCTCTGGCCCGGCGAGGTGCTGGCGGTGGTCGGCGAATCGGGCTCGGGCAAGTCGACTCTGCTCGACGCCATTGCCGCGCGCAGCCGCCCCGACGCCGGCAGCGTGCAGTTCCACGTGCGCGGCGGCGGCCTGCAGGACGTGTTCGCGATGACCGAGGCCCAGCAGCGGCTGCTCTCGCGCACCGACTGGGGCTTCGTGCACCAGAACGCGGCCGACGGCCTGCGCATGGATGTCTCGGCCGGCGCCAACGTGGGCGAGCGGCTCATGGGCCTGGGCGAGCGGCACTACGGCCACGTGCGCGCCACCGCGGCCCACTGGCTGCAGCGCGTGGAGATCGATCCGGCGCGCATCGACGACACGCCGCGCACCTTCTCGGGCGGCATGCGCCAGCGCCTGCAGATCGCGCGCAACCTGGTCACGCAGCCGCGGCTGGTGTTCATGGACGAGCCGACCTCGGGCCTCGATGTGTCGGTGCAGGCCCGCCTGCTCGACCTGCTGCGCCAGCTCACGCGGCAGATGCAGCTCGCGGCCATCGTCGTCACGCACGACCTGGCGGTGGCGCGGCTGCTCGCGCACCGCATGGTCGTGATGCAGCAGGGCCGCGTGGTCGAGACCGGCCTCACCGACCAGGTGCTGGACGACCCGCAGCACGCCTACACCCAGCTTCTCGTTTCCTCGGTGCTCCAACCATGACGACCCCCTTGCTTCTTCTCCAGGGCGTGGCCAAGCGCTTCACGCTGCACCACCAGAACCAGCTGGAGCTGCCGGTGTTCGACGCGGTCGACCTCCGCGTGAGCGCGGGCGAATGCGTGGTGCTCGACGGCGCCTCGGGCCTGGGCAAGAGCACGCTGCTCAAGCTCATCTATGCCAACTACCGCGCGAGCGCGGGCCGCATCACGGTGCAGGCGCCGGCCGGCCCGGTGGACCTGACCGAGGTGGCGCCGCGCGAGCTGGTGCGCCTGCGGCGCGACACCATCGGCTACGTGAGCCAGTTCCTGCGCGTGATCCCGCGCGTGCCCGCGCTCGACGTGGTGGCCGAGCCGCTGGCCGAGGACGCCGGCGACGACCCCGCGGGCATCGAGGCCGCGCGCGCCGAGGCCCGCCTCTGGCTCGCGCGGCTGCGCATTCCGGAGCGCCTGTGGCACCTGCCGCCCGCCACCTTCTCGGGCGGCGAGCAGCAGCGCATCAACATCGCGCGCAACATGATCAAGCCCAAGCCGCTCTTGCTGCTGGACGAGCCCACCGCCTCGCTCGACGCCGCCAACACGGCCACGGTGATCGAGTTGATCCGCGAGGCCACGGCACGCGGCGCGGCCATCGTCGGCATCTTCCACGACGCCGAGGTGGGCGCGGCCGTGGCCACGCGCCGCGTCAACGTGGGCGACTTCAGGAGCACCCGGCCATGAGCGCAGCACCCATCGTCTTTTCCAATGCGCGCATGGTGCTGCCCGGCGAGGTGGTGCACGGCGCGCTCTCGGTGGCCGGCGGGCGCATCGAGGCGCTGGACGGCGGCGCCACCGCTGCGGGCACCTTCGACCTCGAGGGCGACTACCTGTTTCCGGGCCTGGTCGAGGTGCACACCGACAACCTGGAGCGGCACCTGATGCCGCGCCCCAAGGTGCAGTGGGCCGAGATGCCCGCGCTGCTCGCGCACGACGCCGAGGTGGCTGCCGCCGGCATCACCACGGTGTTCGATGCGCTGGGCGTGGGCGAGGCTGACCCCGAGAGCCTGCGCGGCAGCACCTGGGACACGCTGCTCGACGTGCTCGACGGCTGCATCGAGAGCGACCTGCTGCGCGCCGACCACCACCTGCACGTGCGCTGCGAACTGCCGGCGCCCAACACCATCGAGCTGTTCGAGCCGTTCCGCAAGCATCCGCGCCTGTCGATGATCTCGCTCATGGACCACACGCCGGGCCAGCGCCAGTGGGAGAACATCGAGGTTGCGCGCATCTACTACACCGGCAAGAAGGGCTGGAGCGACGACAAGTTCGACCGCCGCGTCTCCGAGGCCGTGCTGCTGCAGACACGCTATGCCGAGCCGCACCGCCGGCACTTCGTCGAACATTGCCGCGCGCATGGCATTGCCCTGGCGAGCCACGACGACACCACCGTGGCGCACGTCGAGCAGGCGCATGCGGAGGGCGCCAGCATGTCGGAATTCCCGACCACGCTGGCGGCCGCGCGAGCGGCCCGCGAACGCGGCCTCGCCAACATCATGGGCGGGCCGAACGTGGTGCGGGGCGGCTCGCACTCGGGCAACGTGGCCGCGGCCGAGCTGGCGCGCCAGGGGCTGCTCGACATCCTTTCTTCCGACTATGTGCCCGGCAGCCTCATGAGCGCAGTCATGCGGCTGGTGGACGAGGGCATCTGCACGCTGCCCGAAGCGGTGGCGATGGTGAGCCGCGCCCCCGCGCGCGCGGCCGGCCTGGACGACCGCGGCAGCCTGGCGCCGGGGCTGCGCGCCGACCTGGTGCAGGTGCGCATCACCCAGATGGCCGACGGTGCCAGGCACCCGGTGGTGCGCGGCGTGTGGCGCCAGGGTCGGCGCGTGATCTGAGGGCGTCTTCGGGGGGCGTTGCCGTGGCTGTCGCCGCAATGTCGCGCAGCTGTCGCGCGCATGTCACGGCGCCTCGCGAGACTTCACTTGTCTAGACGACTTTGGAATCCAAGATGACCGGTGTCCTGCGCATCCACCAACTGAACAAGCACTTCGCCAACGGCCGGCATGCGCTGCGCGACGTCAACCTGGCCGTGAACCGCGGCGAGATGGTGGCGTTGATCGGCGCCTCGGGCTCCGGCAAGTCCACCTTGCTGCGGCACGTGGCGGGCCTCGTGGCCGCCGATGGCGGCACCGATTCGCTGATCGAGATCGACGGCTGCTGCGTGCAGAAGGGCGGCCGCATCCACCGCGACATCCGCAAGGTGCGCTCGCAGGTCGGCTTCGTGTTCCAGCAGTTCAACCTGGTGGCGCGGCTGCCGGTGCTGGTGAACGTGCTCGTCGGCTCGCTGCACCGCATGCCGTGGTGGCGCAGCTGGCTGCGCATGTTCACGGCGCAGGAGCGCGCGCTGGCGCTGGAAGCGTTGGGGCGCGTGGGCATTGCCGACTGCCATGCGCAGCGCGCCTCCACGCTGTCGGGCGGCCAGCAGCAGCGTGCGGCCATTGCGCGCACGCTGGTGCAGGGCGCCAAGGTGGTGCTGGCCGACGAACCCATTGCATCGCTCGACCCCGAGTCCTCGCGCAAGGTGATGGAGATCCTCGCGCGCATCAACCGCGAGGACGGCTGCACCGTCATCGTGTCGCTGCACCAGGTCGACATCGCGATGAAGTACTGCCCGCGCGTGGTGGCGCTGAACCAGGGCCAGGTGGTGTTCGACGGGCCTTCCTCGGCACTGACGCCCGCGCTGCTGCGCGACCTGTATGGCGTGCAGGCCGACGAGCTGCTGCGGCCCGCCGCGCCGGCCGCAGTGCCCGAAGGCGCCAACGTGCACGTGCTGAACCCTGCTGCTCCCGTGTCGTGGGCGGCGCAAGCCGCGTAGCCCGCGACGAACACATCTTTCCACCCTTTCAATTCTCCTGGAGCCATCCATGATCAAGAAACTCATTGCCGCCACCGTGCTGGGCCTCAGCCTGGCCGGCGCATCCGTCGCGCAGGACATCAACTTCGGCATCATCTCGACCGAGGCGACGCAGAACTTGAAGGGCGACTGGCAGCCGCTGATCGACGACATGAGCCGCCAGACGGGCCTCAAGGTCACGGCCTTCTTTGCGCCCGACTACGCCGGCATCATCGAAGGCATGCGCTTCAACAAGGTGCACATCGGCTGGTTCGGCAACAAGTCGGCCATGGAAGCGGTCGACCGCGCGGGCGGCGAAGTGTTCGCGCAAATGGTCAACGCCGACGGCACGCAGGGCTACTACTCGCACCTGATCGTCAACCGCGAGAGCCCGCTCAACACGCTCGACGACGTGCTCAAGAACGCGAAGAACCTGAGCTTCGGCAACGGCGATCCCAACTCGACCTCGGGCTACCTGGTGCCGGGCTTCTACGTCTTCGCGCAGAACAAGCTCGATGCCAAGTCGATCTTCAAGGTCACGCGCAGCGCCAACCACGAGACCAACGCGCTGGCCGTGGCCAACAAGCAGGTCGACGTGGCCACCAACAACAGCGAGAACCTCGAGAAGGTGAAGGAGCGCTTCCCCGAGAAGTTCAAGGACATCAAGATCGTCTGGACCTCGCCACTGATTCCGCTCGACCCGCTCGTCATGCGCAAGGACCTGCCCGAGGCGACCAAGGCCAAGCTGCGCAACTTCTTCTACAACTACGCCAAGTCCGATCCGCGCGAGAAGGAGATCGTCATGAAGATCTCGAAGCTCTCGGGCTTCAAGGAATCGAGCGACAAGCAGCTGCTGCCGATCCGCCAGCTCGACCTGTTCGGCCAGCGCACCAAGATCGAGGCCGACGCCGTGCTCGGCGACGCCGACAAGAAGGCCAAGCTGGCCGACATCGACAAGAAGCTGGCCGCGCTGAACTGAGCGCCCGCCACTTTTCTTTGCCGCTGCACTGCTGTGTCCGCCATGCAACCCACGGTCCATATCGTCCGCCCGAGCCTGGCGCCTGCGGCGTCCGCCGCTCCCAAGCGCAGCCTCGCCTGGCAGCTCTCATGGGCGGGCCTGCTCATCTTGCTGGCCGCGTCCTGGAAGGGCGCCGACATGCGTCCGTTCGAACTCTGGCGCGATTCCGGCAACATTGCCACCTACGCGGCCGAGTTCTTTCCGCCGAATTTCACGCAGTGGCGCATGTACCTGCAGGAGATGGTCGTCACCTTGCAGATCGCGCTGTGGGGCACGGCGCTGGCCGTGGTCACCGCCGTGCCGCTCGCGTTGCTGGCTTCCGCCAATATCGTGCCCTGGTGGATCTACCAGCCGATGCGCCGCCTCATGGACAGCTGCCGCGCCATCAACGAGATGGTGTTCGCGATGCTGTTCGTGGTGGCCGTGGGCCTGGGCCCCTTCGCCGGCGTGCTGGCGCTGTGGGTGCATACCACCGGCGTGCTGGCCAAGCTGTTCGCCGAAGCCGTGGAAGCCATCGACCCGCAGCCAGTGGAAGGCATCCGCTCCACGGGCGCCAGCGCGCTGCACGAGATCGTCTACGGCGTGCTGCCGCAGGTGATGCCGCTGTGGATTTCGTATGCGCTGTACCGCTTCGAGTCGAACGTGCGCTCGGCCTCGGTGGTGGGCATGGTGGGCGCGGGCGGCATCGGCGTGGTGCTGTGGGAAATCATCCGCGGCTTCCAGTACGCCGAGACCTGCGCGGTGATGCTGATCATCGTGGTGAGCGTGAGCGCCATCGACCTGGCGTCGGCGCGCATCCGCAAGTTCCTGATCTGAGCTGAGCTGAAGGCGGGTGGAGGCGCCGGGGCCGAGGCAGAATCCGGCGAGGACTTCCGCACGCACATGAACACCCCGACATCACCCGCCATCCTCCAGGTCCACGACCTGGGCTTTGCCTACCCGGGCCAGCCCGCACTTGCATCCGGCTGGTGCGCTTCGGTGGGCGAGGGCGTCACGCTGCTGCATGGCGACACCGGCAGCGGAAAGTCGACCCTGCTGCGCGTGATCGCGGGCGCGCTGCCTCCGGCTTCCGGAAGGCTGACGCTCGCGGGCGCGCGGCTCGATGCAGAGCCCGAGGCCTACAGGCGCAACGTGTTCTTCTGCGACCCGGCCGCCGAAGCTTTCGACCAGCTCACCGCGCGTGCATGCACCGCCACGCTGAGCGAAGGTGATGCGGGCTTCGATGCGGCGCTGTGGCAGGTGCTGGTCGAGGGTTTCTCGCTGGCGCCGCACATCGACAAGCCGATGTACATGCTCTCCACCGGATCGAAGCGCAAGGTGGGTCTGGCGGCCGCGCTGGCTTCGGGCCGCGCGCTGGTGCTGCTCGACGAACCCGAAGGTGCGCTCGACGCGCGGTCGATCGGGTGCCTGTGGAAGGCCATCGCATCGCGGGCCGGGCGCGCGGGTCACGCGATCGTCATTGCGAGCAGTGCGCGGCTCGACCACGTTCCGCAGGTTCCGCTCGCCGGGTGCATCGAGTTGCCGCTTGGTTGACGGGCCAGTCCGGAAGGCTCATTCCGGAGCGCCGACTCCCGAGCCATCGTCGTCGGCGAAAGCGCAGGCCAGCGCTCGCGCTCAGCGCCGATACGGATTGTGGGGGCGGCGGTCGTAGCGATCGGGCACGCCGTCGCGGTCGCTGTCGCGGCGCGCATGGCGGTAGTCGGCGCGGTGGCCATGACGATAGTCGGCATGGCGGTCGTGGCCGTGCCGTATCACGTGCCGCGGCGGGGGCGGCGGAACAACGACCACGTGCGGGCGATAGCCGTGGTCACCAAGGTGCGGCTGCGCTTGCGCAGGAGCACTCAGGGCGGCCAGAGAGAGCAGGGTGGCCGCAGCCAATGCGAGGGACAACTTCTTCATTGCAACTCCTTCGAGTCGTTGTATTCAGGAGTTCCCATGCTGAGGGCGCCATGTGAAGGGCCGGTAAGGCTGCGGCGAATTTCCGATGAACTTTTTTGCGGGGCATTGCGGCATGCGCAGGCGTCGCCTCCCTAGACGGGCGGCATTCCCTTCAGCGCCCTCGCGGAGCGGGCGAGCCCTTCGAGGATCCGGCCCGACACCGCTACCGGAAACTGCGCGGGCAGGCGCGCGGCGATCCGATCGATCACGCCGGGCGTTGCCGCCAGCACGCGCTGGATGATGTTCTCGGCATCCGGGTCGTAGTGGCACTTCTGTGCCATGGCGTTGAAGTGGCGCCGCTGGATGGTCTTGAAGTGGTAGTGCCTGCTCTTGCCGGACAAGGCCATCGCGAGCTTGGCCTCGTGCCTGGAAAACTGGTTCGGGCCGTTGCCTTCCAGGGGCCAGATGGACATCACGTCGTAGAGGGGCGTCAGCCTGTAGCGGCCCATCGGGAGCCAGGCGATGCTGAAGTTCTTGGCATGCCCGTCGGGCGCGCCCAGCATCCAGAAGAGCAGCTGCGCGGTGAGGAGCGTTGCCAGGTCTTCCTGGGCGTTGACTGAGTTGCGCAGCACGTCGGCGAGGTCGGTCATTCCCGGTCCGCCGTCCGCTTCGTATTTCAGGTGCGACGGCTTGCCGAGGGCCTGGCAGAAGTCTTCCTGCGGCAGGCGCAGCCACCAGTTTCCGGAGGAGTGCAGCCGGCGGTCGAAGCGCTCGACGGCCAGCACCTTCTGCGAACCGAACCGGAGCATCGCGGTGCGGGGCACGGGAAGGCCGTACGCCTGGAGGATGTTCAGGCAGAGCCACTCGTTCTCCACCGAGGTGCTGAAGTCGGCCTTGCGATGGCCGACCAGGCCCAAGGGCAGCTTCAGGATATGCGTGGTGGGGGTCGAGCCCTGCGGGCGCAGCCACTGGCCCTCGTGCCACAGAAGCGCGGTTTTCTCCTGGGCGCCGGCCAGCGAGATGCGCAGTTCGTCGCCAGGCACGGCCTGCGCGGCGAACCTGCCCGGATCGACCGTCTGCAGCAGCAGCCGCTCGACGCCGGCTTCGCTCATCGGTTCGCCCTCGATGCGTTCCACATCGGCCGGGCTGGCGTTCTCTCCCAGCAGCTGGATGGCGCCCACGCAATCCCTGCCGATCGCCTGCAGCAGGTCGAAGGCCTGCGTCGTCTGCGTGCCGAAGCGGCTCGCGATGCGCTGGCGTATGGGCAGGCTGTCCGGCAGCAGGTTGTCGAAGTAGTTGCTGACGACCGCGCCCTTGTGGGTGAAGCCGCGCACCAGCGGCAACGAAAGCGAGAGCGGGCGCCCGGCGGGCGAATCGGCCCAGGCATCGTCATAGCGCAGTTCGTCCGCCCCGTGCGCGGGAATGCGCCAGCTGCCGACCCGTTCACCGTTGGCCCAGATGGAAAGGGCCTGCAGGCCCCGTGTGCGCGCCATGCTCACCACTCCTGGGAAGCTGCCTGGCTGCCGGTGGGCGCGGGCTTCCTGGAGCCCACCACCATCTCGAGGCCCAGCACGCCGAAGATGGCCAGCAGCTGCTCCAGGCTCAGCGAGCCAGGGTTGAGTTCCATGTGGGACATCCGGCTCTGGCTGATGCCGAGCCGCTCGGCCAGCTTGACCTGCGAAATGCCCGCTTCCTTGCGCGCGGCCTTGAGCAGCGCGCCGAGCTGGGAGGGAACCGAAAGGACCTGCTGCATGTGAATACCAATGAGGTTGGTATCCTGAGATTACCTATGTCATGGGTATTTGTCAAAAACCCATCACATGGGTAATCTCGCAAATACCCATGCGATGGGTATCCGGCCGGAGCGCGGCCGCCCTCGAAATCCTACCGGCCCAGGAACTCGATCGCCTTGGGCACGAAGTCCGCATGGAACTGGAACAGGCCGCCGTGGCCGGCATCGGGGTAGATGATCAGCGTGCTGTTCGGAAGCCGCCGCGCCAGTTCGTGCGAGTTCGCGGTCGGGACCATCCGGTCGTCGTCGCCGTTGACGACGAGCACGGGCTGCTTGACCACCGAAAGGTCGGCCGGGCGTTTGCGGCCCCAGGCCTTCACCGCCCGCAATTGCGCCAGGTACGCGGCGATCGTGATCTCCTTGTCGCGGTTCTCGGTGCGTTCCTTCAATCGCGCGAGAAAGGCCTTGCCGGCTTCGATGCCGCCCGGCGTGCGCGTGAAGAACAGGAACTGCTTGGGGTCCTGGCCGGTGAAGAGGCCGCGCAGCAGGTCCCAGTGCGCGACCCTCGCCACCGTGCTGATGCCCTCGCCGCCCGCGGGGCCGGTGGCTGCGAGGATCATCTTGCGCACGAGCTGCGGCGCCTTCAGCACGATGTCCTGGGCGATCATTCCGCCCATCGAAAGGCCGAAGAGATCGACCTGCGCGAAGCCCATCGCCTCGATGAAGGCGATGGCGTCGCTGGCCATCTGCTCCACCGAATCGGACGGCGAACCGCTGGATGCGCCGACGCCGCGGTTGTCGAAGGCGACCACGTGGTGCCTTGCCGCGATGCCGTCCATGATGCGCGGGTCCCAGTTGTCCAGGACGGCGGCCAGGTGCACGAGAAACACCACCGGTGTCCCGCCATGGTGCGCGCCCAGCTCCCGGTACGCAAAATCCACGCCCCCGGCGGAGATGGATTTCGTTGGAACGTCCGCCCAGCGGTGCACTCAGGCCACCTGCGGAAGGTAGCTGGGCCTGGGCGCCGTCATCCCTTGCTTGACCTGCTGCGTGAGCTCGTCGGCCAGCACCTCGTCGAGGCCCGACTCGAGCCCGTCGAGCGCACGCTTCACGATGTCTTCAGGGCTCGTCTTCGGCACATCGAAGCCGCGCGTGAGATCGGTATCGACATAGCCCATGTGCAGCGCCAGCACCTGCGTCTTCTGCGCCAACAGTTCGCTGCGCAGGGCATTGGTAAGCGACCACGCGGCCGACTTGCTGGCCGAATAGGCCGCCAGCTCGCCGCCGTTCACCCACGAGGCAATCGACAGGACGTTGAGCAGCGCGCCGCCGCCATTGGCCTTGAGAATGGGCGCGAAGGCCTTGCTCATGCGCAGCACGGCAAAGAAATTGGTTTCGAAGATTTGCCGTGCGACCTCTTCGCTGTCGGCCGCGAGAAAGCCGCCCGCCTGGGCAATGCCGGCGTTGTTGACCACCAGCGTCACATCGGACGCCAGCGCCGCGGCAGCCGCCACGTCTTGCGGATTGTTGACGTCCAGGCGCAGCGCCTGGACGCCGGCCTGGGTCACGGTTTCAGGGTTGCGGGCGCCCACGTAAACCTTGCGGGCGCCGCGGGCCAGCAGCTCACGCGCGAATGCCAGGCCGATGCCGCGATTGGCGCCCGTGACGAGAGCGACGGAATTTTCGATCTTCATGAGGAATCTCCGGGAAAAGAAGGGAACGGGAAATGAACAAGGCTCACTTGAGCTTGACGACGACCTTGCCCTTGGCGCGGCCCGCTTCGACATAGGCCAGGGCTTCGTTGGTGGATTCGAACGGGAACACGCGGTCCATCACGGGCCGGATGGCACCGGCCTCGATCAAGCGCGTGATCTCGCGCAGCTGGGTACCGTTCGCCCTCATGAAGAGGAACGAGTAATCGACGCCGCGGTTTCCGGCCCGGCGCCTGATGCCCGAACTCAAAAGCCGCATGGCCAGCTTCACGAAACCAGGCGCGCCGCTCTGCTTGGCGAATGCCGGGTCGGGCGGTCCGGAGATGGAGATGAGCTTGCCGCCGCGCTTGAGCACGCGCAGGGACTTCTCGAGCGTCTTGCCGTCCTGGCTGTTCAGGACCACGTCGTAGTCGCGCAGCACATCCTCGAAGTCCTGCGTGCGGTAGTCGATGACGACGTCCGCGCCCAGGCTCTTCACCAGCGCGGCATTGGCCGCGCTCGTCGTGGTGGCGACGGTGGCGCCCAGGTGCTTGGCCAGCTGGATGGCCAAGGTGCCCACGCCGCCGGAGCCCGCCTGGATGAAGACCTTCTGGCCCTTCTTGAGCCCCGCCTTCTCGACCAGTGCCTGCCACACCGTCAGGGCCACCAGCGGAATGGACGCGGCTTCTTCCATCGTGAGGCCCTGCGGCTTGGGCGCGAGCGATGCCTCCTTGACCGCAACAAACTCGGCGAAGGTGCCGATCCGGAAATCGTCGGCCCGCGCATAGACCTCGTCGCCCGGCTTGAACTGCCGCACGCGCGCGCCGACCTTGGCCACGACGCCGGCCACGTCATGCCCCAGCACGAGGGGCAGGCGGTACGGCAGGATGAGCTTGAACTCGCCGTTCCTGATCTTGGCGTCCAGCAGGTTCAGGCCCGCGGCATGCACCTCGACCAGGACCTCGTCGTCGCGCAGCTCCGGCGTCGGCATGTCGGCCGGCCGCAGTGCGGCTTTCTTGCCGTATCGATCGAGAACAAATGCTTTCATGGTCTTCCTTGTTACTGGCGTATCCAGGTCTGTGAACGGCCCAGCATCGGCACACCGATGTAGCCGCGCACGCTGAGCTTCTTGCCGTTGTCGGTCAGGCGCACGGTGCTGCGGTAGACCTTGCCGTTGTCGGGGTCGAGGATCTGGCCGCCGGCGTATTCGCCGCCTTCCTTGGCGAGGCCGCTGAGGATCACCAGCCCGACGACCGGTGCGTTCCTGTTGGCGCCTTCGCACTTTTCACAGGTCGGGTTCGGGTCTTCGTTCGGCGCCGGGAACACCTTCTCGATCTTTCCCTGGAGGACGCCGTTCGATTCGGTGAGGCGGATCAGCGCCCGCGGCTTGCCGCTGACGTCGTCGACGTTCTTCCACAGGCCAACGGGCGATGTCTCGTCCGCCCGGGCCGGCAGCGCCGTGAGCGCAGCGGCCGCGGCGAGGCCCTGGAACGCGAGTGCGAAAAGGAGCGGAAGCGCGCGCGCCTTGCCGGCAGGGTTTTGCTTGTGTCGCATGATGTTCATCATATTTATGGGCGAGCAAAAAGGGATTCGTGCCGCGGCGGATTCAGGCCGGCGTCAAATGCTTCAGCGCAGCCTCGCACAGGCTGGCCGACAGCGCCGGCTCGTCGACCGCGCGCGCGAGCAGCAAGGTGCCGACCATGGTGGCAACGGTCACGACTGCGCGTTCATGCGCAGCGGGCTGGCCCCAGTCGGGCGACTGGCGCGCGACGAGGTCGATCATTTCCTTGAGGTGGCGGGTGGTCACGCGCCGCACTTCGGCGGCCTGGCGCGGCGTTTCCGAGCCCAGCGCGGCCAGCGGGCACCCCATCTCCGCATGCGCCACATGTTCCGGCGAAAGGTAGGCACGCAGCATGGCGGGCAGGGCCTGCCCGGAGGGCTCGTCGGAAGCGGCCTTGGCGGCGGCCGCGGCCGATTCGGTACAGGCCCGGCCCGCGGCTTCGGCCAGCATGGCTTCGCGCGAGGGGAAATGGGCGTAGAAGGCGCCATGGGTCAGGCCGGCTTCCTTCATGATGTCGGCCACGCCGGTGCCGTCGTAGCCGCTGCGGCGGATCGCACGGGCAGCCACGGACAGGATGCGCTCGTGCGAGGCCTCCTTGGCCGCTGCCCTGACGCTGTGCTTTGTGTTTCGCATGATGCGTATCATACATCTTATGCGGCCACGGCGCCAGCAGGGCTGTTGCGGCAGAGCGTTCCTGGGCGCCGCCGTGCAGGCGCCGAGGCGGTCTCGTCAGAGCTTGATGCCCGCGCCCTTGACTGTCGGGCCCAGCACGTTCACCTGCTCCTTCACGAAGCCGTTGAACATGGCGACGGTCTCGGGCTTGGCCACGATGCCCAGATCGGTGAGCTTCTTCTGGATCTCGGGCATCACCAGCACCTCGTTGCAGGCCGCGTTGAGCCGCGCCACCACGTCCTCCGGCAGCCTGGCCGGGCCGGACAGGCCGAAGAAGTTCTCCAGCACCAGCTTCGGCTGCTTGAGCTCGGCGATGCTCGGCACGTCCGGCATCAGCGGCGAGCGCTGGGTGCCGGTCACGGCCAGGGGCACCAGCTGTCCGCTCTTGAAGAAGGGGACGTAGGCGGTGATGACGTCGATCCCCACCGGAATGGTGTTGGCGATCAGGTCGGTGGTCATCGGCGCGCCGCCGCGGTAGGGCACGTGCACCATGTTGATCCCGGTGATCTTCTTGAGCAGCTCGCCGTGGATGTGGCCGATCGAACCGGGGCCGCCCGAGCCGAAGTCCATGCGGCCATCCTTGCGTCCGGCCGCCTCGAAGTCCGCATAGCTCCTGAAGCCCGAGGGCTTGCTGGCCATGATGACCAGCGGCGCGGCGCCCAGGTAGGCGATGTGGCTGAAGCCCGCCACCGGATCGTAGGGCTGCTTGTCGAGCGTGAAGGGGCCGAGCGCGATCGGCGTGGTGTTCGAGAGCATCAGCGTGTAGCCGTCGGGCGCGGCCGCGGCCACCTGTGCGCCGCCGATGGTGCCGCCCGCGCCGGGCTTGTTGTCCACGACCACCGGCTGCCCCAGCTTCTTCGACAGCTGTTCCGCGAGCAGGCGCGCGAGCACGTCGCTGGAGCCGCCCGGCGGAAAGGTCACGATGATCTTGATCGGCTTGTCGGGCCATTGCGCGAAGGCGGGCAGGGCGAGCGAGGCGGCGCCTGCCGCGAGCATGTGCAGCGCAGTGCGGCGGGTGGAGCGAAAGCTGGTGGTGGTCATGGCGTTGTTCTCTGCGGGCGGTGGGGGGAAACCACCGGATAGCAGGAACCGGGCCCGGCGCGGAAAGCCGCAATCCCGCCAAACTTGTTACTCCCGCGGCGGGGTGGGCGGTGCCAAACTTTTCTTCTCGCCCAACCAGGAGATTCAAGCCATGACGACTTCCACCGAGAACGGAAAGAAGGGCACCGCGCCCGCCATGCACACCCCACCGGTCGTTTCGCCCGAGGCGTGGGAAGCGGCCCGCGAGCAGCTGCTCGTGAAGGAAAAGGCCCAGACCCGAGCGCGCGACGCGCTGGCCGCCGAGCGCCGGCGCATGCCGTGGATGGCCGTGGAAAAAACCTATGCCTTCGAAGGACCCGCGGGCAAGGTCGGCCTGCCCGAGCTGTTCGACGGCCGGCGCCAGCTGATCGTCTACCGCGCCTTCTTCGAGCCCGGCGTGTTCGGCTGGCCCGACCACGCCTGCCGCGGCTGCTCCATGGTGGCCGACCAGGTCGCCCATGTCGCCCACCTGAACGCCCGCGACACCACCCTGGTCTTCGTCTCGCGCGCGCCGCAGGCGGACATCGCGCGGCTGAAGGCGCGCATGGGCTGGGAGATTCCGTGGTTCACGCTCACTGACAGCTTCGACGCCGACTTCGGCGTGCACGAATGGCACGGCACCAACGTGTTCTACCGCGACGCAGGCGGCCGCGTGTTCCGCACCTACTTCCTCAACAACCGCGGCGACGAGCAGATGGGCAACACCTGGAACTACCTCGACATCACGCCGCTCGGCCGGCAGGAAGTGTGGGAAGACTCGCCCGAGGGCTACCCGCAGACGCCCACCTACAAGTGGTGGAACTGGCACGACAACTACGCCGAGGAGGCCGTGCCCGACAAGAAGTGGGTCGAGATCTCCACCGCCGGCGAGGCGGCGTTCCGCGAGCAGAGCCAGAACGCGAAGCGCTGAGCGCCGCGGCGGGTGGCCGCGCCGCGCGGCCCGCGCTCAAGCCGAAAGCCGCAGCACCGGCAGGTGCCAGCCGCCGTAGATCCCGCCGAGCCGGAGCGCCACCACCAGCAGCAGCCCCGCGTGAAAGGCCCAGTGGCGCGGCATTCCGGCGGCCTGCAGCAGCAGGTAGGCCGCAATGCCCGCGATGGCAGCGGAACCATAGATGCCGCTGCTCAGCAGCAGCGGAATGCGGTCGGTGAGCACATCGCGCAACAGGCCGCCGGCGGCGCCGGTCATGGTGCCGATCAGGATCACGACGAGCGCCGGCAGGCGCCGCTCCTCGGCCACCTGCGCCCCGGTCATCGCAAAGAGCGCGAGGCCCAGCGCATCGGCCAAGGCCAGCGCGTGCTCGGGCAGCGGGAAGAAATGAACCCATGCGATGGCGGCCGCTGTCGCCGCCAGGATCGCGTACACATAGCGCACTTCGCGGATCCAGAACACCGGATGGCGGTCCAGCAGCAGGTCGCGTAATGTGCCGCCGCCCACGGCCGTGACGGAGGCGATCACCACCACGCCCAGCCAGTCGAGGTCCGCACGGCCCGCCGCCAGCACGCCGCTGATTGCGAAGACCGCGATGCCTGCGAGATCGAGCACATACAGCAGCATGGCGATCCCGTCAGCGCTGTTGCCGGGCGGCACGTTCGACGAGGCGCGCCATCGCCGCCGCGTTCTCGGTGCCTTCGGCGGCCAGCCCGCTCACGGTGCCCCACCGGTCCTGCAGGTCCTCGTCCTGGCTCGCCTTGAGCTTGCCGACCAAGCGCTCGATCGGAATCTCGATGCCCACCACGGCACGCAGCATCCTGTCGATGAAATCCGCCGGCGCGTCCGTCATCTGCCAGGGCAATTGCTTCGAGGACTCATGGGCGGCCGTGAGGCGCGTCAGCATGCCGCGCAGCCAGTGTTCGTCGTCGATGGCCCGCGCCGCGCCGTGCGCATGGGCGACCGCGTAGTTCCAGGTCGGCACGACCTTTCCGTGCGCCTGTTTGCCCGGATACCAGCCGGGCGTGATGTAGGACTGCGGGCCCTGGAACATGACCGCCGAATGCGCTGCGGCAGGCAGCAGCTTCCACACCGGATTGGCACGCGACACATGGCCCATCAGTGTTCCGAACGGGCCGCGCGACCTGTCCAGCAGGAAGGGCACATGGTTGGCGACCAGGCCTTCGCGGCCGGGCACGACCCATGCGCCCAGCGGGTGGGCCTCGATCAGTGCCTGGGCTTCGGCGGGCTCGGGCAGCGCGTGGTGCTTGGAGACGTACACGAAAACTCCGAAAGGATGGTGTCGCGGCTATTGTGTCGTCTGGAGTTCGTCTCGCGCGAACGAGACGGTGCCCTTCCGAATGACGCTGTGCACCGCGAAGCCGAAGTGCTCATAGAGATCTCGCAGCCCAAGCCGATCCGCGACGCAGTCCAGGCGAAGGTAGGGCCGGGCCAAAGCCCGTGCATGGGCTCGGGCAAACGACAGCAGCTCAGTCGAAACCCCCTTCTTCGCCCACGCCCGGCGGACGGCCAGCTTGCGAATGAAGGCCGAGGTGCCAGGTGCGATCTCGTCACCTACGCCTAGGTACCAGGCTGCCGCGACAGGTCGCCAGCGGAAATCGACAGATGCCCCTCGGAGCAACCCTGGCGGGGTCATCCAATCGGCGACCGTGAGGCCGGATCGTCCTCCGTGCCCTCTGCTTCGTGGGGCTCTGGGCCAAAGGATTGCGCAACCGCGGCAGCGACCTTCTCCCACAGCGCATCGTTCTGCAGAGCCGGAAAGCGCTTTGCCAGCTTTCCCGATCGCACCCCATCGTTCTCGCGGGCCGAGCGAATGATCGCGTCCACGTCGGCGTCCGGTCCCTCGACGAGTTCCTTCACTGCGGCACGTGCCTGGCCGAGGCTTCGAAAGAAGGAGGCTTGCGCATGCATCTCCTGCTGGATCGTGCGCTGAAGCAGCCCGGCTGTGTATTCGACATGGCTTGTCAGGTCCAGGAATCGCCAGGCCGGCCGCGCATCTGCGTACGCTTCGAAATGAAAGTTCGACATCACGCCGTCAGGTTGAACCTCTGACTCCCTCGTGAACCGGTACCGGTCGGCATACCTGCTCATCAACGGGCGCGAAAACGCCTCGAGCGCGGCGTCATAGCGTGCGCGCTCCACGGAGTGCTCCGTGATCAAGGCCGAGATTGGGAGGATGAATGGCGCATGGATTGCACCGTCTCGGCGGAGGAGATCGTTGACGAGGAACCGATGCACGCGGCCATTGCCGTCCGCCAATGGATGGATATACACGAACCCGAACGAGGCGACCGCGGCTCGCGCAGTCGGCGACGCACCATTCGTTCGTTCGACAAAGGTCCTCAGACCATCCAGCATGGGCGCCACGTCAGGCCAGTCGGGCGCGACGTAGTGAACAACGTTCTCTAAGTGCACCATTTGCCCCACGAAGACGGGGGATCGCCGAAGGCCGAACGAGGCGAGCGTGGTCACCTCGCCCAGGATGTCCTTCTGCAGCGTGGCCAGCGCATCGGGTGTCAGCGGAGCGTCGCCCGCGCCGGTGCGCGTTTCCATCACGGCGGCGAATCGTTGGACACGTGTGATCTGGTCCTGCTCGCCTTCGATCTGAAAGCTCGAGCGGCTTTCCCGCAGCGTCATCCACACTGCGCTTCTGCGCAGGACCTCCGCTCCAAACTCAGCTTCCTCTCGAGCCAACGCGCCGGCCAGGTCGAACTGAAGCCCCTCGTGATTCGCGGGCGTCAGGCGAACCGTGGGACAGAAGTCGCTGGTCCCCGGCATGTTGTCCCGCACACGCCACCGGCCCACCGGCACGCTGGTGGTCGCGACCACCTGTTCTTCAGGATCCAGGGCTTCGACGTAGTTGCCCCCGACCAAGCCGTTCTCGATCGGCAGCTCTCGCCGAGTGAGCCACTCGTAGAAGAAACCGGCCCGGCGGGCGTATTGACCGTTCGGCTCTGCACGCACCCAGTCGGCAACGACGAGCGGGTCCAGGCGTTCAAAGAGGCGGGCCAGGAGTTCGAGGTGCACGCCCTCGTGCTTGAGCATGAAAGTCAGGTGGGCCTGCAGCGTGGCAGCAGGTCGCATGTGCTCTTGGTGGACCTCCCGACGGTACCCCGGATGGTGTACGGTCTGTCTGCGGGGACCGATCTCGCTGCGGACAAAGATGGGCTGGACGAGTTCAAGGCCGAACGCGCGAACGAGCCATGCAGCTCCGATGGGATCTCCGGGGTTGCCAGAGGCATGAGGCCTGAGATTTTTCGCTTCCATGGCGCAATCCTATCCAGAAAATGCTTAGCGGCGCATAAATATGCATTGTTATGTCGCCGGTTGCATAAAAACAGTTTTCGATCGCGACTCTCTCTCCGCGAAGCTGCGAGAGCTTTTTTCCATGCAGTTCGAGAGCGTTCGCTGTCGCGAATGCACTGCCGCTCGAACTTCACCTCCCTGTCGGAGCATCCCTGGCAGAGGAGTTGGTCGGGGGCGTGCCGGCGGGCGCGAAGTAGCCCTGCCAGCTCTTCACGGCAAAACCGGGCAGGCGCTTTCGAGTGTGGACCCTGCGCGCTCGGCGACCGCCTCGGCCGTCCTCGGTGTCGTATCCAGGTTGGCAACGCCCTTGGCATCGCGCTCTCTTCGGTGCGCTGGTGTCGGGTTTGCGGGCGCAGCTGGCGGCGGGGGCGCCGGTTTCGTTCGACCTGTCGACGCCGTTTGGGCTTGCGGGCGTGTTGCTCGCTGTGGTGTGCCTGTGAGAGCTTCTTCCGGCCAGGGCCTTCGGACGCCCGCGCAGCCAACGAGGAAAACCCCATATCCATAGACGAAGAACTTCCGCACGCGAGGATGTCAATGCGCATCGTTCCCGGACAGTCGCCCGAGCGGGCGCTCGATGCGGTCAAGCGCCACCTTGTCGAGCGCTGGCCGCCCGGTGTCAGGCTCCAGATCGAGTTCCAGGGCGGCGACTCGCCCGCCTCGGGTCTCAGCCCGCGCAGCCCGCTCGTCAAGGCGGCCGAACGGGTGCTGCTGGCCGAGCACGGGCGCAGGCCGCTGCACGTGCGCCTCGGCGCCACCGTGCCGATCACCGCCGTGCTCAAGGAGACCATGGGCGTCGACACGCTGATGTTCGGCTACAACCTGCCGGACGAACCGGTGCACGCGCCCGGCGAGTTTTCCCGGATCGCCTCGATCGGGAAGGGGCTCAGGGCGTGGCCGCGAATGCTGCGAGAACTTGCCACTTTCGAACCAGTGCGGTAACTGATGCGTGCAGCCGCCTTTGGCCAGAATTTCGCAGATCGCTGTACCCAATCGCGACCGCGATGGGTGAAAAGCGATGCCGCAGTTGCGTCCGTCTAGGACGATCCTTCAGCTTGGAAGAACCCGGCGTAGTGCAAGTTGCGCAGCACGATGTCCAGGATGCGTGCCGTCATGTCGCTGCGGTGATGCGCCAGGTACGAGAAGTAGTAGGGCACGTTCGGCACCGCCGGCTTGGCGCGCAACACCTGCAGGGACTTTTCGGCGACCTGCCGGCGCGTGATCGATGCGGGCAGCATGGCAATCGCATGGCCGGAGGCGACCAGCGCCACCATGAGCGAGAGCGAATTGCAACTGCTGTACTCCTCGAACGAATAGCCATCCGAGGCCAGCCAGCGCGATGCCGATTCATGCAGGGTCGACGGCGGCGCATTGCAGACGATGCGGTGGTTCAGGGCGTGGGCCGGCAGAAAGTCTCCGTCGGGCATCATCAGGTCGTGGGCCGCCACCCACTGGTGTTCGGTCAGTCCGATGAACTGGCTTGTCACGTCGGGCTGGCTGCTTTGCCCCGTGTGCAGCGCTATGTCCAACTCGTGGCTGTTGATCTTCTGAAGCAGTTGGGCGCCTCCGCCCACCGTCAGGTCCACGCGGAGCGCCGGATAGCTGTCCTTGATCTCCTTGAGGATCTGCGGCATCCCGATGATCGCGCAGGACTCGTCCACTCCCAGGCGCACCAGGCCGGTGATGGTGCGCCGCAGATCGAGCCTCGCCATGTCCTGCGCCGACGCCAGCACGCGCTCCGCATAGACCAGCACGTTGCGGCCCAGCTCTGTCACCAGCAGGCGCTGGCTCTGGCGTTCGAACAGCTGGATACCCAGTTCCTCCTCCAGGTCGCGAATGCGGTGCGAGATCGCCGGCTGGGTCAGATGCAGGTGGCGCGCTGCTGCATGCACCGTGCCGAGACGCGCGGTCCACACGAAAGCTTCCAGCTGGTGGAGGGTGAACCGCGTTGATAAGGAACTCGAATCAACCATCGTGAGAATTGATCAGTATCGGTGCCGGGAGTGGCTGCCTACGATTGCCGTCATTCACAACGACGATATCCGAAATGACTGCAATCGAACGAGGAGAGTTGCCGCCGCCTTGCATGCTGCAACTGCTGGCCTTGCTGAAGGAGGTCGAGCCGGCCACCATCGGCCACTTTCATGATCGCGGCTTCCTGCATGGGCGGATCAAGGCCATGGCTGCGGTGGCGCGCAGCGTCGGCACTGCCGTCACCGTGCGTTGCGAGGGCTCGGACGGATCCATCCTGC